>NZ_CAWUDG010000002.1:0-491621 GCF_963920885.1 Anabaena sp. CCY 0017 | reverse complement strand
ATCGTTACATTGTTTACACTGTCTTGTTTTTAGACTTGTTTGTCGCCCCGTCAGCGTACAAAGTCATAGATATGCGGCTAAACTGTTTCAATCCCTGATAGGGATTATTAGTAATTGGAACTATTAAGGGTAGAGTCACAGCTATAGCACCCAAGAGTTTCAATCCCTGATAGGGATTATTAGTAATTGGAACCAACTTCTATCAAGCCTGAAGAATTTCAAGCAAAGTTTCAATCCCTGATAGGGATTATTAGTAATTGGAACGAAATAGCTCGAAGTATCGTCTTTTTCTTAAAGCGATCAGTTTCAATCCCTGATAGGGATTATTAGTAATTGGAACACCACTACCACCCAAGTTACTGAAAGTCCCTAACGTTTCAATCCCTGATAGGGATTATTAGTAATTGGAACAAAACAAGTTAGCGAAGAAAATGCAATATCATAAGTTTCAATCCCTGATAGGGATTATTAGTAATTGGAACTTAGAAAATTCGCTAAGACAAATTGCTCTAGAAGTTTCAATCCCTGATAGGGATTATTAGTAATTGGAACAAGGATAGTCAGTATCTTGTTGCCACTGCTCAATTGTTTCAATCCCTGATAGGGATTATTAGTAATTGGAACCTAGGAAGCAGGATCGATGCACTGGAAAGAGCTATTGTTTCAATCCCTGATAGGGATTATTAGTAATTGGAACTTCCCTTAAAAGAGTTGTGCGATCGCGTCACTAAAGTTTCAATCCCTGATAGGGATTATTAGTAATTGGAACGCGGAGGGAATAGTTTTGGGTATTATCAATGTTGGTTTCAATCCCTGATAGGGATTATTAGTAATTGGAACTGCTGTCTCTTTCTTATTACTTGAATGTTGCCAATGTTTCAATCCCTGATAGGGATTATTAGTAATTGGAACCCTAGCAGCGCGGTTGTATTTGCCACGCCTAGGTTTCAATCCCTGATAGGGATTATTAGTAATTGGAACCTAATGAACTTTTCTCCCAACTGGGGCTAAAGTTTCAATCCCTGATAGGGATTATTAGTAATTGGAACTCTAGCACTTTAATTGATGCACAGATTGATATCGTTTCAATCCCTGATAGGGATTATTAGTAATTGGAACCAACTAGGAATACCAGTAGTGCTGGAAGCAGGAAGTTTCAATCCCTGATAGGGATTATTAGTAATTGGAACGGCATCACAGCAGATGCCCGAAGTTAATCAGATTTAGTTTCAATCCCTGATAGGGATTATTAGTAATTGGAACAATCTATTGCGTTTCTTTCCAAGAAATGATGCTCGTTTCAATCCCTGATAGGGATTATTAGTAATTGGAACTTGAGGGTTTTCGTGCCAACTATGCCGTCTACAGTTGTTTCAATCCCTGATAGGGATTATTAGTAATTGGAACTCAACTCTGTGATCCTTCAGGGGGAAAATCTGGTTTCAATCCCTGATAGGGATTATTAGTAATTGGAACGAGTCTGGAGACGGCGGCAGGTTTAGTTGATAGCGTGTTTCAATCCCTGATAGGGATTATTAGTAATTGGAACGAGTAGGCTTTTAATCGATGGTTCCACTGCATTGGCAAGTTTCAATCCCTGATAGGGATTATTAGTAATTGGAACAACAGATGATTTAAACTCAACATCAGTTACGTCATGTTTCAATCCCTGATAGGGATTATTAGTAATTGGAACTTGCACCAAGCACTGCAAGGTTTTTATTATTTAGTGTTTCAATCCCTGATAGGGATTATTAGTAATTGGAACCGCCCGCATCTGAAAGCGTTGATATATTTGGTTTTCAAGGTACTGTTCCGTCAATCTAAAACGAATATAGCTTTTCAGCGATTGGGTTGTCAAGAGTGACATTTTTAAAATAGCTCAAAAGCTTTGATAGCATGGGTTTAGGAGTTTGCGTCAACCTCAATTTAGGTGTGAGAGGGTTCAAAGCCAGATAAGGTAAGGATTTCAGGCGGAAAATTTCCAATGTTCAAAAAAACACCTACTGGTTGACGCAAAACTCAGGCAAAAAATACTGTGGTGTCTCTTGGCATATCACCGCCGATGCGCTCGACTTTTCCCTGACAGCAAGCACAGAGAAAATAAAAGCGGATGTTGTCTTCGTTGGGTTTGATGACTTTAGACAAGCGCGATCGCAGTTTAGCATACTGAGTCTTGGTCAAGTCGCACTCAAATACAGAATACTGCATCCACTGTCCGTAAGATTTGAGAATCTTGTGAACTTTGGTGCGGCGCTTGTCTTCTGATATATCGTAGGAAATTACTACAAACATGGGGAGTAGGGAGTTATTTCATTACTAAAGGTGGATATTTTTCAATCTCTCCCATGAGATATTTAGCGAGGAAACGCCCTTGAATTTCAAAGGATTCTTGATAGGTATATTGTTTCTGCATCACGGGATGCTTAAATTTACTCAGTTTCTTTTCTTGATATAATCGCAGAAAATTATGCAATCCTTCTTTAGTAAGTGAAACCGCACCACTAACAGGTTCAGTAATAAAGTCTTTTGGTGCTAACATCCGGCGATTAATGGTAGATAAAACTACAGCATCTACTATTAAAGGTCGAAATTCTTCCATTAAATCTAGTGCTAACGAAGGTCTACCATATCGCTCTGTGTGCAGGTATCCTAAATAAGGGTCAAAACCAATCATATTTAATGCGCCTTGGATATCGTGACGCAGTAGGGAATAACCTAAACTCAAAAGCGAGTTTACCGGATCTGTGGGTGGGCGACGGTTGCGGGTGGAAAAGCTAAAATTATCGACGCGAATTAGTTGATTAAAACAGCCAAAGTATGCTGCACTTCCAGCACCTTCATAACCTCTGATGGAATTAATTGTTTTGGCTTGATCTAGGGAGGCGATCGCATGAGATAATTGAGTAATACCAGAGTTTAAATCTAGATCATAACGGCGTTGTGCTAGTAATAAAGACTGGCGATAATTTTTGAGTTTTCCTCTAACAAAACCTTGAGTTACATGGAGTGCTTGTGCTGATTCGCCGGCGGCTTTCCATTGAGCATTACGAACGAAAATATTTTTCCCCATATCTGGTTCTAAACTGGCGAGAAATTTTCCATTAAAGTTGAGATAAGTAATGGGAATTTTTCTGCTAATCAGTTCAGAAATAGCCGCAGGGGAAATATTAGCTCTCCCCATGATGACTAAGCCATCAACTTTAATCAGAGGTACATCTAAAACTGTTTTTTTATCAGCTTTGATATTCAGACTTTCATCAACTTTACCAATATAGGCATCTTCTTGTGTAACGTAAACTGTTCCCATGATTTTCTCCAAAATTTATCAGTTTGACGGTGAGACATACCAGGGCGGGCATCTTTGCCCTCCCCCACAAGAGTTATAATTTGCAAAGGTGTATTTGATTTAGGAATCTGAATTAAGTAACATCCAAATTCTTCTAGTTTTTGACCTAAAACCGCCTTTAACTTTCGTCAAAGTCTCCCCTCTCCTTGCTAAGGAGAGGAGTTGGGGGTGAGGTTCTGTATTTTCTACCAAGTTACAAACCTGAAGTTAATTGGCTTCTTGATAGTTTCTTAACTTGTCAGATGCTTTGGGTAAACATTGCGAATAAAGACTACAACCTTTGCACCTTTTACTGTAAGATGGTGGTGGCATTTTACCTGTTTCGAGTAAATTTGTGACTGCTGCAATAGTAGCGATCGCACTTTCTCTGAGTTCTTGATTAATCTCGACTAATTGTCGTTGATGGGAATGAGCATAATAGATATATCCGATGTTGATATTTTGCCCTGTCATTTCTTCTAAACATAATGCTTGGGCGCAAACTTGCAATTCATCGTTATCCCATTCACCTTTACGTCCCCGTTTGTATTCGATGGGATAATATTCACCTGAGACGACTTCAATTAAGTCAGATTTACCGATGAGTTTATATTTTTCTGACTTCAAATAAATGGCTCGAATTTGCCAAGTATCTTCTTTATCAATATCGCCTGTGGTGTGAACTCGGTCATGTAAAGCTGTACCTTCAATTGTATATTGATTATCGGTAAATTCGCCAGCACAAAACATCCGCCAGCAGCGATGAGAACAATAGGCGTATTGGTTCAACGCTGCAATTTGGATATATTCAGTATTTTTCATAATTTGGTTGAAGTTGTGGTTAATGTCGTCGCCACATCATCCCCATACCCATTGGTGTTTTCCGTCCCACACCTGCATATAAAGCAAACTCGCCTAAAGCGTTAAGTTGCTTAATTTGTATTGGTTCAATTTCCCCTAAAATGCGATAAGTAACTTCTCCGACAATGCCAATAAATTTGCTGCGGGAGTCTGCTAAAATTTCGGTGCGAATGTTGACAAAAGAGGGAAAGATTGACTCAATGGAAATTTGGGGAAATTCAATTCCACTATATTTATTCCACCGGGAAAGCAGGGAATTAAAAACACATTCTCTGGTGGGAAGGGTGGTGTCAAATTTTCCTTGGCGGAAGGCGGTTGGTGTGGAGAAAATAAAGTCAATGGTGCGATCGCTTTCGCTGGCTTGCTCGTATAATTGAGTGTAGCTACAGGCATTTGCCCAAGGTTGGCTAGATTGGGGTGTGCCTTGAATGCTGGTAATATATAAGTCCGCAGGGCCAAGATGCCAAGGATGATTGGGGTTAAGATTCAGCCATAGTTGGGTAAGTTGGCTAAATAGTGTGTCATCTAAAAGAGAAACGCGCCACCAACAAGGCGTTCCGGCGGATATGGGTTGTTGATGTGAGTGTTGTAGTTTAGATATTCCCCTAGTTCCCTGAGACGCGAAATTAGTTTGCAGGGGTGAGAGGGTGAAGGCTTTATCTGCGGTAGAATCATGTAGGCGATCGCCTAATGTGCGATCTACAGAACTAACAAGGGTCAAAAATAGTGCGTGCAAATGTCTACCTGTGAGAAACCCAGAAGGGATAGACGATTGCGGAAGTAGGTTGAGAACTAAACTATGAGGCATATTTTTAATAATTCGTAATTCGTAATATTTCCTGCGGAAACGCTGCGCGAACGTAATTCGTAATTGGGTTTGGATTTAAAGGTCAAAAATTTACTTGCGTTTTTTGGTTGTGGACTGACCAATTCTTGATTCCACAGTAAATTCTGGTATTTCCGCGAGTTCTGCTTCACTCAAACTATACTGTTCACAAACTAAACTCAAGCGATTTCCCGGAGTTTTCACAGCATTGACGGAGTGGGTTAAATCACCTTGAAAGTAAACTAAAGTGTTTGCTTGGGGTTTAATTTGTCCCAGTTGGCGTTTATGCGACTTGAGTACAAGTTCTCCTCCTTCCATATTTTCAGGTAAGCGCACATAAAGAACGCTGACAACGGCTGGCGGTTCAATGGTTTTGCAGTAAGAACGCAACGAGCGGTCAATGTGCGGGTCTACACGGGAACCTTCCTTCAGTTGTAACGGATTGAGGTAAAATGCATTACAACCCGGTTGCAGAGCCAAATCGAGGTATGATTTGAAATAGGGAAACTTTTGTTCTACAGTGGGAATGTGCGATCGCCTGAATACTACAGAGAATCCTTTAGTCCCGAAAAAATCGCGGTTGAGATTATTAGTAGAAAAATAGCGACAAGCTTGAATTTCTCCCCATAAATTATTCAGATATTCGCTAGGGAAAGCGTTTGGTTGTTGTTGATAGTGTTTCACGGTGGGTATGAGGTATGAGAGGCACAGTCCTCGCGCAATGGCTATATACAAAACTAAAAAAGTGAGAAATAAGGCGTAGTAGTTTCTGCTGATCAGGAATAAATTCAGGTAGATGGCAAATTCGGAGACAAGGTTGAAAATGAAACTGTGGTAAATAATGACAAAACTTAATATACTACTGTCTTTAAAGCTTTTGTGTATCTGATAATTACTGATTTATTCTTAGTGTCCTTGTAAAGCAACTTTTCTTCAAATTCATTATTATTTTTCCTGGGTTTAATAAATACACCTGGCAACTCGATAAAACCTAAATCTGGGTTATATTCATACTCATCTTTCCCATCATAATGCCCCGCACCTTCATTATTTTTATGAATTTGAATTACTATATCTTTTGAGTAAGCATAACCCCAAGTTAAATCTCGTAATTCTCGACGTGTAGTTTCTTGATTATACCTGTACTCTAGTGCATAAGTATTTGCAAAATCATTATCTTCATTCTTTTTTTTGATTAAACGATCTACAGGTACTGTAATTGTATGAGGTTTATCACTACCTTTTTTGTAAACGAGGGTTGCAGATGGTGTCCAGCTACGAGTTATAATTAAGCCTTTTTCATGAGCGTGCTTACAAGTTAAATCTGCATTATATACATAATCATGTAGCATTGAAAAAAGTTCGACGACTCGATAATCATCAACTTGCTTAATAACAGAAATACATTCAGAAATTTTTTGAGTATCAAATTCTTGCATTGTTTTTAGAATTTTTTGATACTCTTGCCATCCTGACTCATCCAAGCTATTGGCAAAATCAGGAATAGAATTACCTATCAAAATGACTTTTGCATCTGAAATATTACCTTTACGGTTACAGCGTCCCGCACGTTGAATGAGATTTTCTGGAGGGCAAATTTCGGAGATCAGCACATCAGCATTCAAGTCACATCCAACTTCTATAGCACTGGTTGTAATGAGAATATAAGGTTGGTTTTTAGAATCATGTTCTTGAATCTGTTTATATATATCTGGTCTAAGTTGGTCGGCAATTCTACCATGATAAAGAAATAATAACCTTCCTGATGCATTTTTATTGTCATCTAAAGTATTATTTACTTGTTGATAAACTGCTGCTGCATCTGTAACCCGTTCTACTACTGCAATAATTCTGCAATTTGCTTTGGCATTCCATTCACCAATAATGATTTGAGCAAATTCATTTTGAAATGTCTCTGGATTTTCTGAATTTCGTTCAACATCAATAACCCATTCAAAAGCTTTTTTGTTGGAATACTTTTGTTTCAATGTTTCTTCTTGAAATTGCTTGAGTCTGTTCAATTTTTCAAAATCATCAATATAATTTATTACTTCAAGATAATCTAAACGCTCTAGATATTTTTCTGACATTGTTGCTGTCATCAGCACAATCGAACGTCCAGCCTCATATAGTGATTTAACTAAGCTATGGAAATTTGTAAATGCAAGCTCATCATAACTATGAGCTTCATCAAAACAAATAAGGGTTTTTTCTTGATGAATTCTTAGCGGGAAAGTAAATGATTTTTGTCTATCACCAAAGGCGAAGTACCGATACAAAAATTTATCTAGCGTTGTGAGAATCACATCTCCTTTATATAAATGTCGTCTGGGATTAGAAGTTCGTTGTTTTACTTCTTCCCCATTTTTGTAAATATGACGAGACATCTGTGAACCTGTATCTATAACTAGAGAAACTTCTCTATTTCTATAGAGTATGGAAAATTTTTTGAGGTATTTTTCTGCACGTTCTTTCTGGTCTTCTAATAAACTACGCGCTGGTAAAGGTAAAATAAGGCGATAACTTGATGCCAATGCTGGAAACAAAACTGACTCGAACTTACCAGAACCAGTGGAAGATTTTAATAAAACGGCTGGATGTTTATTAGCATTTTCATTTTGATCATAAATAGCTTCAAACATTTCTGTTTGCATTGGATTAGGTGTAAAATCTCCCAATTGCTTGTAAAAATCTTTTGCTGTCCATGTTTTGCTCTCAATAACAGAAGGATAGGCTTTAAGAGTTATAGTTTTAGTATTTAATTCTTGTGGTTGACCTTTTTCTAATTTCCACCAGTTTTTTACTATCCGGTCTAAAGCTTTACCTAAAGCCTGATCTTTATCATCTTTGATATATTTTTTTAATTCTTCTCTATTAACTTCACTAGGTCGCATTACCCAGGATTTAAAACTTAATTCGAGAGAATTTTGTTCACCAAATACCCAAGGTTCAATAAAATATACCGTATTATCTGACTCATCTGGAGATATTGTAAAATCCATGAAAGTACGGGAATCAGCCTGATTTCCATCTTCAAAAACACGACAAGCTAATTCAGCTTCTATCTGATCACACATTTCTAAAATGTATAGTTCAGAGGCATATACAAGCGGTCTTTTAGTTAAAATATCAGTATACTTCTGCTCTTTTTTCAGTTGATATATTTGAGTGCATATATCTTCTACTGAAAAATTGTGATGTCCAATAGCTAACGCTTCTGCCCAAGCATCTTGGTCACTTTTGGCTAAATATCTATGTCCTCTAAAAGAGTAAATATATTCTTGGAATTTTCCTTCTTTAGAAGTTTTAGCTTGAATTTCAAACTTTTGTGGTTTTCCCATATCATGAATTTTTGCAGCTTCCAAAACTCTTTCAAATGACAATTCTGATGGTAAATCAGTTTTACTCCATTTTTTAACTATTTCAATAACGTTACCTACGTGATTACCGAGAGGTTGAAAAAGAATTTGGTCAGGTATTTTGTTCTTTTCTCCAGGAAAGAATACTCGACCGAAATTAAAGGGATATTCACGTTGTGATTTAGACATAAACTTCTCCTTTGAATAATTTAACTAAAGATACAGGAATATTTATTTCATTTTTATTCGTGAAATATTCTAAAGTAGGAGGATTTCCTGTATCATCTGGAAAATAGGCTGTAGCAAAGGGAATAAATCCTGCTACTTTCGTTTCTTGATTATCTAAGAAGCCTTCTGTTACTGAAGAAGGATTATTATCTGTTGACCATTTATAGCGGTAAAGGTTATAAATATCACAGCCACTAACAAACTGATTACTTTGTAGGAGATTTTCTATTGGTACAGTTGTTGATGGATATTTGGAGAGAGTTTCTTGATGTAACTCTATGATTTCTGAAACTTGGGAAATAATTGCAAAACCTTCTTTACCTAGCTTGCAACCATAACCCACTAATTCTTGAAAATGCTCTAATCCTTGAGGAGAATCTGTTATTACATAACCTACTAATTCTTCGGCAATTAAATATTCCCAAGTGTGTAATTGCAAAGCTTGATTTCCGTCTTGGTAAATTCGCGAAAATGCATCATGATTAAATTCACGCATTCCTTTACGATATGTACGATGCACCGCACTTAATTTACCTTTTACTGGATATGCACCTAAAGCACAATAGCGTTGAGGTAAGGCATAAAATGGTGGATTATCATTATTAACGCGGGTTTCTGGAATTCCAAATCCAGCATATATCATGCCTAACCTTCGCAAAAATCCTGATAAAGTTGTAGGTGGAACAAAAGGATAAGTAGCAATATTGAGGATGGAACCAGGCAGAATGCGAAATGTCATTGCTGCCGTGGGTTGAATATTAATTTGAAGGCAATACATAATCTATTGTTGCTGCAAAACCGCATTCACAAAGTTACTGGAATATTCCTGCAATTTTTCTAAAGCTGCGTCACCAATCCAGCGTTCAAAGTGTTGTTCTTGAATGTAGTTTGATGTATCTCCTGATTTTTTAGCTAGTCGGTTAAATGCTGCGATCGCATCTTCAGGATTAGTAATTGCTGGTGATATAACTGGACGTTTGCGTTTTGGTACAAGATATCTATCTACCACTAGCAAAGGTTGGCTGTCGTCGGGTGATTCAGCAATAGCTATTCCTTTAGGGTTTCCAGAACCAATACGCGGTAAAGAATCAAGAAATGCGTAAGCAACAGCAGCAAATTCATTATCAGTGATGCTCAATGCGTGGTTTGAGACTGGGTAAAGAATTCCTGGTTGGTTATATTCTCGCTTAAAGGGAATTGGCTTTTCTTCCTTTTTAGATAAATTATTAGAAATAATTGCTGGATGCATTGCTCTTTGCTTTTCTACTGCAAACATTTCTTGCACTGCAACACCACCACCATGTGTCACACGACCAATTAATGTTTTTTTTCCTGGTTCTAAACCACCATAAACTGCACAAATTGGACATTCTGGTTTAGCACAGGTCTTAGGAATACCACAGTCTTGCTTATCTCCCAATAATTCACCTGTTGCTACTGGTGACCAAATTAAGCAACGTCTTTCTACTCCCTTTCTTTTAGTTGGGGAAATGTAGCATTTTTCGATTGAACGAGGTTCGCTAGAGAGATCATCTTTTATTTTGAGCTTAACAGTTTCAACTAAATTGACGTTGACCTGTACTTCATGCCCAAAATAAAGTTCTTGTGAGCCTTCAAAAATTGCGTAAATATCAAAATGTATGCGAGGATTCTTTGCATCAGTTTTAGAGAGTCCAGTTGCCATAATTATTTCTCACTTGTTGATTTTTGTTTACGAACTAATTCAGGAAAACGAGTGTAAAGAGAAAGCTTTAGTTGATATGTCAAGTCTTTCCATTCTTTTTCTTGAGAATATCCATTTTCTTTAAAATACTGATAAATATTTAAAACATCATCAGCATACAAAATCAGATATTTCTTTGATTTTTCATCTTGTATCTCTCTGTCGTTAAGCTTTAATTTATCTAGAATATTTTTTGCTTGTTGATAGATAAAATAGCTTTCTGGATTATTGTAAAGTCGAGATTGTACGGTTCTTTTTGTGTCATCTCCCAAGGTTGCGTAATAGCAGAAAGCTACGGCATCATCAACTTTCTCAATTAATTTACTTACCTCCCTTTCCACATAATCTTCTCCTTTGTTGGCTTGTCTAGCTGTAATCTCTAAAGATTGGGCAAAAGCATAAGTTATACCTGTTAATGCAGCAATATCTATGTATAATCTTGCTTTTATTGCTGGTTGTTTATCTGAATCCATATCGACTCCTTTTGTTTTTAAATCATTCTGTATTGCCTGCCAATACATTTTGCGGATTTGCTCTAATTGGTATTTGTTAGAAATATTCGCCACTTTTGTCAGAGTATAATCAGCCAAATAAGGTAAATCTTGTTGAAGATAACGTACTGCATCTCCCAAATTCATATTGATTTCTTTTCCAGCATTAACAATTTGCTGACCATAGCTATCCATCAATCCCTTAATAAAAATTAGATGTCTGCTATTTAATGAAATTTTTTCGCTACCTTGGGTGATGAGTGAGAATTTGAAATCCGCCAATACCTCAACAGGAAAATTTTTGGCTGTTTTTACTATTGCATATTGTAATTGACCCATTTTTTGAGATGCTAAATCCCCTGTGCTTGTCTTATCTTCATTAGAATTTAAAATTAAATAATGACCTGCACTCAGATGCATCTCTTTATTTGTTAGCATTCTGAGATAATCTTTAATTTTGAATTTTTTGACTTCAAAATCTGTACTATTATCCGCAGGTTCAAGCATTAAAACAATACTTTCATCTGTGACTTTCAGTGGAGAGGCAAAAGCTAAAGCTGAACAGGAAGCACAAATATGAGGACTACCTGCGCTTGTTGCTGATTGACGACGTTGATAAGGACGCTCAAACATGAACCGGAGAACTTGCCAACGTGTGGTTTTTGGGTCAAGTTTAACACCACAAGAATAGCAGAATTCTTTACTATCATCTCCTGGCGATCGCGCTTCTGGTAAAATTGGCTGTTCTGTTAATAATGCTTGTGGTAATGGGTCATTTGGTTCATTTTCTAACAAACGATACATCTCAAACACGCATTGAGTGAAGATATCTCCACGAGTTGAGTTAATTTGATCTGTTGCGGTTTTAGTAAAGTTTTTGGAAATTTTATGAATTTCACTAAATTTCTCAGGGTTATTTTCTTCATCTTGCTTAATAAACTCAAAAGGCTGTCCTCTAGATTCATTAAATATTTGCAATTTTTGTTGAATCGATTCTGAAGTAAAAATGACTTTTATCCTGAGCTTTTCTTGCTGTTTTTGCAATTTATTATGCTCTGATTTATTTAACTTCACGCCGCCCAGTTGAGTTTCTATTTGCGCTAACTCTTGCCATACAGCATTTTGTGATTCCAAGCTTTTACCAAAAGATTTTCGGAAATATTCGGTATATTTATCAGCTTCCTTGATTTGCATTGCATTCTTGTCTTGTAAATCTTTTGCTTTGGATTTGCGCGTTTTATCATCCAAATCAGATCCAGCAAGTTCTTTTTCTAGTGCATCAATTTGTCTTTGACGGTTGTTTTGACGTTCTCCAACATCGCGTATAACCGCGTAGTACCAAGCTGCTAATACGTTCGATTGGTCTTTGGTTAAAATTGGTACATCTAAAGTGCTAAATCCTCTTCCAGAAAGAGTAACGGAATTGAGCATCTGGATAAAAGTCTGAATTAAGCCAGGTAATTGATGCTTGTGATTACCGTAATCTGAGAAAGCTATATCTCTAATAAACCTTTTCCAAAGTTCTGCAAAGCTAGGTATTTGCTTGTTGGGAATGAAAACTCTCACATGGCGATCGCTCTCGTCAAGGACAATAGTTTGATGCAGCTTTTGCAAGTATTCCAAAAATCGGTCAATTGCACTTTCAGTAGCTAACCTTGCTTGCAACTCGCCAGGTAAGGGAGATTTGTAGAGAATCTGAATTTTACCTATGTCTTGATTTTGGAAAATTACTCTATCTCCATGAAAATCAAGTTCTAACAATACTTCTGTCGTTTTATTAGGCTTTGCTAAACTTAACTCCCGCTTGAGTTGAGGGGAGTCAAATTGTGATGTTAGAGCAAATGTCTCAGCTTTACTTGCCAATGTCGAAATTAGAGCCTTGGAATTTGGTAGAGACATTTTCGTAGCAAGTGTAGCTGTTAATATCTTCAGGTTAACAGCCGTATTCATGATTTTAAATTTGAGCAAATCCTCTCTTTGTGTCATTACAGTAGCTCTATTAGCTCGCTTTTGTATTTACAATAATAATAATGGCATAAATCTTTTACAACTGCAAGTACATTTTGGGAATGCCTAGAAAAAAAGACACGATTACACTGTCAATTCCGCCGGGAACCAAGGAACAACTAGAAGCGATCGCACGTAGTCTGAACATATATTGGGGTAAAGAACCCAGTATTTCGGGCTTAATAGTGGCGATCGCTCAACAATCACTAGAAGTCGGAAAGCCCTTTATCCTTGACTCTAACCTCGTTAATGCTTTGCAACAGGCGATTAAAGCCTTGATTGATGGAGGTCAGACAGCAGAAGCTCAGACTGTACTTACACTTTTATTGGAGCGGGGAAATCTGGAAGCTCCTTTGCGTCAATCACTGATGAAACAACTGAGTCAACCTGCTCCAGCGTGGCGAGTTCAGATTGAAGACTTGATCAAAAGAGAACAACCTTTTTACCTTGTCTATCAAAATTCTCAAGGTAATGAACTAGCATATACAGTTCGTTATGCTGAAGTCCGTTTCTTTGAAAAACGCTTTTACTTAATGATTTGGTGTGAAGAAACTCAAGACGTAGAACACAAAATCCCTGATTTACCCCAACTGTGGCATAATCGCTGCTTGCGCTTAGATCGTATCGAATCAATGGCAACTATACCAGCCAGTGGAAATTGGCGAGGAGAATTAGACTATCTAGAAGTGTACTTACATTTTCATAGAGGCTTAGTTAAAGCCTATCAGCCAAAAGAGGATGACATCAAAAATGAAATTATTGGAGATGTGCGCCAAGTAGTGCGGCGAGTTGTGAATGAGTTTTGGTTGATTCGAGAAATATCACAGTATTGGGAAGATTGCGTGATTGTATCACCTGAGAGTCTGCGCGATCGCCTGAAACAAAAACTTCTCACCCTATGCGAGTTATACGATATCGAAACCAGGAGTTAATTGCTTGCAGTTTGGATATCACTGCAAAATCTGATCAATCATCCGATTGGCTTGGGAACCATAACCACCGCCAAATAAATTGAAGTGATTGAGAATGTGATACAGGTTATACAGAGTTTTTCTCTGCTCATAACCTGCATCCAAAGGAAAAACTTCGTGATAACCTTGGTAAAAATCGGCTGAAAACCCCCCAAATAACTCTGTCATAGCAATATCAACTTCTCTATCCCCAAAATAAGTTGCTGGATCAAATATTACTGGTTCACCTGACACAGTACACCCAGCATTTCCACCCCATAAATCACCATGTACTAAGGATGGTTGCACTTGATGATTTGCCAATAATTCCGGAATAGCTGCAAGTAATTGCTCTTGTTTGGGAAAACTTCCCCCTCGTCGTCTAGCTAACTGAAACTGATAACTCAGGCGATGTTGAGCATAAAATTCTGCCCAGTCTGCTGTCCAGGTATTGATTTGGGGTGTGGAACCAATTGTATTATTAATTTTCCATCCAAAACCTTTGCTGCTGCTGGCTTTATGCATCGCTGCTAACTTGCGTCCCATTTCTGGGGAAGATTTGCTGTTACCTCCTCCCATTTCTAGCCATTCCAAGACAATATAGCTAGAGTTTCCAGCAGTACCCCAGCAAATCGGTTTGGGTACAAGAATAGTATTTGTCGCCAGCATTTCGTTTAAACCCAGCGCCTCAGCTTCAAACATAGCAACTTGAGAGGCTTGATTCAGCTTGACAAAGTAAGTCAAATTACCATCAGCAACAGCATAACCTTGATTAATACAGCCACCACTCACACTGCGCTTGTGCTGAGTTTGAAATTTTGCTCCAGTTACTTGGCTAATATGAGTATCAATTTCAGTCCACATAATTTCAGTTACCAGTTACCAATTAACATTATTTAAGCACTGATAACTGATAACTGATAACTGTTCACTGATGTGGTTTCAACACCACTACACCATAAGCATCTGGGGAAAGATACTGTTTTGCTGCTTGCATTAAGTCAGTTGCATCTTGGGATTGAATATGATCTGGGTAGTTAAAGGCAGGTTCTAAATCTCCCACCATAGATTGATAATAACCGTATAAACCAGCGCGATCGCTTGGTGTTTCGTTACCAAATATAAACTTGTTAGCTACCCGTCGCCGGATGCGCGCAATTTCTGGTTCTGAGACTAACTCTGTATGTAGTATACGGATATGTTGAGCGATCGCCTCCTCAACAGCCTCTAAATTTTCCACCGCACATTTAGCAGAAATATAAAACGTTCCTTGTAACTGATTGGTCATATTACTCACACCAATGGAAGTCACTAGTCCCCGTTCTTCCCGCAAATCTCGCACCAGTCTAGAAGTCCGTCCATGTGCCAAAACTCCCGCCAAAACATCCAAACCATAAATATCATTTAACTGTCCCAACCCTGGAACCCGCCACACCATCACTAAACGTGCTTGCTGAAGACTTTCATCAACAAATTCCCGCCGCACAACTTCTGTAAACGCAGATTCAGGATTAACTGCTAACTGTTGACTGTTAACTGTTAACTGTTGACTGTGATTAAATCCCTCAGCCACCGTTGCAATTAATTCTTCCACAGGTAAATTACCTACAGCTACAGCCGTAATTGACTGGGGTTGATACCAAGTACGATGAAAATCCCGCATTTGCTGGGCTTTAAGTTGAGAAATTACCGCTTCTGGCCCCAACACTGGACGGCGATAGGGTAACTGTTCAAAAGCTGTCTCCATTGACCTTCTAAACGTCCTGCGCCGGGGATTATCCTCAGAACGGCGAATTTCTTCCAAAACCACCAAACGTTCCCGTTCAAAGGCATCATCAGGGATGAGAGCGTTACATACTACATCTATTTGCAGTGGAGCGAGGGCGGCAAAATCCTTGGGAGCCGTATTTATATAGTATTGAGTATAGTCTTGGCTAGTTGCCGCATTAGTCACAGCACCCCGTTCTTCAATGTGACGTTCAAACTCACCGCTTGCTAAACGCTCGGTTCCTTTAAAAATCATGTGTTCTAAAAAATGAGCCATGCCATTAATAGCATCAGATTCCACAGCCGAGCCAACTTTAATCCACAAACTGAGATTCACCGCTTCCACTGGCATTTGTTCTGCAACTATGGTCAAGCCATTGGGCAACTGATGCACTGTGGGGGCATTTATCCGAGGAAATTTTAGCAAGGTTGAGGTCATGGGTAGTGGGGAGTGAACAGCTTTGTTATTCCTTTATCTTATAACCCTCTTGATGGTGTGAACCTGATAAACACGTTTCAAATAAGTCGAGTATATTTTTATCTGAATAATCCTATAGAAACCAAATTGGTAACTAAGTTAGCAATACCCTGCTTTTGTTACCATTAATTATTTCAATGTGTTGCTTCTACGCCCGCAACTTGGTGATTAGTAATACGCTCAATAAACTCAAGGCTGCACTAATAATAAACATAAACGTATATCCCGTAGCACTGGCGATCGCACCACTCAGAACTGAAGCAGCAATTCCGCCAATGTATACTACTGACACCTGAAATGTATAATCAGTAGCGGCTGTTGCTGGTTCGCATTTATCCATCATGGCACTTAGTAATGCAGTATATGCCATACTTTGGGCTGCATTGACTGTGATACTAACAGCATACAGCACAGATAAACTACTGATGCCAATTGCAGGTATGATATATAAAAGCGTCATCATGCTGGCAGCAAAACCAAATAGAGTTAGAGAACGTAATCTTCCCAAGTGGGTAATCAAAACTCCTGCAATCAAAGCACTAACAATACGGACACCGTAACTGACAATACCCAACATTAAGCCAATATCTGAAAGCGACAAACCTCTATCAACAAAAAGTGGACGAAGCATTATACCTGACATCATTTCGCCTCCCATATATAGCAATACTACAAAAAGCCACGGTAATGCTTTGGGACGCGAGAGAAAGTTGATAAAAGGTTGAAAATAAGATTTAAAAAAGTTTGATTTCTGAGATTTATTACTAACTTGTTCTTTATACAATATTACTGGAATTAAATTCAGTAAAATTACAACTGACATAATTATCAAGCTATACCGCCAGCCGATTCTATCTAGTAGAATCAGCACTCCGCCCCCACCAATAATAGCGCCAAAAACATTTCCCCCAGCTTGAATAGCGTTTCCTAATCCTCTTTCTCGCGGTTCGAGTAAATTTACTGCTAACGCATCGGTTGCAATGTCTTGGCTGGAGGAGAATAAAAAAGCGAGAAACATACAAAAAACTAAGATATTGAAATTCTCTTGAATATCAATAAATCCACATCCAAAAGTTACAAGTGCTAACAAAATTTGAAAACAGATAATCCAACCGCGATAATGTCCTAATTTTGGTAAACTGTAGCGGTCAATAAAAGGCGACCACAGAAATTTTAACGCTGAAGGAAGAATGAGAAAACTTAACAACCCGATAGCATCCAGCGACATATTTTGTTGTCGCATAAAAATAGGTACGGTTTGGATAAAAAAGGTTGTCGGAATGAATTGAGTAGTATAAAGTGAGGCGAGCAGGATTAATTTAGCAAGCATAGCAATATGCAGAGGATAACAAATCAAAAATAGCGACAGGAAAAATAATTTTTCCCATCGCCACAACAATTAAATTAGAAATTAGCTTTAATTTGCACGCCATAGGTCACGGGATCGCCAAATCCTGCGGTTCCATCCGGTACTGGGAATAAAAATCCAGAGGTGATATAGCGAGTATCAAACAAGTTATTTGCATACAGGTAAATGCCATATTTCTCAGCTTCGTAACCGATACGAGCATTTACTAAGGCATACGGTTCTTGCTTGATTTGGTTCTCATCATCGAAATAAGTAATACCATAACCACGCAATTCTGCACGAGCAAATAAACCGGACTGACTGCGATATTGAGCAGCTAAATTGTAGGTAAATTGTGGTGCTATGGGAACTTGATTATTGCTTAGGTCTACACCTGTATCGGAATTTAGGTAGTTTTTGTATATACTATCTACATAACCAACTGATGCAGTTAAATCGAAACCTGTAGCTGGTTTTGCTCTGAGTTCAAATTCTACTCCAGTGGCTTTGAGATCAACATTGTTAACTCTGCCAAAAAACCCACTCTCATCAAATTGCAAAACTTGATAGTTATTTACATCGTTCTGAAAGATTGATAGGTTAGCAATTAAACGATTATCCAGCCAAGAAGATTTCAAACCGACTTCATAACTCCAGGTTGTTTCTTCTCCAAATCGCAGTTCTGCTTCACTATTGGCGCGGTAGTTCAATCCACCCGGTCTGTAACCTTTGGCAACAGTCGCGTATCCCATTAAACTAGGATTGAATTGATATTTCAAACCGAAGCGAGGAATCAATTCACTGTTGCTAACTTTTTCATTGTTAAATGCCGGACGCAGTGGGGTGAGAGTTCCGTCAGAGTTTACTGACTCATAAGTACTATCTGAAGAAGCATCACTAGATTCGTAACGCAAACCAGCAAATACAGTTAATGGTTCTATAAGCTGATAATCTACTTGTCCAAATACCGCGTAGGTTTGCCGATTATCGTCTCCAGTACGTCGAAATCTTCCAAATCCAGGAAAGTCGATTTGAGAATCATCAACGTTAAAGTCACGAGATTCGTAGTAACCACCTAACAACCATTGAAAACGCTCGGCAGTTTCCGGAGATTGGAAACGTAATTCCTGCGTCCATAATGTGGAGTCAATACTATCAATAATTTGTATAGCTCCTGTACTTCCCGGCACAAGGTTTTCTTGACGGGTAAAACGACGTGCAGTGATGGATGTGGCTCGAAAACCCCCGCCGTTATAACCAACTCTGATAGCTTGAGTATTTGTATCTAGCTTACTGTATCCTTCAGTTTCTAAATTAACCTCAAATGGGTCATCAGGATTTAACTTGTTGTAGGTTGGATTACCATCATCTGTAAAGCTGTTATAGCTATTGAAAGCTACTGTCCAGTCGGGTGTAGGTGTCCACAGGAGTTGCGCTCGTGCAGCTAGGCGAGATCGCTCGCCTATTTCATTACCTGTGGCGAGGTTGTTAATAAATCCATCCTGTCCTCTGTAAGCTCCCGCAATTCTCAGTGATAATTTATCGTCAACCACAGCATCGTTGAGAGAAAATTGGAATTCGCGGCTGTTATATCTACCGTAACTTGCACTAACTCGGATTTCTGGTTCTGGCGTTGCTTGTCTGGAAATGATATTGACAACCCCACCAGAACTATTTCGACCGTATAGCGTACTTTGAGGGCCTCTTAGCACTTCTATTTGTTCTAGATCCAGTAAAGCCAAGTCGAGAAAGCCGTTATAGTCAATGGGAATATCATCGATGTAAAAGGCTACGCTATCCTGAGCGGTAAGGAAATTTTGATTGTTCAAACCCCGCAAACTGTAATTACTAAACTCTGTACCGCCGGAAGATGTGGGAAGAAAGTTAAAATTGGGCGTTTGATTGGCAATATCAATCAAAGAATCGATTTGAGCATCTTCTATTTCCTGACGAGGTATTACCGTAATACTAATGGGTACATTCTGTGCATTTTCCGGTCGTTTTTGGGCGGTAACAGTTAGTTCAATATCTGGTTCATTAGGTTTTTGGCTATCGGCTGATGGTTGAGTTTCAGGTGTTGTTGGTGTCACCCCTAAAACTAAACCTTCATCGCTGTCAAATAGTTCGACTTTTGGAGCTTGTGTTGTCCCAACTACAATAATTTGGATACTATTTGCATCCTGGTTTGCCGCCAATACTACCGTAATTCCCGCAACTGGCTGTTCTTGACGGAAGGTATTACCACTGGCTAAACGCAATTGTGCATTAGGGATATTTGCAATAAAGCTATTACCTTCTATTTTAGTTGTGGCTTGCAGCTTGTCAGATGCAGATGTTTCTAAAACAACTTCCAACCCACTAGCCGTCTGATTCAACTTTATCCCTGTTACTAAAATAGTAGACTGCTCTTGTTGAGCTAGCCACTCCTTGACACTTGTGTGAGGAAGCTTAATATCTGAAAGTTGGGGAATTTGATGATCTTCTTTTGTTACACCTAAAGCTTGTTGATTGATTAAAAATATGGCAAGTATGATAGATAGTCCTAAATTTTCCAGTAGATACAGTTTCCTCATTTAATCCTCACACCAAAAAATAATCTCAAATTATCAATAAAAGTTGACAAAATTGGCTCTTCCGGCTGTTTTATGGTAAAGCCTTAAAATTCAAGTTTTATAAAAAATCTCGAAAAATTAAAATCCAGTCACAGCAAGGAACTTAGCCTGCAATTAGGTTTTATTTATTATTCTGTTCCATAAAATGTAGTGGAAAACCACAAAATTAAAGCTATTAGTAGCAAATCGACGTTTATGTGCTAAATTATTTGGCTTTAGTGGTAAATTTGTCAAATGACAAGCTGTCAAACTTCTAAATCGTGTTTTAGGGTAAAATTGCTGATTTTAAGTTATCTAGAAGCGTTGAATTTACTGAATCTTTGCCCAGAACGCCTGGGGTTGATTTTTAAACGCAGAGTCACGCTAAGGTTTACGCAGAGGAGCGCAGAGGAAGAAATGACTAATGACTAATTCTAAAGTTACGCTTTGGAAACCACTAACTGTACGCAACTTTTTACTTCTGTATATCGGTGAAACCGTTTCGCTTCTAGGCGACCAGTTTTATATCGTTGCATTGCCTTGGTTAACAATACAGTTAACTAACTCTGGGATCACGTTAGGTACAGTGTTAATGAGTGCAGCGATTCCCCGTGCTGTTTTAATGCTGTTTGGTGGTGTGGTGAGCGATCGCTTTTCGCCACGATTAGTGATGTTTGTTTCCAATGCTTTACGTGGTTTACTAATCGTTTTATTTGCAACCATTGTTGGGCTGAAAATCACCCAACTATGGCATATTTACTTTTTTGCTGCTAGCTTCGGCATATTTGATGGCTTGTTTATACCTGCATCTAAATCAATTATCCCCAGTCTGGTATCCAAAGAACAGTTAATAGCAAGTAATACCTTGAGCCAAGGAACTTCCCAAGTGATTTTACTAATTGGGCCGGCGTTGGGTGGTTTGCTAATTGCAACTGCTGGTATTGAAGTAGCATTTGTCATTGATGGGATAACTTTCGCCATCACAACTATCACGCTTTTGCTCATGAAGGAAACAACAGCAAAAGCAACAGCATTGAATGGGGAATTAAATCAAAATTATACGTCAACTAAAAAAACTATGAGTTTGATTGCTGGTATGCGTGAGGGATTTTACTACGCATGGCGCAATCAGCCTCTAAGAATTTTTTTGCTGGTAATGGTAATCCTCAATTTTTTATTTATTGGGCCATTACAAGTTGGGATGACTTCACTAGCTCATAGTCGCTTCCCAGGTGGTGCAGTGGCTTTAGGAATATTGCAATCAGCTTGGGGTGGTGGTGGATTAATTGGGACACTCACACCTCAATTTGTTCCAAATCTTCCTAACATCGGAGTTTTACTGCTGACTATTGCGAGTGTTCAAGGCTTTGGTTTATTTTTACTTGGCTTTATTGGCAATATAGGACTAGCTAGTATAACAATTGCAGTGCTGGGATTTTGCAGTTGTATTTTTACGGTGGTAGGAATTACTTGGATTCAGAAACAAACCCAACCTGAAATGCTAGGAAGAGTTATGAGTTTGGGAATGTTTTCTGCTTTTGGTGTTGCTCCTATTTCCTTTGCTTTAGCTGGTATTTTAGTCAATTTAAATCTGACAATTATGTTTACTGTTGCGGGTAGCATCATGCTAATTACAAGTCTTTCTTTGGCAGCAAATCCATCAGTACGTAAGATTAGTTAACCAGGATTTACGCAAGGTCAATAGAGTTTGAGACGCGCTAACCCTCGGAGGAGGGGACTATGGCTCACCTTATCTAATCAGGAAAGGCTATAATAATTAATAATATTAAGAATTATAAAGTTAATCATCAATGTCTAATATTTCTGGTAAGAAAAATCAGTCTCGTGTTGCTGTCATCGGTGCAGGTATAGGCGGACTAACTGCGGCTGCATTATTAGCCCATCGGGGTTACAGCGTTTTAGTCTTAGATCAAGCTTTGGTTCCGGGGGGTTGCGCTTCCACATTTCAACGGCGCGGATTTACCTTTGATGTGGGGGCGACTCAGGTAGCTGGATTAGAACCAGGGGGAATTCATCACCGCATATTCTCAGAATTAGGGATAGATTTACCAGCTGCGACACCATGTGACCCGGCTTGTGCTGTGTATTTACCTGGGGAAAGTACACCGATTAATGTTTGGCGTGACCAAAAGAAATGGCGAGAGGAACGCCAAAAACAATTTCCTGGGAGTGAACCGTTTTGGCAGATGATGGCGGTGTTATTTGAAGCTAGTTGGCAATTTCAAGGACGTGATCCGGTTTTACCTCCCCGGAGTTTGTGGGATTTATGGCAATTAACTCAAGCGGTACGCCCTAGTACATTAATTACCGTACCCTATACATTATTTACTGTGGGGGATGCATTACGGTTTTACGGACTGGCTAAAGACCATCGTTTGAGAACGTTTTTGGATTTGCAATTAAAGTTATATTCTCAAGTTGATACAGAGGAGACGGCTTTACTTTATGCAGCTACGGCGTTGAGTGTCTCTCAATTACCCCAAGGTTTATTTCACCTCCAGGGTAGTATGCAGGTACTAAGCGATCGCCTGGTGGAATCCTTAGAAAGAGATGGTGGTAAGTTATTAATGCGCCACACTGTGGAAAAAATCCAGGTGGAAAATAACCAAGCTACATCTGTAGTCATCAGAAATCAGAAAACAGGCGAAATCTGCACAGAAACCGTAGACCATGTAGTTGCTAACGTCACTGTGCAGAATTTAGTGCAACTATTGGGAGAAAAAACACCCTCTGGGTATAAAAATCGGGTGGAAAAATTACCCCAAGCATCGGGCGCATTTGTGGTCTATTTAGGGGTAGATATCAGCGCCATTCCTCCAGATTGTCCACCCCACCTACAATTCCTCTATGATGTTGATGGACCGATTGGGGAAAATAATTCTTTGTTTGTTTCCGTCAGTCATCCCGGAGATGGACGCGCCCCAGATGGAAAAGCCACAATTATCGCTTCATCCTTTGTCGATCCTGCACCGTGGTGGGAAACGAATAATTATCAAGGACTTAAACAGAAGTATACAGAAGATGCGATCGCACGTCTTTCCCAATACTTTTACCTCAAACGAGAAACCATCATTCATCAAGAAGCCGCCACACCCCGGAGTTTTGCTCATTACACAGCACGCGATCGCGGTATAGTAGGCGGTATTGGTCAAAGAATACCCACCTTTGGCCCCTTTGGATTTGCCAATCGTACGCCCATCAACCATTTATGGTTAGTCGGTGACTCGACTCATCCCGGAGAAGGTACAGCTGGGGTAAGTTACTCAGCGTTGACAGTTGTCAGACAAATTGAGGCGAAATCACAGCACAAATACTAAACTTCTAGCTTAAATGAACTACATCATAGCCCCCTCTTCGCTTGCGGGGAGGGGGTTGGGGGTGGGGTTCTTATATCTCATATCTGTGTGCATCTGTGGTTAAATCTCAAAAGTATCAACTACAACAGCAAAATATCTAGTAAAATTACATCCTCATAGTAATTTGGATGTAAGTACTCTTGCTGATGCTCACAACTAAGATAAGCTGGATAAATGAATTACGAAACAGCTCGCCAACTCCTCGTAGCCCAGACATTAACAACTGATGAAAACCCAGATGCTTTGTTAATGCGGATGAAGCTAGGAAAACCACCAGTACCCGGTCAAATCACCGCGATTTTGTTAGCCTTAAAGGTGGTCTTTGAATCTATGAAAGACGCACCCAACCTCGACCGAGAATTAGCCTTTGCTCTTTATCAGTTAGGTGTAAAGGCGCAACAAATATTTGTTGCGGGGCGCAAAGCTGGGGTTGATTGGCCGCCCCTACTTAAAGAAGATTTGCTGAGAATTTCCCTAGCTACTGAAAGCATCTTTTCTGGTATCTGGCAAACCCCATCTCCTGTAGGATTAGGAGGATTATAGAGGCGAATTGCAGCAGGTTGGGTTCAACCGAACCCACAGCAAACGCCAACTATTAACGAGTTCGTAATTCAGATTCCAACTTATCCAAGTCAGCTTTCAGAAAAACCGTCATTTGACCTGTGAAAGCTTTACCTCCTGGGGGTTGGGCAATTTCCATCCAATAGACATAGCGATCGCCTACACGTAATTCTCCCTGTAAAGCCTCTCTGATCGGCGTTCTAGCCATCCGCGCCGAGTTAATTGCACTCTGGTTAGGATACTCGTATATGACTTGAGCGCGATTAAAATCTTGATAAATATCTAAGCCATAAATTACCCGTAAAGATTCCTGGAGACGTTTAAAACTTATCCCGTTAATAGCATCATACATAGTCAGGCGTTCGCTACTAATCCGACTACGGTTTTGGGTCATTGTCACCCTACCAGGAGGTAAAACCGATGCAAGAAAAGTGAATCGCTGGGCTGCTGTATCACTTTTTTGGATAAATAAACGTTCTCCCGGTCTAGGACGGAGTGTCGGATGTGCTTTGATCCAGGTAGTTACTTCTTCTGTAGTTTGTCCTGGTAGCGCATCAGCCTTGGAATCAAACAGCATTCCCATACCCAGCCAGGGAACTAGAGAAAAAGGTAAAATCAAGAAGTTGAGCAGAGATTTTTGCAGCATTTTCCTATTCGGGACTTATATGGAAATTTCCCCCGTCAGGGGATAATCATAGTTTTCCCCTTTTACAGTCCGATTATTTCATTAGTGATTTTAAGTAGATCGGCGTAAATAAACCAATCATTTCAAATCAATCAAAGCCATAAAGCTTTTGTACGGGCGTATTGCACGCTCCTCCTGACGAACGCCCTGTCATTGGTAGGGATTTCCGGCTTGTTTACTTTTTTAACCTAAATCCCCACAGTTTAGGTGCTAATGAAGAATCAGTTCGATTATTTGGGCAATATAACCCTATAACCTTTTCTCCATTCCCATCATGAGATTTTTAATGAAGCTGATTGGTTTAGCACTACTACTTGCTAGTATCTACTTTTTCGGTCAAAATATTTATTTTACTACTAACGTGCGTCCTTATTGGTGGCGAGGTATAGCTGCCGATGGTTCTATACTTTTTATCACTTCGGGAATTCTCATGCTATTTGTCCTACCCGGACAGAATAAAGCTTTAGGTTGGGCGGGAATAGGGATAGGAATACTTTTGGTTTTTCTTAGCAGTCGCGCTATCCTCAATCCTACAAGTCTTTGGCAATTTTTCCTTTCCGTGGCTTGTTTTATCGGGGGGTATCAATTGTTATCCACAGGTCGCCTCAAAATTTAGAATCTATCTCAATTAAGGCTGTCAAATTTAAGCTATTTAAGATGCTGGACTTAATTGGGCGCTTTTCATCCCAAAAAATTAGAGATGAATAATAATTTATTGCTAACGGAGAAGTCAAAACCTCAAAAGTCTTTTGTGCTGTTTCCTCATTATCAAAACTGAGAAAGTAGACAGTATCATCAAAAACCACAGGTTTATCCATCAGCTTGCCGATTAATCTAAACTCTAACCTCTTATAAAGTCCACAAATCGCTATTTTCCAAGGTTTAAAAGTGTATGAACCGACTCCAAAAATAGAAAATCTGGGATTACTTTTGTAGATTTTACTTTTGCGGTTATCTAAGTAACTTCCATGCGACTCTAGATAATTCCAAGTTTTAGGAGCTACACATTTTATATTTTCAGTTGATTCACCCACAAATTTTTGAGTAACTAGAACATATCGCTCAGTACTGTTGATGCGATTTTGAGCAACATCAGAGCCTTTAAGCAAAGGTAAAAGATATGTTTCTTCAATATCAACTATTTCTCCGAGTTTATTCATAAAAGTATGAGCAATTTTACGAAATTCCATGATATTTGAGCAATCATGTTTAATGCCTGAGCGCCATTTTGTTTCAGTTCTGATATCGTACAATTTACTCAGATTCTCAAAAGCAGCTATATCTCTGATCAGAACATTATTTCGATATCCTATTTTGTAAGATTCTGAGCTTTCAAGACTACTGAATACATCACAGTAGTAGTTTGTAGAGCTTGAATCAAATTTGCAGAATAATAGACAAGCGTCAACAGAAGCATTAAAATACTTTTTTGTATCGATATTATAAGTTGCACAGTCAGCTAGATTTAGATTATGAGAATAAAGGTAGTTCAATAACTTTCTGGAAACAGAAGTTTTACAAAGCATTGCTAGGTAAGCATCACGCCCCTGTAGCCATTGGATAGCCTGAATTAGCATCCATTCTGAAATATCAAAGTTACTCTTACCTGTGATTGCATCTAAGCCGCTATAATTTTGAAAATTATTTTTATTGGGCAGGTTTTTGCCACCAATGCTTCCTTGTTGTGAACTTGTAACCCAAGGAAAATTACCAACTACTAGGAGTTTACCATTGATTTGATTTACATAAGATAACCAATCAAATTGAAAAAAATCTGCATTTTCAAGCTCAATTCTTTTATCTTGCAAGAATAGCTTCTTTGTTTTCACCTCTTGTAAATAATCTGGGTTCAGTTCTACTCCCATAATTTTGTTCGTCGATTTAAACAAACGTGAAGCTACCTGAATAAAATTACCTATTCCACAAGTTGGCTCAATGATCACATCAGGACATACACCCAGTTCGATTAACTTTTTACACACCTTGGTAGCGAGTTCTATGGGTGTTTGAAAGTCTCCATATTCTACTTTTGCTTTGTCAACAGTGCGAATCATTCCTTAGCCCTGTAAACAGCAATTATCCCTGTTTCTGATCCAGCACTCTCAATAACTCTTCTATATTGAAGTCGCCATTGTAAAGCGTTAGAAATAGTTAAAAATCCTTGCAATGGAGGGTTTAAGAGGATTTCATCTGCGATATTAGATGCTTCAATTTCATCAACAGGCAAATTACGATCATACATAAAAGCAATCAAATCATCTTTATTACCTTCATTTTCCAAGATGCTGCGAATTCCACGAGTTATCTGAAAATCAGCCGTTCTTTCTGCACTTACATAAATTGTGTGTAGAATGTTCAAATTTGCAGTCCTGTTCATACTTTGGTCTGTCTTATCATAAACAAAGATAATTAACGCATATCCCAGCCCAAAAATTTTTTGTCGTGCAGATTTAAAAGGACAAGATGACTGTGGCTGCTTAATGCTTGTTACCTTAACATCAACCAATAACCCAGGAAAATCGATACCACTGGCTGAATTACCCTCAACAAAATCATACTTATTTCTGAGATACAGCCTAAATTTTTGCTCTAAATATGTGCCGATTGCTTTGCCATCAGTAACACCGTACAGTAAAGGTTCTGGATGTATAGACTCGGCGGCTGAAAATAGTGCAGCTTCATTACAGAGGGCTTCTATGGTCAAAATTGTCATATTTGAAGCAAAAATTAATGACAATTATCATACCCTAGCTTGAGGTTACAGTTGTGCGATCGCCAAAAAAGCAAGATATTCCAGATATAATTAGAACAGAGGATAACTAATTAACAATTATGTATAACTCTGAAACCCAACCTCAAATCTTACGCGCAGCATGGGAGCAAGGTTTGCAGCAAGGGTTAACCCAAGTTGCACTCAATATGCTCAAAGAAGGTATTGATTTAGCTCTTGTAGCAAAGCTAACGGGATTATCACTGTCAAAAGTCCAGAACTTGCAAGCCAACGATGCTGATAATTCCCAAGCATTAGTCAAAGATTTTTTGGAATTAAGTGAGTCATCACTGAGCAAAATTTGGCTTAATTCAGAGGAAGACGAAGCTTGGAAGGATCTATAATTTGACAATTGCCCTAAGAGAGCCTTAAGGTAGTACAATTAAACTAAAGAGAGCAGAAAATTCTCCATAGCTTTTCTTGCGATAACTCTGTAAACTGATCTATTGATAGGGATAAAGGCTAGCTCTTGTGTAGCAGGCTGAAGAGGTGACTATAGTGTTGTCATGTTTTAACGTAGCAAATTATTTTATCTGGCTGGCAAATGAAACAGGCTCTTTTATTAGTAATCTAAAGCTGCAAAAGCTGGTTTACTATGCTCAAGCTTGGCATCTTGCACTCTATGAAACTCCTCTATTCCCAGAAGATTTTCAAGCATGGATACATGGGCCTGTGATACCTGTGTTGTACCAGAAGTACAAGTCTTTTGGATGGCAACCTATTTTACAGGATGCTAACCCAGAACTAGAATTACCTGATGAGGTTCGAGAGTTTCTGGATGAACTTGCAGAAGAATATTTTGCCTGCGACGCTTATGAACTTGAGCAAATGACTCATGATGAGGAACCCTGGAAGTGGGCTAGAGGAAATCTAGCATCGGATGCACCTTCCAACGAAATCATTAAAAAGGATTGGATGAAGGAGTACTACGCATCTCGTGCCGAAGAAGATTAAGAAGACTGATATTACCAAAGATAGCAAATTAGGTATTAAACCAACCAAGCTGAAGTCACCTCAAGGCATCAGCTTTTCGTTTAAATATTATCAAGATGGACATACAAAATTTTTGTGTGCCGAAAAAGAGGTAATTTATTGGCTGACCCTACTTGATCGGTTAAAAGCTTTATCTAGCTTGACGGCTCAAGATTTGTTAATAAATCGTAGTAGTAGCCTCAGATGTCATCCTATAAAATGGGAAGATACCAGCGAAAGCGGATTTGGTTTGCCCAACGAAGAACAATTGGTTGATACACCTTATCAATTTTCCCTCTCCTCAAATAAACATGGTAGGATTCATGGGTTTTTTATTGACGAGATTTTTTATATTGTTTGGCTAGACCCAGATCATCTACTTTACCCTGCAAAAAACTAAGGAATCATCGCCACCTTAATCACCTGACGCGCCTTCATATCACAGAATACCTGTTCTAAATCCTGAAGCGATCGCTCTTCACTAATCAATAACTCAAAAGGTATTTTACCACTAGCTATCAGATCCAAGGCTGCTCTTACATACTTAGGTGTATTATGAAACACACCTTTTAAAGTCAGTTCACTATAATGTAACTGCTCTGTATTTACAGTAATCGTCGTATCTCGTGGACAACCACCGAATAGATTAACAGTTGCACCAGGACGGGCGCAAGCGATCGCAGTTTCCCAAACACTAGGTACACCAGTCGCTTCAATCACCACATCAGCACCCCATCCCTGAGTTAATTCTTTCACCACACCGGGAATATCTGGAATTTGATGATAATTAAAAGTCTTCGCAGCACCAAGTTTTGCACCTATTTCTAGCCGATGGTCATTACCTCCCCACAGTAAAACTTCCGCCACATCAGCTAAAACCGCCACAAACATCAACCCAATCGCCCCATCTCCCAAGACTACTACCCTGTCTTGAGGTTTAATGTCAGAACGAGCCACACCATGCAAAACACAGGCTAAAGGTTCCGTCATTGATGCTAACTGCAACGGTAAATCATCAGGAACCCTTAACATATTATGCTGTACTATTGCCGCCGGAATCTTCAAATATTCTGCAAAACTGCCGTTATTCCAAGTAATATGAGGACACAAAGAATATTCTTGACGTTGACAAAAAAAGCATTTCATGCAGGGTGCAGAATTATTCGCCACCATGCGATCGCCTATCTGCCAATCTGTCACCCCAGCACCCACAGCCACAATTTGTCCAGCCGCCTCATGACCAAACAGCGTCGGTAGTTTCAGCATTTTCGCATGACCACCACGCCGCCACACCTTCAAATCTGTGCCACAAGTTGTCGCCGCACCCACTTGAATTACGACTTCACCAGCAGCCGGAGTGGGGTCAGCAACCTGCTCTAAGCGTAAATCTTCCTGACCGTAAAGTAACGCTGCTAACACAGATTTTGACCTAATTAATGAGCCTCACCCAATTTTATCAGATTCTATATCTTGATCTTGTACAGACGCGATGAATCGCGTCTCCTCCTTCTCCTCCTCCTACTCCTTTAATGTTGTCTGAGGAAGCACAACCGGATTCTGAATTTCCCTACGAGGATGAGGCACACGAATTACAGTCAACAGAGGTACTTCTTGCCTGCAAGACTGGCAAAACCAATACAATTCACCATGACGGACATGACGCAGCAGGGAACCACCGCAACACGGACAAGTGTTGACTCTCATATTCATACCACTATCCCCCTAATACAAAGTTGTTGTTTAAAATGTGGAAAAAAACTTGTTAATTAAAACCTCGCCTTAGCCGTATCAAAATAACCATTGAAATGAATGCGGTTATTGATAATTTTTTTGTAAACTGCTTCGTAGTCGTTAACCATTTGGTTAACACTAAAATTGTTTTCTATATGTTGGCGACAGGCTTGACGATTAAGCGTCAACGCCGCAGGAATCATCGTGGCCATTTCTGCATAGTTTTGGCAAATAAAACCTGTTTCACCGTGAACAATCACCTCCGATACAGAACCTAAACTCATGGCAATCACTGGTGTACCAGTCGCCATTGATTCAATCATCACCAAACCAAAAGGTTCTTGCCAATTAATTGGAAACAAAGTTATGGCCGCATTTCCCAGGAGTTCAGCTTTAGCGGCGTGGTTAATTTCGCCCAAATATTCAATTTGCTGACCATCAATATGGGGGACAATCTCTTGTTCAAAAAATTGAGAATCAGCGACATCAACTTTTCCGGCCATTTTCAACCGCCAACCAGTCTGTTTAGCAATAGCGATCGCCTGCTGGGGTCCTTTCTCTGGAGAAAAGCGGCCTAAGAATGCTAAATATGGCGGTTCCTGTGGTTGGGCTACAAATGGATAATCATTTGGTTCTATGCCGTTATAAACCGTAGCTACATAGTTTAATTTTATTTGACGCTGGGCTTTGCTAATGCTGACATAAGGTTGTTGGTGATGGTATCTAAAGACTTTTTGGTTATCTTGGGTAAAACTGCTATGCAGAGTATGGATAGTGGGAGTTAATACCAAACTTGCCAAAGGTAATGCCCTGATTCCTACATGAGAATGAATAATATCGAACTCCGCAGCGTGTTGGTAAACTTGGCTAAGTTCTAAAGTTTCATACCCTGCATAATCTTGAACATATTTGTCCAAGCGCAATGCAAGTGGATAAACTGCCTTTAAATCAGCCAAGGTTTGAGAGTCACCAGAAGCAAACAAAGTAACTTCATGACCGCGACGAACTAGTTCATCGGTTAAGTGACTCACTACCAGTTCAATTCCTCCATAACTAGGAGGCGGAACTCGTTCCCATAATGGGGCGACTTGAGCGATCTTCATAAAATTGTTTCGGTTCAGCCGAGAAAATATCCTGCAAAGCAAGTAATATTCTCTTATTGAAAACCAGAGGATTTATACTTACCTTGTTCAGATTTAAATTCACCTGATTTACTCTTGGGAGGGCAATCTTGGTTAACCGTACCTTCAACCACTACCAATACATTTTAAAACATTAATTCAAACATCAACAATAGCTACTAAGCAGCTACACTTTTAAAATATAGCTTAGGTTATAGCGGTTTCATCTACCTTGGGGATCATGCAACCATGAAAATCTTTGGTAGCTAAACTGACAAAATAATAGTTTTTGTAGCTGAGAATACTAAAATTATAAGATATCATCAATTTTCCTTAAATTACGGTCAACCAAAATGGTTAAATTACGTCAAAGTTAAACAATTGTCAAAATATAACTTATTAAAAATTAATATTGATTTTCCATCCTGAAAACTAAAAAATGAAAATTGCCACTTGGAATGTTAACTCAGTTCGGACTCGCCTAGAACAGGTGATATTTTGGTTAAACGAAAATTCCATTGATGTTCTCTGCTTGCAAGAAACAAAAGTTGTAGATGCTGACTTTCCGCGATCGCCTTTTGAAGAATTAGGCTATCACGTCTATTTTTCTGGACAAAAAGCTTATAACGGCGTAGCCCTGATTAGTCGCCAACCACTGCTCGATGTCAGCGCCGGTTTCACCCCCATTTTGCCCAATATCGATCCACTGTGGGATGAGCAAAAGCGAGTGATTACAGGCGTAATGGATGGCATTCGCATTGTAAATTTATATGTCCCTAACGGTTCATCTGTGGGAAGCGAAAAATACGAATTCAAGCTGCGCTGGCTGACAGTGCTAAGAGAGTATTTGCAAACCCTTTTACTGTCACATCCGGGAATCTGTATGTGTGGTGACTTCAACATCGCCCTAGCAGCCGAAGACATTCACGAAAACGCCAATCCAGACAATCATATAATGTCATCAGAACCAGAACGCCAAGCTTTACGAGATATTCTAGAATTAGGATTTGCTGATGCCTTTCGCAAATTTACCACCGAAGGCGGACACTACAGTTGGTGGGACTATCGCGCCGCCGGCTTTAGACGCAATCGGGGTTGGCGAATTGACCATCATTATCTCACTCCCGTGCTGTACGAAAGCGCCAAAAGCTGCATAATTGACATTACCCCCAGAAAATTACCCCAACCCAGCGACCATACCCCAGTAATCGTCGAATTTTAGATTAGTGTGTAGATGGAATTCATCACCGAAAATCCTTATGTTTCTGGTAACTGGAGCAACGGGAGGAATTGGTCGCCGAGTCGTGCGACTCCTACGCCTAGAGGAAAAGTCAGTGAGGGGATTTGTCCGCCTCACTTCGCGTTATAACGAGTTAGAACACCGAGGAGCAGAAATCTTTATCGGTGATTTGCGACGAGACAAGGATATTGCTAAAGCTTGTCGGGGTGTCGAGTACATTATCAGCGCCCACGGTTCTGATGGTGACTCCTTATCTCTGGACTATCGCGCCAATATTGAACTGATTGATCAGGCTCAAGCTAATGAAGTCAAGCATTTCGTCTTTATTTCTGTCCTGGGAGCAGAACGGGGCTATGAAGATGCTCCCGTATTCAAAGCTAAACGAGCAGTAGAACAATATTTAGCAGCTAGTGGCTTGAATTACACAATTTTACGCCCATCTGGATTAGCATCTAATTTACTGTCATTAGCAGAACAGTTTCGGGAAACAGGTTTATATTTGCTGATTGGTGATCCTAAAAATCGGACTTCGGTTGTCAGTACAGATGATTTAGCGAAGATAGTAGTTAATTCCATCACAGCTGAAGGCGCACGCAACCAAATATTACCAGTGGGAGGACCAGAGATTTTATTGCGTGAGGATATTCCCCAAATTTTTAGTCGCATTTTCCACAAAAAACCAGTAGTAATTAATTCACCCTTGTTTGTAGTGGATGGGTTACGCAGTGGATTAGGTTTATTTAACCCCCAAGCAGAAACAGCTTTCGGAACCTATAGAACATTACTGTCCAATGAGTTTTTCTGTAGAAAAGAGGAAATAGCCAACTTAGAAAGAATTTTCAATTTTCACTTGGAAACTTTAGAAAACTTTCTGCGGCGCTATCTCGCAGTTTGAAGGTAGGGAGTAGGTAGGGCGGGTTCACAAATATCATTCAAGATCAACGAGGATATGACTAAACCCGCCCAGTCCCCAGTTATCAGTCCCCAGTCCCCCAATAATCTAAACTTTTATGAAACATTCCTTACTTGCAAATGCTGCTCAAGCCCGACAAACAAGACAACAATTTGCTAAACCAGAAGACCAACTATCTTATGAAGTAGGTAAAGCTGTACAGGAATTACCACCGCTATATACCAGGGTTTTAGCCGGAACACTGAGCTTAGTGGTATTTGGGGCGATCGCCTGGGCAAATTTCTCTCAAATCGATGAAGTAGCGATCGCACCAGGGGAATTAATCGCCTCTACACAAGTGCGACCAGTGACATCCTTGGGTGGTGGTTATATTGTGGATGTGAATGTAGAAGAAGGCGATCATGTCACTAAAGACCAAGTTTTGATTCAACGCGACACAGACTTACAACAAACAGACGTTACCCGTCTCGCCCAATCTGCCAAATTAATCAGCGAAGACTTACAGCGTTTGCAAGCAGAACGCATTGGGACGACAACATCTGGAACAAAACTACAAGATGAACTTTTAGAATCGCGCCTCGCAGATTACCAAGCCCGTCAAGCTGTAACCGAAGCAGAAGCAAATCGCCAACTAGCAATTATTGAACAGGTAAAACAACGCCAACAACGGTTACAAGAAAACCTGGTAAATGCTCAAAGCAGCTTTAAAAATGCTCAAGCTAACGTAGTCAATGCGGAAAATTTAGTTGTCGGAATTGAAAAAAATATTGCGATCGCGCAACAAAGAGAAAGAAACCTCAGCACCCTCATTGCGCCTGGTGCATTACCTAGAATTGATTACCTAGAAGCCCAAGAAAGATTAAATCGCGCCAACGCAGAAATGACCAGAGCCAAAGATGAGGTCATAAACGCCAAAAATAGAGTCACAGAATCTCAAGACAGAATAGCATCCTTAACCAGAGAGATTGCTGCCCAAGCCCAAGACATTCGCCAAGCCGAGCAAGCCTATCAAGGTGTTCGCCAGCAGGCGCAGCGTTTGAAATCTGAGCGCCAAAGCGAGATTTTAACCCAGATAAAACAGCGCCAAGAAGAACTCACAAATATTAACGGTCAACTAGAACAAGCCAGAAAACAGCAAGCTGGGGAAACAATCACAGCCCCAGTCGCCGGGACAATTTACAAAATTAAAGCCACCCAAGGGCCAGTCCAAGCAGGTGAAGAATTACTGTCAATTTTGCCTGCGGGAGAAGACATTTTATTAGAAGTAAAAGTTCTCAACCGCGATATTGGATTTATTCGTCCAGGGATGACAGCAAAAGTGAAAATGGCCACCTTTCCCTTTCAAGAATTTGGCACAATTGACGGTAAAGTTGTGCAAATTAGTCCGAATGCAGTCGTCGATCAAGACTTAGGTTTAGTCTTCCCCACCAGAATCAAGCTCAGTCAACACTCAATAAAAGTCCGGGGAGAAGAAGTAGCATTTACTCCCGGAATGTCAGCCAACGGAGAAATTGTCACGCGTCAAAAGTCAGTTTTAACCTTCATCATTGAGCCTGTAACCCGTAGATTTAGCGAAGCCTTTTCAGTCAGATAATGAAGCAGCAGGGGGGATTTGGAACTCCCCTGGGAAATTAGAAGCCAGGGAAAAATTTTCTAAATTCTTCTATTTGCTGCTGCAATTGATTCAGAATTTTTTCGATATCTGTAGGATTCTCATTTTTTTTGTCAACATTATCAGTATTGAAGATGTTATTAGCGATGCTGCCCAAAGCATTCAGCGTTTTATCGTCATACCAAGACATATTTCCTAAATTCATGGATGAACCTCTGCGGACAAACGAAGCAGTGGGAGGCAAATTAGAAACGGCTGTATTACTATCAGTTAAAATCGTTACTTGTAATTCCAACTTAATGGTAGTAGGTGATGTACCATTGCCTACCATATCTGCAATCGGTCCAGAAATGACCGGACTGATTTTGAACGAGTTAGAACTTGTGGCTGGGGTACTATTTCCTGATGTTTCTATAATGATTTGTCGGATTTGAGCATCAGTCAAACTGGGATTAGCACTCAGCATCAAAGCCACCACACCAGCAACGTGGGGAGTAGCCATAGATGTACCGCTATATGTAGCATACTGATTACCAGGGACTGAGGAATAAATACCCACTCCTGGCGCAGTCACATAGGGAAACGCACTTAACCCGGCTCTGTTAGAGAAGCTAGCCATCTGATTATTGCTATCAACTGCCCCCACTGCCAATCCCCAGTTGTTAGCATAGCGAGCTGGATAGTTTGTCAATGGGAAGCCATTATTACCTGCGGCCATAACAACCACAGCACCTTTACTACTAGCGTATTGAATCGCAGCTTCCAGGGTGCTGTTAGCAAAATTACCGCCCAGACTGAGATTAATCACATTAGCGCCATTATTCACTGCATAGTAAATACCATCAGCCACAGAATTACTGCTACCAGATCCCTCGTCATTCAGCACTTTCACTGGCATAATCTTGGCATCATAAGCAATACCCGTCACTCCAAAGCCATTATTTGCCCCAGCAATGGTTCCTGCTACATGAGTCCCGTGACCATTTACGTCTATAACGTTGCTGCTATTGTCAGCAAAACTCCAGCCTTGGGTATCATCAATATAGCCATTACCATCGTCATCGATACCATTACCAGGAATTTCTCCGGGGTTAGTCCAAATATTATTTTTCAAATCTGCGTGGTTGTAGTCAACCCCAGTATCTACCACAGCAATCACAGTACCTTTACCTGTGTATCCTTGCGCCCAGGCGGCTGGGGCGTTAACTAAATCTGCTCCCCAATTATTACCCCCAAGACGAGGAACATCACCAAAAGTATTCTGACCAACAGCTCTAGCTACTGCTGCACCAGCGTTAACCAAGCCATAGCCAGACGTGAAATTATAGTTAGCAGCTTGGACAGAAGTTGCCGTAATATCACTGGCTGAATTAAAGCTACTACGACCACTAAAACTATATTCATTCTGGATTGGAAATGTATCCTCGACTGAGGGAATCGCGTTAATATTTAGTCCGTTATGAGGAAACAAATTGTGACTAACATCGTCAATTGACATATAAATATTCTCCTCAAACAGAGTATTTTTTGGCAACACTAACTGTTAAAATCTGTTTCCAAGATTTTAAAGTAAAGGGTGAGTTTACCCCCTCTGACAAAAACTACTATGAAATGAAATAGCAAAATGAAACTTTTTTAACTAAACTACATGGTTAAAAGTGTAATCTTCCTGCAAATTATTATTTTTCATGTATTTTGAACCACATCTGTTGTAGGGGCGCAAGGCCTTGCGCCCCTACTTGGTTTATTTACCTGAAAATACCTGTAAGCAACTTCCCAAAAATAAATTATCCAAATACGTAATTTTCTTGTAGGATGTGTTGTCGCGAAGCGCAACGCACCGTCAATACTTTAGCAGCGCTCAGTGTAAATAATTCAAGGTGCGTTAGCCTACTGGCGTGACAAGCCTAAAATGTTGCATTAAACTAAACGTAGGTTGGTTTAAGCGCAGCGCAACCCAACGCTGCCAATTATGTTGGGTTTCCTTACGTCAACCCAACCTACAATTTTTTACAACATTTTAAGCTGGTCACGCCACTACGAATTTGGTGCTAAATATTTGCTTGTTGGCGTTGATATAATGACCAATACAAACCTTTTTGTTGTAACAAATCTAAGTGAGTACCACGTTCAGCTATTACGCCTCTTTCTAAAACTAAAATCATATCAGCACGTTTGAGGGGAGCGAAGCGGTGAGCAATTAAAAACACAGTTCGGTGAGATGAAACCTTTTGTAAGTTTTGCAAAACTTGCTGTTCTGTTTCAGAATCTAAGGCGCTGGTAGCTTCATCTAAAACTAAAATTGGCGCTTGGGAAAGAAATAATCTCGCTAAGGCGATGCGTTGTCTCTGTCCACCAGATAAAGCCGTTCCTCTTTCTCCCACGTTGGTTTCGTAACCGTAGGGTAACTGACTAATAAAGTCATGTGCTACAGCTAGTCTGGCAGCTTCGACTACTTCCTCTGCACCAATATCAGGATTACCGAGGGTGATATTTTCCAAGACAGTACCATTAAATAAAAAGTCTTCTTGGAGAACTACGCTAATTTGTTGCCGTAGTGAGGCTAAATCAGCACTTTTAATATCAAATCCATCAATTAAAATCCGTCCTGATTCAATTTGATAAAGGCGTTGTAACAGCTTAGAAAGGGTACTTTTACCAGAACCACTGCGGCCGACAATTCCCACAAATTGCCCTGGCTCTACGTTGAAGGAGATACCTTTGAGGACAGGTTCAATGTGTGGTTGGTAACGGAAAAAGATTTGCTCGAAGGTGACTTGACCTTTTAGAGATGGTAAAACTAAGCCTGTACCTAATTCTGCTTCTGGGGCGATGTTGAGAATATCACCAATCCGGTCTACAGAAAGTAGAACTTGTTGCAGATTTTGCCATAGTTGCACTAGACGCAATAGTGGTCCGGTAACTCTTCCCGATAGCATTTGAAAGGCGACAAGTTGCCCAATGGTTAAGTCTTGCTCAATCACTAATTTCGCACCAAACCAAAGAATCAGTAAGGAGGAAAAGTTGGTGAGAAAGTTACCAATATTACTGCTAATATTAGAAGTAGTAGATGCTTTAAATCCTGTACGCACAAAACGGGCAAATAATCCTTCCCAGCGATCGCGTGCTACTGGTTCGGCTGCATGGGCTTTGACCGAGTGTATCCCTGTGACTGTTTCTACTAAAAAGGATTGACTGTCGGCACTGCGATTGAAGGTTTCGTTGAGCCATTTACGCAGAATTGGTGTAGCAATAATTGTCAAAGCTGCAAATAACGGCAACACAGCTAAAGCTACAAAGGTGAGTTGGCCATTGTAGTAAAACATCAATACCAAGTACACCACAGCAAAGATACTGTCTAAAATTACAGTTAATGCTGTCCCGGTGAGAAACTGGCGGATTTGTTCTAGTTCTTGAACTCTAGCGATGGTGTCTCCCACACGCCGCGACTCAAAGTAAGCTAAAGGCAAACGCATCAGATGGCGGAATAGTTGCGCCGATAAGCTCAAATCTAAACGCCGGGCGGTATGAGTGAAGATAAATAGCCGCAGTATACCCAGTATAGATTCAAAGGAAGCGATCATTAAGAGTGCGATCGCCATGACATCAAGAGTGGGCAAACTCTGCTGCACCATCACTTTGTCAATCACAACTTGGGTAATCAGTGGTGTCCCCAAACCCAGAAGCTGCAACGTAAAAGACGCGAGTAATACTTCTCCTAACAGTTTCCGGTACTTCCAAACTGCTGGAGTGAACCAACCCAGGTTAAATGTGTCTTGTTTGGATACCAGTTCAACTTGCCAAAGTTTACCATCCCAAGCCGCCTCAACCACTGACTGAGGAAAACTTTCACAAGCATAATCATCGTTGAGGGGATTAGCAATAACCAGATTAGATCCTTGCATTCCATAGGCTACCACCCAGGAAGCTGGTGATGATGAATCTAATTGCCATTGTAGTAGTGCTGGAAAGGTTAACTGCCGCAAATCCGCCCAACTAACTTGCAACCTTCGCAACACTAAGCCTAACTTTTCCCCGGCTTCCACCAGATGTTTCGGGCGTTGTCCCCGGAGTTGGCGTTGCACCCATTCCAATTTCACCGGATGTTCTAAGTGTTGCGCCACCATTGTTAAGCAAGCCGCACCTGTATTCCAATTAGAAACGAAGGGATAACCAGATTTGATGACAGTGGAAGATGGGAGGAGTTTCTGGATTTCCTTAATTTCGGGCTTAATTTGTTTAATATCCCCCGGTTTCTGGTGTTCCTGGGCAGTTAGCCAAAACTCGTCTATTTGGGGAGTGGAAAACTCTGCCCACATCGCTATATGCCAACACACTACTACAACTTCTTTGCTAGCAGCTACGGCTTTGCAATCCACAGCCATCTGATATAAGTCGCCAAACCAATCCCCTACTTGTAGGGCTGCTAATGGTTTACCTTCTCCTTCTTCCCGCAAACGGACTTTACCAGTAAAAATCCAAAATTGCTCACCGCCTGCTTCTGTAGACCAAATTTTTTCTCCTAGACGATACTGACGGATTTGGGCTTGATTTTGCAATTGGGATTTTTCTTCAGAAGTCAGCCAACATAAGGGCGGTTGATTCCAAGGTATAGAATCTAGGGCGTTTACTTGTAGAGATTGATTATCCAGAACTTTTAGCTCATTTGTAGTTTGACCGTCAGCTTTTGAATTTTCTCGACTAGCCATTTCTCAAATAATTCATTTTGTAGTGCTTGTTGGAGTTGCATATCATCTAAAGACGCGGGCAAAAATTGTTCTACGCGAAATAAGCCATAACGTCCCTCGATTTCTATAGGACCGACAACTTGTCCAGGATTAGCTATGTCAATAACTGCTCTTAGTTGATCTGGCATTGTGCCTCGACTCACTGGCCCCATCATGCCGTTGACCATGCGATCCTCTGACAAGGAATATTCTCTTGCTAGCTGCTCAAAACTACCTCCTTCTTCAATTTGAGTTTGTAGTTCTTCAGCTATTTCTCGATTGTCAACAACAATCCGGGAAACTATTACCCGATCTAGAAAAATTTTGCGTTCAATAAAGTATTCTGAGATTTTTGCTTCTGTAATTAAAACCTTGAGTTTTTCTAATTTGAAACTAAAGGCAATTGATTCGTAAAAAGTAGCGTAATCGGTAACATTGTTTTGTAACCATTCTTGAAAAGTTTTGGGGTCATTTAGTTGATTTTTGAGGCGGAAATCAATGATAGTCTGTTCGGTTAAAGCGGGGCTGATTTCGATGTCATCTCGTGTTTGGATTTCTTGTTCAATCACATACTGGCGGAGAATGTCGCCAATGAAATGCGCTAATTTTCCAGAGGCTTGCAGATATTTTACTGCTTGTTTTATAAAAATTGGTTGGTCATTGACTGTCAAAAATGATGAAGATTCCATGAACTAATCTGATAAAGAACAGCTAAAGTTTGATATATTACAAAATATATATGAGCAAGCTTAAAATTTAGACAATCGAAAATATCAACCGTTGTCTAGGTACACGGAAATTACACCCCAAGAGTGTTATGTAAATTTACTTGTAATTTTTTAGAAAGAGCTTAGACAGGGAATGAAGAAGTAATTATTGTCCAGAATAAGGCGAGTAAGATAGCAGCGATCGCACCGATTAATGTATTGAAAATATTTACTACTTCATTGGTCAGCCAGTCATATTTAGATTGCAATGTTGCGCCTATGACACTTTCTAAATTGGTAGCGATAAATGCAGCCAATATGCACCAACCTATTCCGAATAAATCTATCAAACCAACAGCCCAACCGACGCAAGCGATCGCAATCGAAGCCACCACACCTGCTAAGGTTCCCTCTAAACTCACTGCTCCCTCTGTACCACGAGGTACTGGTTGGAGTGTAGTAATCAAAAAGGTGCGTTTACCGTAGGCTTTACCAACTTCGCTCGCAGTGGTATCAGAAAGCTTTGTACTAAAACTCGCTACATAGCCTAATAACAGTAGCAACTGCGGATTAGGGACTAAGGACTGGGGATTGGGTATGACTAATCCCGAATTTAAAATACCTACACCCAAGGCACACAAAGCCCCAGTTAGAGCCGAACCCCAGACATTTTCCGGGCCTCTCGCTCCAGAACGCTTTTCAGCGATTCCTGCTGCTTCTTTTTGTGCCATACCAATACGTGTTACACCAGAACCAACTAAAAAATAGAAACCCACCACTAGATAACCTTGCCAGCCGAGAGTTACCCAAATGAGTACTCCTAGTAACCAGGCGTGCAGTATTCCGGCTGGAGTGAGTAGCTGTTTAGGCGCAATCCATACTAAACCCAATAAAATTGTGTTCAATCCTATTGCTATCAACCAGGGATTTGCAGAGTCGATAAAAGATAACATCGGCGATAAATCATGAATAGTTTTGCCAGAATATCCACAGAATAACCAATTTTAGAACTGGGATGTTGAATTACTGCCACTACCTCATGCAAAAAATGCCCAGGTTATATTCCTCTTACACGTCAACGAGAGAAGAAACAGGGAAAACAAGAAAAATATTCTTTCCCTACTTGTAAAGACTCAATTAACAGTGTCTCCACCCCAATTTATGCAAACATCGTTATCAGGATATAAGTTGAAATTATTTAAAACTGTGTGCAAATTAACAGTATAAATTTTAGGTTTGAGATTTTAGATAAAAAACTTCAGATGTATTCACTATTCATCTATGATATGAGCAATATTTTTTACTGACTTAAGATATGAATAAAGCTTTATTTCATCTAGCTTTTCCCGTGACTGACATTGCCCAAACCAAAGCATATTATATCGATGCCCTCGGCTGCATCCCTGGGCGTGAAAGTCCTCAAGCGCTGATTCTTAACCTTTACGGTCATCAGTTGGTAGCGCACGTCACTAAAGAAACTTTATTACCCCAACGGACTATATACCCCAGACACTTTGGGCTAATTTTCATTCAAGAACATGACTGGGAAGAATTACTAGAAAAAGCAGAGAAGCAAAATCTGAGTTTTCGGGAATCACCTAAAAATCGCTTTGTTGATTCTCCCTTGGAACATCGCACTTTCTTTTTAGAAGATCCCTTTTATAACTTGATGGAATTTAAATATTACCGCCACCCAGAGGCGATTTTTGGAAGTTCTCAGTATACCCAGATTGGAGACCAGGCTTAATTGGTTCTGCCAAGGCAGATACTATTGCCGCCAAACTTCTGGAATCTGTTAACATCCAAGAGTGTAATACAACCGGAACGATTACTTCTTTTCCCAGTGGCATTTGTGAACTCTTTGCTGGAACTATCATCAAATCATAGGGTGTCCATATAGATGTAAAATTAAGTTGCTCTAACATCACAGCATCACTATTTAAATCCTGGATGAATTCACTCTTGCGGCGCATTTGCAAGCAGCCGTGACGTTGGGAACCATAAGCAATCACTGTTCCATGATGAGGTGAGGAAATTGTGATAAACCTCTTTACACGGCTAATTCCTCCTAACCGTTGAACATAGTAACGGCTGACAAGTCCTCCCATGCTAAAGCCGATCAAATCGATTGGTTCATCTGGAGCAAAGGTTTTGACAATATAATCAGCTATCTGCTGTGCCAAAATATCAAGACCGACTTCACCATTATTGGGAACGAGATCCAGTGTATACACAGACCAACCCAATTGTCTAAGATACCTAGCCATGATATTAAAAACGGCTCCAGTGTCTCCGATACCATGTATCAATAATACGGAGTTGTCCTGTTGGTTTTTGCTGTTCATCTCCCAAGTTTGCCTGCATCAAGAGTCTGTAGGAAATTTAACTGAATACTTTTATTAACTGCCATTTGGCTATGACACTTATCCCACTGGTCGGAAATTCGATGCTATTCAAGATTTTTTGGCTAGTAACTGGCTGGGGGGACTAAGGGAACACCAAAAAATAAATTATCCAAAAATTCTAGGGTGGGTATAGCAGATCAACCGACCATTATCCTTAAGTTTATGCTGGGTTACGGACTAATGTCCTAACCCACCCTACTGAATTGACAAGCTTAAAATGTTGCAAAAAATTGTAGGTTGGGTTGACGTAAGGAAACCCAACATAATTGGCAGCGTTGGGTTGCGCTGCGCTTAACCCAACCTACGTTTAATGCACTATTTTAGGCTTGTCAGTCCGCTACCGGATTGACACAGCTAATTTTTTGCGTAAATCTGTGTTAATTAAACCAAAAAATGTTAATTTTGATTAAGCATTATTTCAGAATCTTGCGCTTAGATCCCATAAAATTTAATAATTAGTTCTTGATGTCTACAAGTTGCGAGTGCTTGCACTAAAGAGTTAAGACTATTCGTCCTGTAGTTTTACTACAATGTTAATTAGGTAGAAAATTATAAATTTTTTCACCCCAATGGCATCCTTGGCGCAAAAAAATGTAACATTATGTGGTTTTTTTAACACCACGGTCAGGTTTACAGATATATAAAGACAGGAGAAATTTTCATGTTTGGTTTTATCAAAAAGTTAATTACAGGGATTTTGGGTTTCATCACTGGGTTGTTACCTGGCAAAAAAGGCAATGGCTATTACTTGGAGTTAGATGAACCTGCTTCTGAGAAACCACCAGCAGCTACACCTAAAACTCCAGAGGTATCCCCAGCCGCTACAACTAATGGTACAAAAGCTGCGGCCTCAGTAGCATTAGATGCGCCAGCAAATGCACCTGCGGCGATCAAAACAACCAAATCAGAGCCATCAAAAAATGGCAAAGCGCCTAAAGCTGAACCAGCTACAGCCACAGCAGCCACATCTAATGGAAAAAAACCAGCACCTGCTGATGAAACTACATTTGCACCCAAATATCTGGCTCCTTCAGGTTCTAGCTCTAATCGTCGTCGTCCAGGTGCGAATATGAGTTCTTACTTAGATATGGCTCGTCAGATGAAAACTTCTAACTCTTCTAACTAAGTAAGTGAACGAAAAAATTTAACTCCCCAGACAATTTTTCAATTCGTTCACAAATACCAAGCCACTATATAAATGAAACGCTGGGTCCCAATTAGTCTTTTCCCTACGCAATAGGTGAATGTGAGGCTGAATGTTGCCCAGCATTTCTGTTTGATCTAATGCTGTTTCGGCGAAGTGTGTGAAATTTGACCAAGTTTTAACTTGGGGAATTTGTTTAAAAATCCATTGCACTAAGCTATTCCAATTAATTGTGATGGTATTTTGGCTAGCTTGGTCAGCAATTTCTATACCTTTCTGGAATTCATAACCATGATCATAAAGTCGGAGAATGCAATTTCTACTGGGTAGATGTAAATCACAAAATTGAGCATGGTCTTGGGTTTTGGTTTTCCACTCTAATTGGTGTCGGCTGTCAACGTCTATCACTTGCTCAAAAATGGGTAACATTCCTACCACTCTGGCTGTGACTTCTGACCAGTCAAAGGTGAGGGAACCAAATTGATTTTCTTGGTTGCGACAGACAACAGTAGGTTTGGGGTCAGATTCTGAAAAATGCTTAACTTGAAAAACTTGAATTTGCTTGATTGCAGCTATGGTTGTCCAGAAGCAAGGAATGCCAACTTGCTGTAGCTGTTGTCCATAAAATTGGAGTTCTCCTACTTGTCCAGTCCGATATAGTCTCCAGCCGCGACTTGGTAGCATTAGCCTTGCACTGTAAGGGTCTAGTTGCATAATTTGAGCAAATTTTGGTGCGGCCGTAGTTTTCAATTCAGTGGCTAAGGGTTCTAGGACTAATACGCCTGGTTCAGCATGACTGGGTTCAGATGTGGCTTTGGAGATGGCGCGTTGTCTTTCTTCTTGCTCAATTTCTTGGAGTCGCTGTAAACGTTGGCGGGATTGGTTAACTATTTTGGTGTTGGTTGTATTCCGTAGCAGTTGGCGATAAATTTTTTCTGCTTGCTGGCGCTTTCCAGATACTTCATGTAGTTGTCCTAAATAAAAATGCACCCAAGGATCTTCTGGTGTTTCTTTTAACAACTGTTTGATTAATTTGGCAGCTGTTTGATAATCTTTATGCTCAAAGGCTGTGGCAACTTGTTTGATCATCTTAATAATTCGTAATTCGTAATTACATCAGTTTTCATGTGTTTGAACCATATACAGCACATTTGATTTGAGTGAGGTACACAAGGGCTGGCAGGATGCCCACCCCACAAGATTTTTATCAAATACTGTATATCTTAGGGGCGCAAGGCTTTGCGCCTTTACCGTGTGGTCTATTTACCTGAAAATACTTGTAAGAGCTAGAAGCTTCGCTGGATTGCAACTACGAATTATTTTGAGTGGGATATCCTTAAATTATTTATACTTCATAAATTGCGGAAATTAAGGTTAAGGCTACTACTGGTGCTGTGACTGCTCGCAATATTCGGCGACCAAGGGATACTGGCTGAAATCCAGATGCGATCGCATTCTCAATTTCTGCTTCTGTCCATCCCCCTTCTGGGCCTGTAGCAATGACAATTTCTGGACTGTTAGATTTAATCTCGTTGTTTAAATGGGGATAATCGCCACGTCCTTCACAAATATAACGGTGAGTGGCTTGATTAGCAGTAATCCCAGCACTAAAAGCTACGGGTTCTAAAATTGTTGGTACAAAAGCTCGTTCTGATTGTTCAGCAGCTTCTGTGGCTATACGTCGCCAGCGTTCGAGTTTTTGCGGACTGGGATTTCTTAAGGTGCGATCGCTCAACACCGGAGCAATACAAGTTACACCCAATTCTGTACAATAACGGACTATTTCATCGAATCCATTGCCTTTGGGCAAGGCTACCATGAGCGTAATTGCTACAGGTAATTCAGTTTCTACGGTCAGTGTTTCTAAAATCTGGGATTGCTCTGATTGTAATTGCGCTAACCACCATTTTCCCTGACCATCCATCGCAATAAAGCGATCGCCTGCATTTAACCGCAACACTCTTCTGAGATAATGTTGTTGCTCTTTGGTCAAGGTAATCAGAGTTTCTTGAATTTGAGAGGGTGCGATCGCAATTCGTTGTAGTTGCGCCATGCTAATTTAATTACTAGGAGCCGGGGCTGTAAATTCCTGTACAGGAATGACCCGTACATTTAAAGTTAACGGTTGTTTTAAGCTTTTCTCTAAGAAATCTCTGACCATATTTATCTGATTTTCCGAAATTGAACCGATGGGAGCCGCTACTTCTAGTTCAACGACCAACAAATCTTCCTCTCGCTCTACTTGAATCCGGCGAATGTCTTGACTAGAAAATGTCATAGTTCGGCGGTAGAGCAAATACTCAACACTGCGCCGTGTGCGTTCTTTCAGGAGCAAGTTTTCTAAAGAGAATCCCAAGGGTAAACCCAAAATAAATATCGCCCCAATTGATAAAATTAAACCTTGACGCGCTCTTTCTAAGGAACCGTAGTTCTGTGCTAAAAAGACCAGTGCGCCGCTAAAAATTATTCCGATTAAGTTTGTCAAAAATAGTAACGAAGACCCAACTGTTACCGATTGGGAACCTATAGCGATGCCAATCCCGATTACGCTTAAAGGTGGAACTAGAGCCACAGCGATCGCGACTCCGGGCAAAGCATCAGCAACACGACGACGTGATTTAGCATAAGCACCTGCTGCACCTGCGGCCAGGGCTACCACCAAATCGAGTAAAGTCGGACTAACTCGCCCCCAAATTTCTGGGCCAAAAGTTTTAATCCCCACAATTCTGGCAATCAGCATTGAGGTAACAATAGTCAAGACAATTCCCGTGAACAGGGTAAAGCTAGAACGCTTTAATAGACGCTGATTTCCGACTACCATACTGTAAGCGATCGCAATTATCGGTCCCATCAAAGGCGCAACAATCATCGCTCCAATTATTGTCGCAGCACTGTTTGCCAGCAGTCCTACAGTCGAGATAATTCCAGACAGAAATAACAGAATATAAAAGTTTTTGGAAGAAACGGCTCCTCGCCACAGACTGCGATTAAGTCCAGCTATGGGGATAGGCTTTTCCACTAACCAATGCCACTCGCCACTGTTACTATCTTTTAGGTCGGTGAGTCGTTGTTTACCCCAAGCATTAACTTTATGAATTAACCACATTAGCTCACCGGAAATTGGAGGATTTTTCAAATAAACAGCATAAAATGCAACCTACCCTCTATTAAAAGTAATCGAGAGTAGGTTGGTTGGCAATTAAGTACAAAGTTCTGACTTACGGCAGATTTTGGAAGTAAGCGTCTAGCGCTTCGTTTACCAACTCAGTCATTGGTCTGTCTTGGCTAGTGGCGGCTTCTTTCAGCTTGATATATACGTCATCCTTGATACTGATACGATGGCGAGATTTACTTGCAGTCGTGGTAGTCTGGGGTTGGTAAGTAGCAGCAAATTCACGTAGAGCATCAAAACCCAGGCGATCGCAAAAATCACCAAAGCTTTCCTCATATTTCCTAAAATTCTTAAAGTAAACGAAAATCGGCTCTAAAAAGCTTTCGATGTCGTTATGGTGTAGCTTTTCTATGTAAGGTTGCGCTAATCGTGTCTGATCTGGCGAACCTCCCAGCCAAACTTGGTAAGATTCGGGAGCGCTACCTACAAAACCTAATTCTGCCATGTAAGGACGAGCGCAACCATTGGGGCAACCTGTCATCCTTACCACAAAATGCTCTTTTTGTAAACCCAATTTATCCAGTAGGGTGCGAATCCGTTCTAAAATACCTGGAATTGCCCGTTCTGATTCGGTGATAGCTAAACCGCAGGTGGGTAAAGCCGGACAAGCCATTGCATAACGGACTAGAGGTTCGATGGTTTCGGGGTCATCAACGATACCACAACGGTGCAAAATTTCCTGAATGGCTGACTTATTTTCTGGCTCAATGTCGTAAAAAATGATGTTGTGGTGGGGTGTCAAGCGTATGGGTAAATTAAATTGCTCGACAACTTTCCGCAAAGCCGTTTTCAGTTGAAAGGAACCTTCATCTTTAACTCGACCATTATCAACGGAAATGCCTAAAAATAGCTTGCCATCACCTTGTTCATTCCAGCCCAGGAAATCGTAATATTTAAACTCTGGTAGTGGTTGGAAGGGTGCGACTGGTTTACCGAAATAATCTTCTACTTGGGTGCGGAACTTATCTACACCCCATTCGTTAATTAAATATTTTAATCTGGCATGACGACGGTCAGTGCGATCGCCATAATCTCTTTGAGTGGCAACAATCGCTTTAACTAGCTGGTAGACATCATCTTTGTCCACATAGCAAATCTCATCGGCTATTCTGGCAAAGGTTTCTTCTTTATTGTGTGTTCGCCCAAAACCGCCACCGGCAAACACATTAAATCCTGCTAATTCTCCCTCCTGATTAGTCATGACTACCAAAGTCAGGTCTTGGGAATATAAATCTACAGAATTATCGCCAGGTACAGTTACAGAAACTTTAAATTTACGGGGCATATAGTGAGTCCCATAAATCGGTTCTTCGTTGTCGTGGATAATCGTGCCAGTCCCATTACGCTGTCTTGCGGCTTTGACTTCTGGGCTTTCTTCCGCGCTGATTACTTTTTCCCCATCTAACCAAATTTCGTAATATGCTCCGGTTTGCGGTGTCAGCAAGTCAGCGATATTATTGGCATATTCCCAGGCGTACTGGTAATCTCGGCGATTCTTAAAAGGGGCGGGTGGAGCCATGACGTTACGGTTGAGGTCTCCGCAAGCGCCCAAGGTGGAACCCATATTTTTAACTATAGAGGCGATCGCCGCTTTCAGATTCTTTTTTAAAATCCCATGCAACTGAAAACCTTGACGTGTAGTAACTCGTAAAGTGTGGTTTCCGTGTTCATCAGATAAATCATCTAAAGCTAGATACAACTGCGGCGGCACAAACCCACCAGGATTTCTTGTCCGCAGCATAAACTGATAATCTTTCTCCTGTCCCTTGACACGGTTATCGCGGTTATCTTGCTGGTAGGAACCATGAAATTTGATCAGTTGTACTGCTTCTTCGGTAAAATGAGTTGTATCTTCAAGGATTTGCGTAGCTACAGGTTCGCGTAAAAAATTACTTCTTTCCTTGATGCCTTCTACTTTAGAGGGCTTGTCACGATTAGCAATGGGGGCAGGAGCAGATTTAACCATCAGAATTGTTATAGTATTCTCAATAAGGCATCGGTCAACGCCGAAGCATTTTTTCGGCTGAGTGATTCCCGGTAATCCGGTCGGAGATAAGAGGAATCATCTAATTTTAACACGCCAAAAAGCCGACTTTATCAGTGATTTAACACTTCAAAAAATCGGCTTTACTCAGTGCTGAGTGGGGAGAGTGCTGAGTGCTGAGTGCAGAAAGTTATAAGTGAAGAAAGTTTTGAGTAAGTTTCTTCCCCCCTGCACCCTGCCCTCCTGCCTCTTCTCCCCTGCCTCTTCTTCCTGCCCTTTATCAAAAGCGATAGCCTACACCACCATTAACGCTGACAGCAGAACCACCGCTATTTTCGTAGGCGCGGATTCCGACTTTGGCATTGGTATAAACTAGAAAATTCTTCGCAACTTCTGATTCTATCCCAGCACCTACCACTACAGAATCTTTGTTGCCTAGAGGAGTAGGTAAGCCATTCTTTTCTATAAACGAATAACCGCCAGTCACAAAGGCATTAGTGCCATTAGCAATCGGTACGTCGAAGGAAACTTCTGGGATAATAGCAGTCGTCTCATTATTCCAAATCACATTACCGCGTGCCGACACTGGTGTATTTCCCACTTTCACCCGGCCTGTGATGTTACCACCAAAGTTAGCCGCATTGTTTTCGTCTCCACCATCAGTCAGACCTCCTGTAATACCAGCACCAACATAATTGGCATCTGTACCTCTTTTTGGTTGGGCAGAAGCTTGACCTGCATTAATAATAAGAGGGGCAACTACCAAAGAAGACAATGCAGAAATGACTACAAAAGACTTGAGTATATTTTTCATAATGTTGTAAAAGAATTGTAGGTTTTGCTTATATATTCAAGGTCGAAAACAACATCAAAAGGTTCCAGATAAGTTCTAATTTTTTGGAAAGACTTGTCATCATTGATGCACAAGAGTTCAATACTGGTTAGGTGTAACTTTTGGAAATCAGAAAATTCCAATTAACTTACGGCGTTGTCTTCAACACATCCGTAAGGCTTTGAGCAATCAACACTGTCCTCTCCGACTTTGCCGTTGCTATACAACTAAAATTTTCATATTGCTGCACTGGTTTTTACTATCCGTAATTTTCTCTTCAAATAGGCAGTTGATAAACTGGCACAACCCGAAAAATAAAATTTAGAGAAGATATAGTACATAAAAATAGTTAATTAATACCCGTTAGTTTAGCTATTCACTTATGATCAAATAATAGGCTGTAGCAGCTATGGCAACAAGCTTGAGAGGGAATCTATAAAGTTAAGTTTTGGTAATTCTCATGGAGAGTGAATAATGCTAACCGCTACAAAAACATTGTCTGGTTTGATGGGTTTATGTGTCGGTGATGCGTTGGGTGTGCCAGTTGAGTTTACTAGCCGCACGGAAAGAGTGAAATCTCCAGTGACAACGATGCTAGGTTATGGTACATGGAATCAACCGCCGGGAACTTGGTCTGATGACAGTTCATTGACGTTTTGCTTGGCAGAAAGCCTGTGTAGAGGATATTCTTTGGATGCTATAGCCAATTCTTTCTGGCGCTGGTATAAGCAAGCTTATTGGACTCCCCGTGGCGACCTGTTTGATATTGGTCAAAATACCCATGAAGCAATTATGCGCCTGAAGCAGGGGATTGTACCTCATCAGGCAGGAGGTAAGGTAGAAAATAGCAATGGTAATGGGTCTTTAATGAGAATTTTGCCGATGGCTTATTGTCATCAAAGCATAACTTTTGAGGAATTGATGGCGCGGGTGCATGATGTTTCTGCCATTACTCATGCTCATCTGCGATCGCAAATGGCCTGCGGGATTTATATTAGTATTGCCATAGCTTTACTAGAAGGGGCTAACCCGCAAACGGCTTATTTACAAGGGTTAGAAAATATCCAATCAGTTTATGTTGACCGGGAATACATTTTAGAAAAGCCGCATTTTCACAGGATATTCAGTGGTGACATAGCTAAAGTGCCAGTGGAAGAGATTAATTCTGGCGGATATGTGATTGATACTCTAGAGTCATCCCTGTGGTGTTTGTTAAATAGCTCGTCTTACTCGGAGACAGTTTTGAAAGCTGTCAACTTGGGTGGCGATGCGGATACTACTGCTGCTGTGACTGGGGGGTTAGCAGGCATTTACTACGGTGTGGAAAATATTCCTCAAGAATGGATCAACAAAATTGCCCGCAAACAGGACATCATTAAGCTATCAGAGCGCTTTGCAGAGGCTATGGACGCTCAAATGTAGAATCACCCCACCCCTGCCCTCAGCGCTACCGTGTACACACATCCTGAGCCAAAGAGATTTCCCGTCCTCAAAACAGAATTTCACCGGAAATCCAGTTCCCCTCCTCGCTTGCACCGGAGGGGTTAGGGGTGGGGTCTCTGAACACAAAAGAGAATTTACCGACTTGTGTGTACACCATAGACAAGGGACGAGGGGAGAAAGAGGGGAGGGGTTCCGGGACAACTCCTAACGTTTAACGTGTTCAGAAATCCATTGCAAGTAGGCTTGCGAACCCGCAACAATGGGTAAGGCGATGATTTCTGAGACTTCGTAAGAGTGGAGTTCTCGTATTTTGGCTTCCAAAGTGGAAAATAATGCCAAATCAGTTTTAATTAGTAACTGCCACTCATACTCTTTGTATATTTCTCCTTGCCAAGCGTAAATTGAATGGATTGGCAACAAACTCACACAAGCAGCTAGTTGAGCCTCCACAAGAGCATTTGCAATTGTTTCTGCTTCCTGCTTGTTGGCAGTTGTCACCAGTACTACACCATAATCAGCAGGTATCTCCATAACTTTTAGACCATAGATAGAGAGTAAACCTGACCGTCAATTAATAGCCGCGTAATGCCCTTGGCTTGCAGATGAGTACTAGCCTTATGGAGTACTTTACTGTCGGGGACTTTAATCACGCGATCGCGTTTGGTAGAGAAGCGCTTGGCCACGCGATGGTTATCAAACACGGGCAAAGTTTTTTGCAGGGTTTCCAGATTAGGAATTTGTCCCAAGTCACCAAAATCCTTAAGTGGTCTGGTAATTAACTCAGAGGATCTATCGATTACCAAATAACAACTTTTCGGCAACTGTGCCGCCGAGAATGGTAAAACTTGAACTGGTGCTTCACTTACCCTTCGTCTTGTAACTAAAGGTGTTGAATCGTCTAAGTCGTCTTCCTCGTCCTCGTAATCATCCTCGTAATCGTCATCGTCTAAATCATCGTCTAAATCTGACAAATCATCAGGCTCGTCTAGCAAGTCTTCTCCCAATATTTGGGCAATGACAGTTACTTCGGGAACTTCGTCCTTTAAAATTGGACTAGGAACACCACTGATTTCCAGTGGCTTGGGTTCGACTCTTTCTAATCGCTTTGCTGTGCGTAGCTTTGGTTTTTCTTCTGCTGAGGAACGTCGCCGGACTCTTCTGATCGAGGGGGCAAAGTCCTCATCCTCATCATCTTCCTCCTCCTCTGGATAGCGTTCTTCTACGACTGGTTTCTGCGGCGAAATCTCTGGTAACTTCAAGCGAGGAGTTGCTTTTTCCTGGCTTGGCAGTTCTTTCTCAGGCTCTTTTTCTGGTTGACTTAACAAAGGCAACTGCTCGTAACTTACCTGCGCTCTGCCTTCAGGAGTTCTGGCAGCACGTTTAAGAGAAACGAGATATTCGTATTCATCTTCTGGTAAGGTACTTTTGAGCAGGCGACTAATTGTCGAGTTACTCACACCATAGCGTTCTGCCAAAGTTGAGGTTGTTTCGGCAGTTTCTCGGTATAACTTCAGAATTTCTTGTTTGTCAGGATCTGTTAATTTTCTCACGGTAGACACCAAATATTCTAAGCTCGTTTGCGCCCGCGCTCCCGCCGAGTTCGGCTCAATGATGCGTCATGTTCTAGGACAGCGCCCATACCAAATAAAACTCCACTAAATACCCAAAACACTTCTAGTATCTCCCCACTTTCATAGTTTGTCCCTTGAGCATATTTAAACCACATATCTGCAATGTAGAGCGAAAACGCGGCCGCTGCAATCATTCTCCAAGATTGGGCAACTCGTCCCCCCCAAAAAGCTAGTAACAAGGTGGTAGCAATAATCAGCAAGACTACATCGCTAACTACGTAAAACCAATTCAAGCCAGCAGCTAGCGGGTCAGGATTCACCTCTTGCTGCATAGAAATCCACCATGCTAACAGGCTACCAAAGACAGCAATTGCCGACACAATCAGCAATTGCCATTTTTCTAAATTAATTCGTCTGGAAGCTACAGCTAAAATCATGCCTACGCCAAGGGAAATATAAGTGAGGACAAAAAAGATATCGGCAATAGACACATCCGGCTCTTCGTCCAAAATTATTTCTGTGTAACCGAAAAATATCCCTCCCAGGAAATAAGAAAACATACCAATACCAATTGCGAGCCAAATATTCCGGCTACTGACAATTTGCGGGCTACGCCAATTCCTCAAGCATAAAACACCAGCACCCAAGTAAGCCAACGCTTCAAAAATATTTGTACCAAGCACATACCAATCGGCACGACTTTCTATACCATCTTCGCCTGGGACTTTGGCGCTAAATAATAAAAAGTATAACAGTGCCAGCACAGCCCAGGCGATGCCAGCCAAGATGAGATTTTGATTGGTGAGGAGGGTTTGAGAACGGGAGGATTTTTTGGAAGAGCTACTCATGGAAATTAAGTAAGTAAATGCACTCAGTAAATTTTGGGTTTCAGAACCAATAGGATCGGCCTACTTGTTTAGTAATACACCAGTTGATGTCTTCAAGCCGCACACTCGTGACTTCCAGTCAGGAGTTAGGCACGACCTATTCTGTTAAAATTAGTGTATAGCGAAAACCAAGCTAAATCTGAACCACGACAACTAAAGATATGGGGTTCTACTAGGAAATAGATATTTTTATCGCTCCTCTAGTGGGTAAAATCTTTAAGCTACAGAGGTTAAACATACTTAGAGTTTTTAGGTACTTGTTTAAAAGTCGCCGTCGGTGCGCCAGAGACTTGAAACGCCTGTGGAGAACTTGTAAGACCTGGAGCAATTCAGGCGGAGATCGTTGAAGTAGGAATCACGCGACTTTTAGTCGTGTGAGGTTCAATACCAGAATAACTGCTAGTAGCCGCAGTTTTCCCCAAACTTTCCATGTTATTGCCACAGTGTACTCAGTGACGATTGATTTAGCCAAGTCATAAACAGCGATCGCTCTGGTTCTGGCATATCTTGTAAGGTATCGGTGAGTTGATGGGCAAAGTTAGCATTACCAAAATATGTTTTTCCGAGTTTATGCAGTTCTTGCAATAAAATAATCAGGTGTTTTTCTTGCCAGGGAGGAAGTTTGGCTAAGTCTAGAGGGTTTGTTGTTACCAAATGGTTGACGGCTTCTAAGGAATTTATCTCAGGAAATTGTTCTTTCTGTAACAAGTCAGCAATATCTTTCTCAAAGAGTCCTGCTTGCCGAGTGCCTAATAACTCGTCAATATCCAGATAAACCGCTTGCAGTAGCAAAAGACTTCCTTGGATGTAAGTGCCGTTCTTGTTATGACCACCAGTATCCTGCTCTATTTGATCTAAGCGGACTTTGCCCCAAACGCTAAAGCGATCCGGTTCTTCTAGCAAGACACAGGCTTTACCTCGGTTATCAGTTAAATCTCTCCATAAGGCTCTAGCTTCCTCTTCTTGGCTAGCTTTGAAGACAGTAATTAAACGAAAGGTTTGCCCCTGATAATTGAGGATCGGCACTTGCTGATCCTTTTTTGGGTGCTGAATACTCGATATTTCAACATCCTGCCTTTTGAGAATAAACATGGCACTAGCAAATAACTCCTCACAGGGGCTTTGTGGATAATGCGATCTATAAGACGTGATTTGGTAACATCGCCAAAAGTGCGATTACCCAGGGTGTTATGGGGTTAAACTTCGCGATCGCTAGAAGCTAACCTAAAGTAAGCCGCCCAGAGGGCATCTACATCAACACACAAATAACCTATTGACAACACAATATAGCTAATCAATAGCCCATTTGCTGCGTTTTTACTGTAAATTAAATAACTAGTGATTTAGATCATAGCCTTGCTAGTGAAAATTATGCAATTTTTGCTTGCTTATTAGTAGAGGATAACGATATAATTGCTTAGATGACTCTTTTGAGAGCCAGACTATTGATTTGGGCGTGTAGCTCAGTGGATAGAGCCACGGATTTCTAATCCGTTGGTCGCAGGTTCGATCCCTGCCACGCCCGTTTTAAATAAATCCCAACTTTGCAGCAGCTTTTTTGTGAGAATTTCAAAACTTGACTTTATACAAATCAAATAATTCTCCTGATTGTTTCGCTACGACTTTTGCACCAGTAGCTTTAATCATTTTTTCCCACTCAGCCACAGGTTCGAGAAACACCTCAGCACCGAGATATGTTTCTAAAACTGCCCAATCTTCTGCTAGAGGGTGTTCGGGATTGAGGATGTCAAATACAAAATATCCGTCTGGTTTTAAGACGCGCTTAACTTCTGCTAAGACGGCACTCCAGTATTTTAGGGGAAAATAGCAGCTAAATCCTGTGGCGATCGCCAGATCAAATTGGTCTGCGGAGTAGTTTAATTGATGGGCTGGCCCCAACTCCACACCTTTGAACAGCTTAGAATTCAATTGCGAACCACGAGAATTGAGGGTATCCCGTGCCACGGTGCTGATTTCTTGCCCATAAAAGTATGCTAACCAATCCCGCCAAGGATAGATTAAAAAGCTGACACCACAGCCAATATCCAAACAGTGCTGGTTTTTTTTCGGTTGAGCAATTTCCCAAAATGGAGAGGCAATTTTCCCAGATAACAGACCAGTCACCCATTCTTGATAAATGGGCATTTCCTGTACTTCTGCTGGTAATTCCAAGTCTTGCTTTTGATACTGTCGGTTAAAGCGATACCCCACCTGCGCCACTCTCTCCTGCCAGTTTTCTGAGTTATAGGGAGTTTGGGAGGGAAAAAGCTCAATTGGGTCTGGTGAATTCCGCTTTTTAGACATTCTGTCTCTGCTGCTCCTAGATTATGTTCAGGTTAAGTTCTAGTGTAGCTAAATCGAGATTGGGAACTGGTAAGGAAAAATCAAGCCTTTTGAAGATATCTTGCAGGTTTTTATATCTATCTTATTTGATTTGCCAACACGCTCAGATCCCCGACTTCTTCAAGAAGTCGGGGATCTTTTGATTCGTAGTAGCTGTTTTTTTAGATGAAGGCTGAGTATTTGGAAATTGAGAAAGTTGAGCAGATGAGTTTGATTTATGAGCGTAAGCCGTCAGGGACATTAACGGCTGAATCTAATCCTCGCACATTCCAGTTTGTATACTCATCCCAAATGACATTTTTGAGGTTAGCACCATTGAGGTAAGTGCCTTCGAGGTTAACGCTGGAGAGGAAAGCGCCTTCGAGGTAAGCGCCATTGAGGTAAGCGCCTTCGAGGTAAGCACCATTGAGGTAAGTGCCTTCGAGGTTAGCGCCATTGAGGTTAGCGCCTACTAGGTTAGCGCCATTGAGGTAAGCACCTATGAGGTAAGCGCCATTGAGGTAAGCGCCTTCGAGGTTAGCGTCTGAGAGGTAAGCTTCTACAAGGTTTGCGCCTTCGAGGAAAGCACCTTCGAGGTTAGCGCCTTCGAGGTTAGCGCCTTCGAGGCTAGCGCCTACGAGGTTAGCGCCTACGAGGTTAACGCCTAAGAGGAAATAACCAACAGTTTTTGAGAAAGTATCTAAAATAACACTGTTGCTGTAACTAATAATCCGAAGTAATCGCTGATCATCAAAAAAATTATCAGAGTCTTCTCTACCACATATATAAAAAATAATCTGATCTTTTAATTCATTCTTAGCTTGAGCATACCGATGTACTTCCAGCAGTAGAATCATCACATTCAGCCCAGCATAAATATCTACTTCTCTTAAATCAAGCAGTATGCCTTGTTCCTTGAATATTTGCATTTGATTTAGAGGCAGATTGTTCGGGTGTCTACTAATAAATTTGCCTTGACACCAATCAAGATAGAAATACTCCAAACGTTCAAATAATTTTATATATTGAAAGTTCTCTTCAGCTTCAAGTAGAGTCATTAAATATTCTACTATCTCTGAAGTCAAGCCACCATAACTTAGTAAATCATATATTTCTTTTGATAGCTGTTCATCATCAATGAGAAATTTATCACGTCTACTTGCAGGATCTAAACTTACCCATTTTTTCAAACTCTCGGTAATTTTTTGAGCGCACAAAAATTCGCCAAAACTCTTATGAATAAACTCTACAGCACCCTCGGTTGAATCAGAAGCTTTTGCTGGTCTTAAATAAAATGCTGCTAACGCATTTCTTAAAGGATTTTTACCTAAATTTTGTTGGGCTTTTTCCAAGATATTTTTTACTGATTTATCATTTTTCAGGCGTTCTTCAATTGTTTTAATTGAAGTCCATTCTCTACCAGATTGGGTAACACACAATCCAGCTTCAATCAAAATAAATCGCAAATCTTCTGTCTCAAATTCAGTAATTTTATCGTTAAGTTCTTGCGGACGCTGTTTCGTGAGTACCCAATCCATCGTAGTTTGATAAATCAGTATCTTAGCTTGAGCGCCGCTACTATCTTTAAACATTTCAGTATTTAACTGATCATCTCGGTGCATGGCTGCTAACAAATACAATAACAACGGCTCACGCGCTAATTCTTGTACACGCTTTGGACAACTATCTGCTGTTAAAAACTTTTGAAATGCTTCTACTTTATCTTGTCCAACTAATTTACCCCATTTTTCTAACCATTGTTCTTGGAGATTGTCATTCATTAAGGCAATTTCTACCCTTTTTAAATTGGTAGGTACACGATTTTCAAGCCCTTGTAAAGCCGATTCTCTACCAGTTACTAAAAAGCTTGGTTAAATAATCTTTTGCCCAAGTGTCTAAGTTAACAGAATCCACCTCTTCTTGCAATTTCCCATTACTATCCAACAAATGGGCTTGTAAAAATACATAAATTTCAGGAAATGTAAATTCTTCATCTATTACTTTCCATCGGTCACGTAAAATTGGATCACTAGGATTTGGTGAAATGTATTCTTTTAAATATGATTCAATATCGGCATATTTCTGATTAGCTCTGATTTCTTTGCCTGCCGTCATCTTCATATTTAAAGCTTGACTTACATTCTCTGGCTCAACTGAGAAAAGTGATTCCACATTCTGGTAAGTCTCCCAGGCAACCCACCCGGTTATGATGGGTGTAATATTCTTGTCAATTCCAGCTTGTTGTAAATAATTAGATAACTGATGATTTAAAGCTTGACATAATGTAGATTCTGAGAAATTTTTTAATGCTTCATCAGCCAAATTTTCATCTAATTCAAATTCTCCTAATTGGTCAATTTGCTGCTTGGCTCCTTGCTCTGATTTTTCTGCATCTATTTTTTGTTTTAACCAGCCATTCCTTTGAACTAAAGCATCAAAGCTTTGGATATAAGCCAGAGGATAAGCAACTGCTACCCATTGTTCTACTTTAACTTTCTGGTTGATTTTTTCGTGTAGCAGGTCTAATCCTTTGCGAGTAAGACCTACAAAAGACAATGCGGCTGCTGCTACAGGTGCTGATGGAACACTTGCCAGTATACCCAGTACGATCGCCAATTCCAAGCCAGCTTTAGTAACTTCTGCTCCCGACTCTACTGTTTCGCCATGCTTTCCTAATTTTTGCCAGAGTCCAGGAATTACACTTTGCCAAGTCTGCTGAATTTTTACCATTATTTAAATCCCGGCGCTCAGAATTTTGCTACCGATGAAGGTTTATGCTTGATACATCTTCAGTATGCAGTTTTCCGCCTTGTAGCGCAATATTCCTCCTGTAGCGAGTAAATAACGCATTGCACCAGAATTTAAATAGACATCTCCCATAACTCATATCTATCTTGTACCTGGCGACTGGAAGTCACGGCTACACAGGCAAAACCCGCCTACGCGGGTTAAAAACTTTGATTTTCTAGTAGTCCGCGTAGGCGGACTTCGTTTGTATAGCCGCGATTTCAATCGCTAGGGTTAGATGCTTAGTAATCCCGATTAACCCAAATCAAAAAGTAGAAATTCTGTGCTAATGTCGGTACTGATTTGCAGTTTTTCTTCCCCACCAATTTGCACCCCATCACCGGCTCTGAGTTCCTCACCATTCAAAGTTGCGACACCTTGAGCTATTTGTAACCAAGCATAACGATCAGGTTTAACGTGATAATTCACAACATCACCAGCCTCTAAAATAGACGCATACAAATCAACATCTTGGTGAATTGTTACCGCACCATTCCGCCCATCTTTAGCCGCAATTAAGCGTAGTTGACCGCGCTTTTCTTCTAAAGGAAATGATTTTTGTTCATACCTGGGTGTTATTCCTTGCTTGTCTGGTAAAATCCAAATTTGCAGCAAGTGCAGTGGTTCAGTTTGTGAAGGATTAAATTCACTGTGAGCGATTCCAGTTCCTGCACTCATTATTTGTGCGTCACCAGGGCGAATTATAGAACCAGTCCCCAAGCTGTCTTTATGCTCAACTGCTCCTGATAGAACATAGGTGAGAATTTCCATATCGCGGTGACTGTGGCGCGGAAATCCAGCACCAGGGGCGATGCGGTCATCGTTGATTACTCGCAGGGTGCGAAATCCCATGCGATCGCGATCGTAAAAACTACCAAAGGAAAATGTATGATGACTATCGAGCCAGCCAAACTGAGCATGACCACGAGCGTTTCTATCATGAATTAAATAGTTAATTGTGTTTTGAGACATAATTGCACCTCGCTTTAGAAAGTTGAGTATTTTATTACTGTGCTGATTTAAATAAATTAATTATTTACTTGTTTATATAATAAAATACATACCTCCCAAATGAAAAGTACGGTAGTTACCAAAAAGAAACTACTTACAGCACATTTCATCTGAGTAGGTACAGGGCGGGCATCTTTGCCCTCCCCCACAACATTTATAGTATTAAATATGTGTACTTCATTTACTTGCAAAGTGCTGTAGTTATCCGGAATAGCCAAAAACCCCAGTTTCTGCTATGAACTGGAGTTTTGAAATTTGGGGATTTACACGTCTCAAGACAATTCGCAAATTTGAGCCTTGATTCTACAAAGAATATTTATCTGAATACAGCTGTCTTTTGAGTATTACCAGCTTTACCATTTTCGCCCTTGACTTCTGCTACTTGTAGATGAGCATCTAAGAACCAGAGGCGTTTGTCAATGGTGCGGGAAATTTCGGTGTAGAGGTCGGCGGTGTCAGCATCGCCCAAGCTATCGGTTTTCGCGATCGCATCTCTGATATGTTTGCCATAGGCTGCAAAACGATCCGCCAAAGCTGCTACGTGATCTTTACCTTCTAAAATATCGAAGGGATATTCTGGCAATATGGAATTACTAGCCGCAGCGCGCGCTGTCCCTAAAGCATAACCACCCAAAGCGGTGACACGTTCAGCCACCATATCAACATACTGTTCTAATTCCCCTGCCAGTTCATCAAATAATTCGTGCAGCTGAAAGAAGTCATTACCCTTAACATTCCAGTGTGCTTGCTTCGCTTGGGTTTTTAAATCCGCAGTAGCTGCTAAGGTTTGATTGAGAATTACCACGATTTGCTCTCGCACTTCTGAGGGAATATCAATGCGGGTAGGGTACAGACGTGATGTAAGTGTGTTGTTATTAATCAAAATTCTACTTCAATTGGAGCGACACAAACAGTCTACAGATAGTAGATAACTTTTTGGAACTCTCTCTAGGCAGATGGCATTAATGCCTGAATCGATTATTCTGTTTATTTATAGTCTTTAGATTAGCTAAAGATTTTCAATTAAATAGCTCAAATACAATAGCTCTTGATGGCAGTTAAGTTCTTACTCATCAAGGGTTACACAGATTATTCGATTATCCAAAAACCATAGCATAAAGTCTGTTAAATTTGACTATTTTTGTCAGGATATTGTAAATTTTAAACTATACCTAAAGAAATATTATTTTGATGAATTACTACGTTATCTATGATGGAAATTGCAATCTCTGCGTCACCCTAGTGCAGTTGCTGGAAAATTTAGACCAAGGAAAGCTGTTTCGTTACGCCCCTATGCAAGATGAAGAAACACTGCAACAGTGGGGAGTTACGCCCCAAGATTGCGAACAAGGGATGATTTTAATTGATGCTAATGCACCCGAACGACGTTGGCAAGGTAGTGATGCGGCTGAGGAGATTGGGCGGTTATTGCCGATGGGAAGTGTATTTGTGGAAGCTTATCGGGCGTTACCGGGGATGAAATGGGTAGGCGATCGCTTCTATGAACAAATCCGCGATAACCGCTATACTCTTTTTGGCAAGCGTGGGAGTACTTATCAATCAGGTTATTGTGCCGATGGTAGCTGTAAACCAGAACATGATCAATAATTATAGCTTTTGAAATCACTCAGAAATCAATTTTCTCACTTCCAGGTTTTCCCGCTCTAGATGATTTCGGGTTTTCTCCTTTGCAAGTTACTTTCTCCAAATCCAAAATATCCCAGGAAGTCATGAAAATAAAATTGACCGTAATCATCGGTTTGATGATTGGTTTGGTCTTGCCATCATACACAAATACTGTTGATGCTAGTTCAGTCACTAGCAAAAGCTTCAGGAATTGGTGTGAGCAAAAACCAATATTACCTCCAGACACTAGACAGACAGTTGAGATTCTGTTAACAGAAGCTAAAACCCAAGACTGTGAGAAAGCAGATAGAATACTTAGCAAAGTGACGCATATCTCGCTGGATTTTCATAAAATAAACGATATTGAGCCGTTATCAGCCCTGACTAATTTGACTTATCTGAAGCTGAATGGTAACAAAATTAGATATACCCGGTCGTTATCAACCCTGACTAATTTGACTTATCTGAGACTAGACTCCAATGAAATCAGAGATACCCGGTCGTTATCAACCTTGACTAATTTGAATTATCTGAGGCTAGACTCCAATCAAATTAGAGATATCCAACCATTATCAACCCTGACTAATTTGAGGACTCTCTGGCTGAGTGCTAATCATATCCGAGATATCCAGCCATTATCAACCCTGACTAATTTGAGGACTCTCTGGGTGAATAAGAATCAAATTAGTAATATTCAACCGTTATCAACTCTCAGCAATTTGACTGACCTCAGCCTCGGCTCCAATGAAATCAGAGATATCCAACCGTTATCAACTCTGACTAATTTGACTCATCTCACGCTGGACTCTAATCAAATTAGTAATATTCAACCGTTATCAACTCTCAGCAATTTGACTTATCTGTGGCTCGAATCTAATCAAATTAGTAATATTCAACCGTTATCAACTCTCAGCAATTTGACTTATCTCTGGCTCGGCTTCAATCAAATCAGCAATATCCAGCCCTTATCGATGCTGATGAACTTGACGACACTATTACTCTACTCAAATCAAATCAGCAATATCCAGCCCTTATCAGCCCTGACTAATTTGACACATCTAGATATTAAAAATAACCCGATCACACGTCAGATTTGTCCTGTTAAACCAGAGTCGATATGTGTGTTTAATTAAGATTTATTGGTTGTAATTACTTATTTTATCGTCTGTGGGCGATCGCCTCATTCCCAAATTAATCACTACCTTTATTAAACACCTCTAAAATGTGGCGACAAATTTCCTTGAGTTTGTCCGCGACTTGTGGCGAAGGTTCAGCCATGCCCACAAAACTCCAATTTTCTACTGTAGACAGTCGCCACGCTTCACCGCGATGATCAAACCCCGCCACCTCTAAACCAATAGCCCGTCGTGAGTCATTTATAGGATCTTGGTAAAAGCGGATTTGAATCAAAACACTACGACTGCGCCAAGACTTGCTGATTCCGGGAAAATGAAAGCCGATATCTATAGAATCTGGATCTAACAAATCTCTGGTTTCTGGGTCATCCTTCCAGGGTTTGAGATCCGATTTAGCATCAGGAAATTTTAATTTAAATAAATTTACTACAGTAGCAATCTTGCTGGCCAGTTCAAGATTTGTTGCTTGTTCAGATGCGTTCACAAAAAAACACTCCTATATTTTGCCCATCTAGAGGGGATGTGACGACAGAAAACCGCCAGAAGGCTGATTATATTGGTGTTTTAGCTTATCAACACCGTTGGGATTTCGCAAATATAAAATTAGGCTTTCCTCACAATTTAGCTATTTTGAGTAATTATACTGAATTTTTCCCAAAACACCCAGGAACTAGGCTGTTCCACAATAATATCTGCCTTGATTACCAAAATTTTCAGGAAAATCCCTTGGCAAGTAGAACTATCGATTACCGCAACGATCTAAAATTACACTGTAAATGGGCATACACACAAAAAAATAAGTTCAGTTTATGGCGCGTCACCGCTCGATTTTTTCTCTGATTTTAGTATTATTGGCAACATTCCTCATTAGTTGTGGTGGACCGAGTGCTACAATTGCACCTCCAACTTATACCGCAACTCAACTGGAGAGAATTCAGGAATACGTTCCCAAAATTCAGGCTGTGCGCGATCGCGCAGACGAACTAAAAACCTTGATCAACAAAAAGGATTGGATTGATGTAGGTAATTTTATACATGGACCAATGACCGAAGCTAGGTCAAGCATGACTTATATTATTCCCAATCTCCTTCCTTCTGTCCAACCCGTAGCACGGCAAAAAACGCGAGATTTACTTAACGACCTAGTTAAGATTGATCAAGCGACCGTACAGAGTGATAGCCAACTTGCTTTGAGTAGCTACCAAAAAGTTATGGAAGACATTGATAAATTTTTACAACTGCTTCCTGATACAAGCAGTCAGCCAGAAGTAAGTTAGGTACTAGCTAAAATGGGTAGAGGGAAAGTTTTTTCCGGTTTTCTCTCTGCCCCTATTTCCTTAACTGCCTATGAAATTGATACACTGATTGGAATTAGATATATTCCAGACGTTTGCCTGCTAGAGGCAAAATTAATGAAATTTAATTTTCTTAAACCCAGACGCATTTTCTGGCTGAGTATCAGGATATTTTTTGCAGTTTTACTTCTTTTTCCTCTGTCTGGCTTGGCTTTAAAGGTTCAAGAAGTTCCTACTCCCCGGCAAGAATCTGGTGATTGGGTAACTGATATGGCGGGTATCCTCAGCAATGAGACAGAAGCCCAAATTAATCTGATGATTTCTGATTTAGAGGCTAAAAATGGCACAGAAATGGCTGTAGTCACAGTACCTACAACTTCCCCAGCAGTTTCTCCCAAAGCATTTGCCACGGAATTATTCAATCATTGGGGAATTGGCAAGAAAGGACAAGATAATGGTGTATTGTTTCTAATTTCAGTAGGCGATCGCCGAGTCGAAATTGAAACTGGTTACGCTCTTGAAGCAATTTTACCTGATGCCAGAGTCGGCAACATTATCAATAGTCAAATTATCCCAGAATTTAAAAAAGGTGATTTTGCAGGTGGAACACTGGCGGGGACCAAAGCGCTGGTATTGGTTTTAGAATCTGATCCAGATCAGGTCGCCACTTTATTCACCACAGAAGTTACGCCTAATAACTCCAGACGGGGAGTATTCGCTGGAATAATTGGGGGTGGGATATTCACACTATTCGTAGGGTCTATTTTTTTGCAGATACGCCAGCAGAGACTCCCTCCGGAAATTTTTCTAAAAAAAGAAGGATCTGAGCCTAAAAAACCAGTAAATTACAGAATATTTCGGAGAAATTACAAATTCTTATGTGCTGATTGTGAACAGCCAATGAGAAAAGTAGACACAAGCAGAATTGAATCACATCTCAGTAAAGAGCAAAAAGTAGCACAAAATATAGGTAGTGTCAAATTTGAGGGCTGGGAATGTCTTCATTGTCAGCAAGTACCAACTGGTAAGGGATTTAATTTAATTGGTTTTGACCCTAATTCATCTCGATTTCCAAAATGCTACAATTGTCAAGAATTCACTATTATTCGCACTGAAAAAACTATTAAAAAACCCACGCAGCGTCATTCGGGAATCCAACAGATTATCGAGAAATGCCATTGTTGTGATTATTACCAAGAAAGTGAGATAACAATTTCCCCTTTACCTCCCCCACGCAGTCGTGGTAGTAGCAGTAGTAGTTATACTGGTGGTGATTACAGTAGCGGCAATAGTTATAGCGGTGGTGATTGCAGTAGCGGCGGCGGTAGTGATTATGGCGGTGGAAGTAGCGGCGGCGGTGGTGCTGGTGATAGTTGGTAAATGCTATTTTCCGTAATTCCTCCTTTATGAATTGATTCATTAATTAAGAGTCAATTCCGACTGATGTCAGATGGGGGAAAATATGAAATTCAATTTTCTCAAACCAAAACGGATTTTTCTGTTAGGTATATTCTCAGCATCCATAGTTCTTTCTCCATTGTCTAGCCTCGCCTTAAAGGTGGAAGAAGTGCCAAATCCTCGACAAGTATCGGGTGGTTGGGTAACTGATATGGCAGATATCCTCAGCGATGAGACAGAAGCCCAAATTAATCAGCTAATTTCTGATTTAGAGGCTAAAAATGGCACGGAAATGGCGGTAGTTACAGTACCAACGACTTCGCCAGCACCTTCACCCAAGAATTTTGCCACGGAATTATTCAATCATTGGGGAATTGGTAAAGAAGGACAAGATAATGGTGTATTGTTTTTAATTTCAGTAGGCGATCGCCGAGTCGAAATTGAGACTGGTTACGGTATCGAAGCCATTTTACCTGATGCCAAAGTCGGCAACATTATCAACAGTCAAATTATCCCCGAATTTAAAAAAGGTGATTTTGCAGGTGGGACACTGGCGGGAACCAAAGCGCTGGTATTGGTTTTAGGCTCTGATCCGGCTCAATCTGCTACTCTATTTACAACAGAAGTTACTGCCGATGGATGGAACTGGGGAGTATTCGCTCAAACAGTCGGGAATTTAATATTGGTAACAGGAAGTGTTATTTTTCTGATTATCTCCCCTCTGCTCATCCCTAAGAAAATGTTCATGGTACGAGAAGAGGATATACGTCAAAAACAGCGCCCCTACACTTTTTTGTGTGGTGATTGCCAACGGCCCATGAAAAAAGTAGACGCAACCATAATTGAGCCATATCTAAACAAACCGCAAAAAACAGCACAAAATATCCGTAGTGTCAAATTTCAAGGGTGGAAATGTGTCCATTGTAGCCCAATACCAAATGGTAAGGGATTTAATTTAATTGCTCTTGAGAGTAATTCATCTCGATTTCAACAATGCCCCCATTGTAAAGAATTGACTATAATTCGCACTGAGAAAATTACTAAAAAACCCACGCGCCTTGATTCGGGAATCAAACAGGTTATCGATAAATGCCATTGTTGTACTTATCACCACGCAATGGAGAAAAAAATTCCCCCTTTACCTCCCCCATCTAGCGGTGGTTATAGCGGCGGTGGTTATAGTGGCGGTGGTTATAGTGGCGGTGGCGGTGGCGGTGGTTATAGTGGTGGTAGTAGCGGTGGCGGCGGTGCTGGTGGTAGTTGGTAAATGTTATGAACAATCCACAAGAAAGAATTCCTGAAGAAATTGCCCCAGAGGTATTGGAATTAGCTTCGCGTTATTATACCAATCACACTCAAAGTTACTCTGCGGCTGAATTAGTAGCAGCTGGAACAGAAGTTGATATTCCCGCAGAATTTATTCAGCAAGCAATCCAAGATGTACAGCTAAGACAGCAGCAACAACAAGCTACACAACAAAAGTTAGCACATCTTCGCCAAAGGCTACTAATTATTGGTGCAGGTATAGTAGCCGCCTTGACTGTCTGGACTGGTTGGACTTACAACTCAATCCAAAGCAGTAGTAGCAGAGTGGAAGCAGCTTGGGCGCAAGTTGAAAACCAACTCCAGCGACGTGCCGATTTAATCCCCAATCTGGTAAATGTCACACAAGCTTTTGCCAAACAAGAACAAGAGTTAGTTGCTTTATTGGAGCGATCGCGTCAAGCTTATTTACAAGCCGCCACTCCTGAAGAAAAGGCAGAGGCGACGGCACAAGTTAATCAAGCAATTGAGCGTTTTAGTAATTATGCAATTGCTAATCCCCAGTTGCAATCTAGCCAATTGTTTACAAATCTTCAGTATGAGCTAACGGGGACTGAAAATCGTCTGGCTGTGGAACGGATGCGCTACAACCAAGCAGTACAAGCTTATAATCAAAAAATGCAAAGTTTTCCTAACTCCCTGGTAGCTAATTTTTTTGGCTTTGAAAAGCAGGAATTTTTCCCAGTCACAAACACTGAGACTCCCCAAATACCACGGCAATAACTCATCAACTTCTGGCAAAATGCAAATTGGGAACAAAGAAACCACAGCTAAACACCGATAATATCTGTGTATTTGTGGTTTAATCTCAAAAACATTCTCCAAAAAACAATGAGTCACGTAGTTATCATCGGGTGTGGTGTAGTTGGGGCTGCGATCGCCTATGAACTTAGCCTAGTTAAAAACTTAAAAATCACAGTTATCGACCGTCAACCACCCGCCAAAGCTTCCACAGGTGCAGCCTTGGGCGTTTTGATGGGTGTAATTAGTCATAAAGTTAAGGGTCAAGCTTGGCAACGGCGACAAACTAGCATTCAACGCTACGAAACTTTAATTCCCGAATTAGAAGCCATTACAGGGCGTAAAATCCCTTTCAATCGCCAAGGTATTCTCAGTCTTGTCTGGGAAGAAGAGAATTTAACAGGATGGGAAAACCTGGCCGCAGTTCGACATTCTCAAGGCTGGAAATTGGAACTTTGGGATACAGCCAAACTCAAAAATTTTTGTCCTCAAGTTGATCACACCAAAATTATAGGCGCGGTTTATTCTCCCCAAGACCGTCAACTAGATCCTACTGCTTTGACTTTAGCTTTAGTTGAGGCTGCCCAACACAATGGGGTAACTTTTACATTTGGTGTAACTGTTTTGGGGATGGATAACCCAACCCCAGAAATTGAAAAACTTAGTAAATGCAGTTCTGTGGAGACGACAGAGGGAAAAATTGCCGCCGATTGGATTGTACTGTCTGCGGGGCTGGGTTCTACACCTCTGACGGCAAAGTTAAAGCAGATGCTAGATATCCGCCCGGTTTTGGGGCAAGCATTACACATACATTTAGATCAACCATTAGGTAATTCTGACTTTCAGCCGGTGATTACTGGTAATGATGTGCATATTGTCCCTATCGGGGGCAATGATTACTGGGTAGGTGCAACAGTGGAGTTTCCTCGTAACGCCGATGAAATCCTACCTAATCAAGAAATGCTAACAGAAGTTTGGCAACAAGCGATCGCCTTTTGCCCAGATTTAGCCCCAGCCGAAATTATCCGCACTTGGTCGGGTTTACGTCCCCGTCCTGAAGGTCGTCCCGCCCCAGTCATTGATCAACTCCCAGGATTTAGCAATATTCTCTTAGCTACTGGACACTACCGCAATGGTGTTTTACTAGCACCAGCAACAGCGGACGCAATTCGTGAGATGATTACTTTTAGTCATTATAAAAAATAGCTTTTAGTATTTGGGCTTTGGCGTTGTATTAGGAAAAGAGCGTGTCTTTAACAGAACATAAAATTACAGTAGATTCTCTAGAATGGTTTTATCGCGAGTGTGAACCCATTGGCAGAACTGACTTGCTACCTGTATTATTTCTACACGGTTTAGTATCACAAAGTTATAGCTGGCGGCACGTTATGCCCGCTTTAGGGAGTCAGGGAAACAGAGCGATCGCACCAGATTGGATTGGTTATGGCTTTTCTTCCCAGCCGGAAAAATGGGATTTTAATTACACACCTGATAAATTTATTACTGCCTTAGAAGGATTTGTCAAAGCCTTAGAACTAGAAAGATTTTCTTTAGTTGTGCAAGGATTTCTAGGTTCTGTGGGCTTACAATATGCTTTGCGCCATCCTGAGCAAATTGCTAACATAGCCATCTTGAATGCACCGATTTCCACAACTGCCAAATTGCCTTGGAAAATTAAACAACTGGGTTTACCATTGGCTGGTGAAATGATGACTCAAGACCCCCTCTTAGTTGATCGGACTCTAGAAGGTGGGAGTCGTTACCGCATTGAAGATCAAGATTTAGATATTTATCGCAAACCATTTTTAAAAGCTTCCACTGCGGGGCGGAGTCTTCTGGCCACTGTGCGGAATTTGCAACTAGACCAAGCCATGTCAGAAATAGAATCGGGATTTAAAGAATGGCAACAGCCAATTCTGATTCAGTGGGGGATGATTGACCCTTGGCTACCTATAGAGGTAGCACAAAAGTTTGCTGATTCTGTACCGAATGCCGAATTAATAAAAATTAATAATGTGGGGCATTATCCTCAAGAACACTACCACAAAACGATTCTAGAAGACCTTTTGCCTTTTGTCAGACGTATAAATACTTAATAATCAGATAATAAATCTGGAGAAAATCGATATTATAAACAAGATCCCATACATAAATACAGAGAAGCAGCAATAAATTATTTGTTTTTCTCTAAATTTAAGTATGGTTAAGCTTAGTGAATAATACTTTTGCTGCGGATTTATAATATTACCTAAGACTGCATTTGTAAACTTTTTTATTAAAGCTAAAAAGGGTTCAAAACCACACTGACGGAGATTTTAGTTCATGGCTTATTCCTGGTTTAAAGCATTTCATCTAATTGGGATTGTAGTTTGGTTTGCGGGGTTATTTTACCTAGTACGTCTATTTATTTATCATGTAGAAGCGAACCAAGAACCAGAACCAGCAAAAACGATACTGAAAAATCAGTATCAAATTATGGAAAAGCGCCTTTACCATATCATCACTACTCCAGGAATGTTGCTGACGGTAGCAATGGCTATAGGTTTATTAACCACTGAACCGGAAGTTTTAAAACAAGGTTGGTTGCATATTAAACTGCTATTTGTTGCCCTTTTACTCGGCTATCATCATTACTGTAAGCGTCTGATGAGGCAGTTAGCCGCAGATGAATGTCGCTGGAGTGGTCAACAGTTGCGGGCTTTAAATGAAGCACCTACAGTCATGTTACTGGTGATTGTCTTACTGGCTGTGTTTAAGAATAATTTACCAACAGATATTACAGTTTGGGGCATTTTTGGTTTAGTCATTTTGATGGCGGTGACAATTCAGCTTTACGCCAAAAAACGCCGACGCGATAAAGAAAAGCTGATGAATGAAGGACTAATAGGACAAGTTCCTCAAGAACAAAGTTAGTTCAGCAAGGCTAGAAAAGGTAAGAGAAAGAATGTAGAGATATTTGATGAAATGTCTCTACATTTGTTTTAACAGCATCTTCCCAGAAAAAATTATGTAACATACTTTACTAAATTGCAGGTAAAAAACCGTTAACTTAGTCAAGTCAATAAATGTAATTCAGGCTACATAAAATGCGGCTAGAGCAGTTGCAAGCCTTTCTGGCGATCGCCCAAACCGGCAGCTTCCAACAAGCAGCCCGAAAATGTGGTGTGACTCAATCGACTATCAGTCGGCAAATTCAGTCACTAGAAGCTGATTTGGGCGTAGAACTATTTCACCGTACCAGCTATGCCAAGCTAACTATCGGCGGTGAATGTTTGCTACCTCGTGTCCGCAAAATATGCCAAGAGTGGGAAACTGCTACACAAGAATTAACAGATTTAATGGACGGTAAGCAACCAGAACTTTGTATTGCGGCGATTCATTCGCTGTGTGCTTCTTACCTACCTCCAGTGTTACAGCAATTTTGTCATGATTATCCCGAAGTCCAATTGCGAGTCACATCATTAGGTAGCGATCGCGCTTTAAAAGTCCTCAAAGATGGATTAGTAGATTTAGCAATTGTGATGAATAATCGCTTCTTAACCACTGGTAGAGACATGGTTGTAGAAGCCTTATATGAAGAATCAATAGAAGTGCTGACAGCCGCCCATCATCCCCTAGCCCAATATGAAAGTATTCCTTGGTCAGAGTTAGTCCGGTATCCCCAAGTAGTTTTCAAAGACGGTTATGGGATGCAACGCTTAGTACAAGATAAATTTGAACGCTTGGAAGCTAAACTGCAAGCAGCGTTAGAAGTAAATACTCTAGATGCTTTCCGAGGAGTCGTGCGCCAAGGCGAACTAGTGGCTTTGTTGCCTTATTCAGCCCTGATGGAAGCACGGAAAGATCCTACACTAGCAGTGCGTCCCTTAGCTGATAATTCTGGTTTCGCACGTCAGGTAGTGATGGTAACAACTCAAGACCGTCTGCAAATCCCGCCGATCCAGAACTTTTGGCAACTTGTGTTGGAACATATCCCACCGCAATTTCAGCAGCAGCGATCCGCTTCCTAAAGTTATGATTAGTCAAAACTTGACCTTTGACTAATGGCTGGTATGAGTAAAGTATTTAGGGAACTACTAAAAAAAGTAGGTAGCGGAAACCACACAAACGAGAATTTAACTCGTGCGGAAGCAGCCACAGCTACTAAAATGATGCTGCAAGGTGTTGCCAAACCAGCGCAAATTGGCGCATTTTTAATCGCCCACCGTATCAGGCGACCCACGGGGGAAGAGTTAGCAGGGATGCTAGACGCTTATGAAGAATTGGGTCCAAAACTGCAACCAGTCGCTGCTGCACGCCCGGCGATGGTTTTGGGAATACCTTATGATGGCAGAACCCGCACCGCACCCATTAGCCCAGTTACCGCATTACTACTCGCCGCCGCCGGACAACCAGTAGTGATGCACGGAGGCGATCGCTTACCCACAAAATATGGTTTACCTTTAGTAGAAATATGGCAAGGGTTGGGTGTTGATTGGACTGCTTTACCACTAGCACAAACCCAGCAGGTATTTGCACAAACAAACATCGGCTTCGTTTATACACCTGTGCATTTTCCCTTAACTAACGCTATGTGGGAATATCGCGACCAACTCGGTAAGCGTCCTCCTTTAGCGACAATGGAATTAATTTGGTGTCCATACTCTGGGGACGCTCATATTGTGGCTGGTTTTGTCCATCCGCCTACAGAAGCCATGTTTCGCGTAGCCTTGGAATTGCGACAAGTCCACAAATACACCTTAGTTAAGGGATTAGAAGGTAGTTGCGATTTACCGCGCGATCGCACTGCAATTATCGCTTTGTCTCAAATGCCCCAAGAAATTGAAAGATTGCTGCTCTCACCCCATGATTATGGTATTACTAGCAAGAATGTACCTCTAGGAAGTACCGAGGAACTGTTAAATCAAATCCAAAAAGTTTTAGCTGGTGAACCAGGGGAACTAATGCAAACAGCCTTATGGAATGGTGGTTTCTATCTCTGGCGCAGTGGTATTTGTTTCGATATGCAATCAGGATTAACCAAAGCAGCCGAATTACTCAATAATGGGGCTGTAGCTGCCAAACTCCAAGAACTGAGACAGGCAGTCAATTCTGCTGCCCAAACAGTTGGTAATCGAGTATAAAATTATATAGACTTCTAGCAAAAGTAAATATTTTGGACATTCAACCTGTCAACCACCCCGATATCCGGGAAATTTATGGACTGAGTGCCACCTACTTACAGCACAACTTTTTAGCACCTGGTATCCAGTTTGCCCACTTACAACACCCCCCCAGAGAAGAATCAGGCAGAACCGAAGATCATCTAATTTTCATTCATACAGATGTTCCCCCAGCAACCTATCACGAGATGGTTACAGATGGTATTTTTTCCGCAGGGGAACTGAAAACTGGCGATACAATTATTATTCCGGCTGGCGTAGACTGTACAGCCAACTGGGATCAAGAGCATTATTATTTACTCCTAGCAGTGGAACCGCAAGTTTTCCAGCAACAGTTAGGCGAATTTGATCACCGGGATGAAATCGACTTACATCCCCAATTCTTTGTTCCTGATTCTCTGCTGTATCATCTGGGAGTTACGTTGCAGCGAGAAGTAGAAAATCCCGGTTTCAATGGACAGTTATATCTGGATTCTCTTTTAACTACCATCTCCCTACACATAGCCCGCCACTACTGTACTCACAAAACACGCAAAATTCAAAAGGTAGGTTTGCCAAACTCCACCCTCAAGCGAGTATTGGACTACATTGGTACTCACCTTGAGTGTAATTTGACCTTAGCAGAACTGGCCGCGATCGCTCAATTCAGCCCCAATTATTTTGCCATACAGTTTAAGCAATCCACCGGACTTGCGCCACATCAGTATGTCTTGTACCAACGGATCAAAAAGGCAAAAACGCTATTGGTCAATGGATATGAGATTGCCGAGGTTGCTAATCAGGTTGGGTTTGCCCATCAAAGTCATTTCACCCGCCACTTCAAAAGATTGGTTGGGGTAACACCTAAACGATTTCTCGCCCAAAAGTAGATAAAAACGTGCTAAAAATCGGAAAAATAGGCAAGACAGTTTGAGTTATGGAATCGTTCAATAGATTTATGAATGATTCAGGAGTTAGCTAAAGTGTTGAATAAGACAGAAACCATAATTCCAACAACCGCAAGGGTTCTAGCTGAGGGATTTGTCAATGATCCCATGCTAGCTTTTCTGTTTCCTGACTTTCACACTCGTGTGGAAGCCTTAACAAATTGGTTTCAACTGTTTGTTAAAGACGGTTGCAACCGAGGAACTGTTACCTTAGCACCAGCAGATCAGGGAGCAATCATTTGGTATCCTGCTGATGTTTTGATTTTCGACCACAATTTTGACCAATTGTTGAGTGAAGTTGCGATTATTGTGGAAAAATTTGGCGGCTTAGAAGCAGTGAGTCGCTTTCAGCAATTGGGTGAAACCATAATCAGTACGGAACCCGGCCCGCCGCACTGTGAGGTATTTTGGTTAGCACTATTGCCACAATCCCGTGGGCAAGGTTTGGGGGGAAACCTTTTACAACCCGTACTTCAGTATGCCGATAGTCACCAAGTCGGATGTTATCTGGTTGCTTCCAATCCCCGCAGTATTAGTTTTTATGAAAAACACGGATTTCGACAACTCTCACCACTACCGATTGGAGATCAACTGCTCCTCACTGGTATGTGGCGAGACGCGCAAACTTCTCTTTGAAAATCTATGAATAAACGAAAAGTTGTGATTGTCACGGCTAGTAGTCGAGGCATTGGAGCCGGATGTGCGCATGAACTGGCGGCTAAAGGATATGTGGTATCACTGATGTCCCGCTCTTCACAAGTTATAAATTTAGCTACTGAACTTGATGGAATTGCTATGCAGGGGTCAATTACTAACCCAGAAGATTTGCAGCGATTGGTGGAAACAACCTTGACAAAGTTTCAACGTATTGATGCTGTTGTCAATAGTTTTGGCGATCCGCCTAGACCGGATCTGCTTTCTATCTCTGATGAAATGTGGATCGAAAATTTTGAAATGTTATTTCTCAGTGTTGTGCGGCTGGCGCGATTAGTTACAGAGCCAATGCAAAAACAGGGAGGGGGCGCAATTGTCAATATTTCTGCTTGTGATTCACAAGAACCAAGTCTAGGAACACCATTTAGTGGTACGTTGCGGGCAGCAATGGAGGGATTCACAAAATTATATGCCCAGCGTTATCGAAGCGATCGCATCCGCATGAACTCTATCGCCCCTTTTTTCGTCGCCGATTCCCTCAGTGAGTTAGAGGGGTGGAACGTACCTCCAGACTTGATGTGGAAAAGACCTGCAACTTATGCAGAACTGGCCAAAATTGTGGTTTTTCTACTTAGCGATGATGCCAAATTTATTACCGGAACAACGCTGAAAGTTGATGAAGCTCGTTCTCTGTGTATTTAAAACGCCTTGAGAACATCTTCAGTAAAAAAGTCACCTAAGTTTTACCCAACCGATAAGACTAAACCTTCAGAGGCTAGTAATGCTTTGGGAAAGACAGATTGAACTTCTAGTTGTACTTTGTCAAGAAAATCATCTTTATCATCAGGATGGTGTTGAGAGATGACTAACTGTTTCACACCTGCACTTTTTGCTAACTCTACAGCAGTTTTCCAGTGGATATCAGTGGCCTCATGGTTGTAAGCCGTTGGGGGATTGTAGGTAGCATTGGCAATTAGTAAATCAGCATCTTGAATAATTTGTAAAATGCGATCGCATTCGACTTGCTCAAGGTGTTTGTGTAAATCTGTAACGTAAGCAACGCTATATTCTTGGTGAGTGACGCGATAGCCCACAGACTTCTGACTTTGATGAATTAATGCTGTGGTAATGGTGACATCATCTAACTTTACCTCCTTCCCTGGAGTTAAATTATAGAATTGCAATTTAGATTGCATTGCCTGTAAAGGATACGGAAACAGAGGTTGGAGCATTTGGTCACACAGACATTGTTTAATGGAAGCTCCATTCGAGGCAGGTATACCATAAATATGGAAGCTATTTTCTGCCACAAATGCCGGGGCGAAAAAGGGAAAGCCTTGAATATGATTTGATTGGGAGTTAGTAAAAAATAAATGAGCTTCTAGTGGTTCATGTAGTTTTTGCCAAGTGCGTCCCAGTATGCGTAAACCTGTACCACCATCAAAAATCAGGTGCTTACCAGCTACATATATTTCAATACAAGCAGTGTTACCGCCATAACGATGAGTACTGCTACATGGAGTGGGAATTAAACCTCTCACACCCCAAAACTTTACCAAAAATTCACCCGTAGGACTACGTAGGGGAATTATTGGCTCTTCTGTGACGTAGCTTTGAGAACCCGACAGTTCAAAATTTGACATATTTCTTGACAGTTAGACCTTACTGAGCAGGTCATCGTAGTGCCGCACTTCCAGAAGTCGGTTTTTTTCGTCCACAATGACTACCGTAGGAGAGTAATTTTTTAACTCCTCTGGAGTGAACTGCCCGTAAGCCATTATAATCAAGCGATCGCCTGTAATGCCTAGACGTGCTGCTGCCCCATTTAATTCAATTATGCCAGAATTTTCTAGGGCAGGTATCGCATAAGTAATAAAACGTTGACCATTAGCATTATTCACTACTTGAACTTGTTCGTAGGGTAAAATGCCAGCTTTGTCTAATAAAACTTGATCGATGCTGATACTACCCACATAGTTAATGTTTGCCCCCGTGAGGGTACAGTTGTGAATTTTTGCTAAAAGAAGAGTGCGCTGCATTTTTTTTAAAGTTTTGTAGCATTTTTTGCAAATCGCAACCAGCAAAAGCTGTTTGTGTCTTTACAAGGACAGTTAGAGTTAGAAGTTAGGAGTTTAAGATAAAAACTCATAACTCACAACTTATAACTCATAACTTTTCTATTATGCTTTAGCAGCCTGGACGAATTTATCTACTAAGGCTGCAACTTTGTCAACATCTTGCCAGCCGAGGATTTGTGTAACTTTTTTCTCCAAATTTTTATAGCTGCGGAAAAATTCAGCAATTTCCTCTAGGCGGTGGGGTGCAATGTCTTTGAGTGATCTTACGTCAGCGTAGCGTGGATCTTTGTCAGGAACACAAAGAATTTTTTCATCGCGATCGCCACCGTCAATCATTTCTAGCATCCCAATCGGTCGGGCTGGAATCACACAGCCTGGAAAGGTTGGTTCATCCATAATCACCATTCCATCCAGAGGATCGCCATCATCAGCTAAAGTGTTAGGTACAAAGCCGTAGTCATAGGGATATCGTACCGAAGAATAAAGCACTCTGTCCAGCGCGAAGGCTTCCAAATCCTTGTCAAATTCATATTTATTTTTACTCCCGCCGGGGATTTCAATTAAAACATTGAGTATACCGGGTTTTGGTTGGGCAGGAATACGGGATAAGTCCACAAAAAAATCCTCTGATAACAGTAAATTAAGGTAGCACTGAGTTTGGCTCCCTCTGTAAAATTTTAAAGCCAAGATGGACTTCTTCCCAAGATATTCATCTGAATCACTGTTCAACATCGCAAGTATACATGAAGTAAAAAGCGTTGTCAGGACTGCCCGCAACGCTTTCTACTCAGATATTTATGACTGGTGAGAAACAAAAAAACTTCAACTACACATATCTAAATCAGTCAGAAGACAATACAGATTCAGATCATGCCGGGTTAACTACATATCCAAAATATCAGATCACAAGGTGTTTTCTCCTTCTGCGAGCGAACTTGCTGTGAAATGCTACTTGCACCTGTTGTTTAATTTCCACTTCTTGGCAGTGTATAGGTTCGGGGTTGGGGGTTATTTGAAACATCGGTCGAATAGTGGGCAATGACAAACACAGGTAGTGTTAGAGTCACTAGAGCGATCGCCGTTCCCACAATGTCTGCCAAACGATGGGAATATGTATCGGTAGGGCTGGCAGACTGGCTATTTGCGTCCATACAAATTTGAAATTCGTCACTTTTTTTGGAGGTGGACTCTCTAAAAGAGAGTATTGATGCTATTCTAACTATTTTTTCACTGTCAACTATATAGCAACCAAAAAGTTCAACCAGTTTGGCAATTGTCACAATAGCAAATTTATAACTGCCATTTTTGATACAAATTTCCCGAAAAATATAAGCATCTTGACTTAGCGAATAATCAGTTACACTCCTGCACTATAGTTTATGATTTACGGGTTAAGAATAGGTTAAGTATTAGCTAAACAAATCACATTTTCTATCTGAGCATCTATATAATTATTAACCTAAATTAGTTAACACTGTTACTATGAAAACAGCTATAAAGACCCTCATAGACTACCTTTAGGCAGTTATTGAAGTTAGAATATAGTAAAAAATACAGTGAATTGGTATAAATGTAAATTTATTTTTGAACAATGTAGCGACAGTAATAACTTAAGTATCGCCAATCAAATACTTCTATGTAAATACAACTATATTCAACATTAAGTATTACTGAAAAAGCACAATTATAACAGTCATATTTGATTATATTCAGTTAGGCGATCGCACTGAAAAAATCTTTCAGCATCATCAAAGCTAAATCTGAGTAATACGAAATCATTTTTGTCAATCTATATATAGGTAGATACTAAATCGAGCCTGTCATCCCATTCCTTAGTGAGACTAAGCTGAATTCCTTTCTTCTGTTCTTTGCGTCTTTGCGCCTACCCTGCGGGTTCCGCTTGCGGTATGCGTGAGATGTTAAAGTGTGGTTCATTTACCTGAAAATCGCTGTAAATTACAATAAACTCTTGTGTGGAGGGCAAAGATGCCCGCCCATACCAGTAATTCCATTACCGCAACTTATAAATCTCTCCCCTATCAACCAATATTGGTCTAACATATTATTATGTTTATTTTTAAAACAAAAAGGGTTTAACAGATACAATCATTCGTTCTAACTCAGTTTTATTATGTATGAGAAGCGGATGTCCCCATAATTCATTCTTGTTTTCAGAGCAGTCTGTCGCCAGAGATTCTCCAATAGTCTCAAAACTCTTTTGAATATCTCTCTTTAAACTCTCTGGGTTAGATTGTACTCCTAAAACAAACACTCTATTTTTGATATCTTCGGGAATATGGCTTTCTACATAAATTAGTCTATCTTCACACTCATCAAAGTCCAACAGTAACACCATCATACTTTGTGGATATTGTCGCATTTTACGGACATGATCATTCATAAACTTATCCACAACTTTTTTCCACCCATTAGCAATTGGTAGAATTTGAATAGCACGAGCATTCACGTTTAAATCTTGAATAAATCCGTTGGCAATCTGGCGATTAGCATCATCTTCAGGTAAGATAAAAAGGTGCGGTTTATTCTTGTTAATGCTCATAGTGAGATATCGCCACAAATTAAAGCATTGATCAAATCTCCTGGAATAGATATATCACTAAGCGGTCTAATTAAAGTAGGCTCTAAGTGACTTTTTCGATCAAGCACAAAGGTATTTTCATTAGAAAACTTGCGGATAGCTTCTGGGTTATGAGAAGTTGCTAAAATTTGTCCACTGTTCTTAAATGAGCGTCGCAGTGATGTAATGAAATGTCCAACCTCTGAGATAGAAAGATAGTTATCCGGTTCATCCCAAAAGCAAAAAAGTGGTCCATAGAACTTATTAGCTGCTAACACCACCGCGCAGAGAAAAAAGCATTTCTCCCCATCAGATAAGTCTTCAAAGTTCACACTGAGATTTGCATTGTTTTCTTCAAATCGAACAACCAAGCTTTTGAAATCTTTACCAATAAGTTCGTTGAGAAAATCTTGAAAATCTGGCATAATTTCTCTCAGATATTTATCAACTTCTCTGTAAGCAGCAGGATATCTACCAAGTAACCCAGAAAACCACTCGCCAATATTTGAAGCATCCCGTTTTGGTTCTAAAGTTTCGCCGTAGGAATCTCCAGTCATTAAGCTGGGAATTGGTGCTAAAATAATGATATGAGCCAGCCAAGTCTTGAAAGTGTGAAGCGGATCAGTTTCAGATTGCTCCTGAATCAGTGGAAGGGCTACCAAATGCCAATCGACTAAAAATTGAGCTTCCCGATTCTGGAAGGTAGAATAAAGATTAACCTGGGCTTCTTTTCGAGAGTAAAGTATATTGTTATCAACTAATAGTTGTTCTTCAAATACTCGCAGTTCTTTAAACTTTTCTGGTAACTCTAAAGCTAGGACATATTTATATAATTTATCTGCTAATAATACTTCTATTTCTAACCGAATAGGAACATCAGACCGTCCACGAGCACAATCTTTAGACTGCACAAGTTGTCCAACTCTATTGATACCTCTACCAATAGATTGAAGTACCTCTAATGCCGAGGAAATAGTTGATTTACCAGCACCATTTTTGCCAATTAAGAGAGCAGATGACATCTCTTTCATGGTAAGTTCAAAGTTTTCTAGACATCGATAGTTGTGTACATATAATCTTTGCAGCATAATAGAAATATTCCCCTCAGTGGGAAGTAAAGAAATTTTTCATAGGATATACCTATTATAAGTTCAGACAGCCGATTTATTAGAGAGAACTCCGTCTGTGTTTCGGATATTTATCATCACCACTGTTGCAAAGATTGATTTTCAGATAGAGAGAGTTCAAAAACTACCAAATATCTGGCTGTATATCTCGTAATTTACCCTTTTTTTACCTTCACTAATAGGTCTATAAATAAACCCACTCGTAGGAGAAATAACTTGATATTCTATTATACCTGCAAATTCTAGCCAATGAATTAATCTAATAGAATTACTTCTGATAGTATTTCTAGTTCTAGGTTTATTAAAATGACATACTTCAACTAACATTCCCTCAAATTTGCTTCTTTCCATACATTCACCTTTATTTTTTTTATTAAAAAACGTTTTAACAACAATGTGATCTATAGTTGGGTTTATGTATCGCTTGCAAGATTATACATGGTTTCTCAGGCGTAGGGTGGGTATAATGGCTACACTAGAGCGACCGCGTAACCCACCACCAATATTGACGGTTAAAGGTGGGTTACGTCGCAAACAAGTTATTTTGTTGAGTGTCATATTTACCCTATGCGACTAACCCACCCTACGATTGCTGGGGTTATTCAATAAAATTTATGACTCTAGCCTTTACCATAAGCACTCATCGGTTCCTTAAGAAACTTAATATAAAGGTGTTTAAATGTAGACTTAATCACACGAGGCATGGCAAAATCAATTGGCATTAACTTATCTGGTAATTGCCAATCTTCAATTTGGAGTAAATCAGGATGTAAATGGGGAAAATCTATCTCAGCTAATTCTGGACAAACTCCCAACCTTTGAGACGCTGCAACTGTGGGAACTTGTTCGGGTGGAACATTGAGAATTTCTAATACTGCCCTATCTAAAGCAAATACATCTGCTGCGGCTGCTAAAATACCTAAATCACGAGGTTCGCCACCACTAGGGCCATTACCTTCATGACCGATAATACCATCTAAAATAGTTAAATTGGGATTAATTGCTCTGGCAGTTTCTACTAACATTTCACCAAATCGGTTAGCATCTTTCCCTGCTTCCATGTGCCACCAAGCTTTCATTTTACCAGGAACGCAACCAAACAGATTTTTTACTCCCATCGTTAATGTCAACTGTGTATGTGATTTGACTTTGGGTAAGTTAATCACTACATTGGCTTCCATCGCTTCTTTGCATAGTCGCAGGTGATTAAAGTCTTCGTTGACAGTTTCGTAACGCTTACCGTGAAACTCAATGATAGGTATATGCAATGCTTCTAAAAGCGGGAGATAGCCATTGGCTTCTGCTACTCCTTTGGCGCTACCAAAGGCGGGACTATCGCCTAAAAATGGCTTACCACCAGCTTCTATGACCATCTGAGCTACTTCATAAACCAGTTCTCGCCGGGTTGTACATTCTTTGGTAGGGCGGGAACCTGTGAGGAGATTTGGTTTGAGTAATACTCTATTTCCTGGTTTGACAAAGGCAGACATCCCCCCAAAAGGTTCTAGCAGGGTGACTAATGATGCCCGTAAAGCCTCGCTTTCGTAGGAGGTAGCCCGAATCAGGCTGACTGATGGTTTTTGTGTCTGCATGGATAATATATTAGATTAATATATGTTTAATTATATGAAGAAATTAGCTTTGGTGTGTGAAAGTATGAATTAGTCTCACGCAAAGGCGCAAAGACGCAAAGTACAAGAGTTGAGGAGATGTAGTTATTTTAGTGTTTTTTAAATTATCTAACATCTTATTATATCGAACCGCCAAGCCGCCAAGTTCGCCAAGGGAAGAAGGCAGGAAGTTTTCACATGATTTAGGATTACTATAGGACTACTATTTGATTATTGAACAAACACGTATCTGAAGAGCATACCCCAAACCAATATTACTGGGTTAGTAAACTTTTGGCTGGGGTTTACCTCTCTAACTTTCGTAATTGGTATTTAATGATAAATTACGAATTATGCAAGAGGAACAATGGCGCTCATTTGTTCTAAGTTGAGGACGGTTGCTAATTCTGCTTCACTTATTAAGCCTCGTTCTAATACTATTTGTCTGAGAGATTTACCACTTTCTAAGGATTCTTTGGCTACAGCAGCAGCGTTTAAATATCCGATGTGGGTGTTTAGTGCGGTGACTAATGCTAAACTACCTTCGGCGTAAGCTAAACAACGTTCTTTATCGGCGGTAATTCCTTCAATACAGCGTTCGGTGAGGGCGGCGATGGTGTTACCGAGTATTTCAATGCTGTGAATCAAATTATAGCCAATTAGCGGCATCATCACGTTTAATTCTAATTGTCCGGCTTGGGCTGCTAAGGCGATCGCACTATCATATCCCATTACCTGAAAGCATACCATTGATGTCATCTCTGCCATGACTGGGTTATATTTACCCGGCATAATTGAGGAACCTGGCTGTACTGGGGGGAGTTGAATTTCTTTAAACCCAGTTTTGGGGCCTGAGTCCATTAACCGCAAATCATGGGAAATTTTGACTAAATCCTGTGCCAAGTTGCGTAAAGCGCCGGAAACGTTGACAAAAGGAGCCATACTCTGCATTGCAGCCATTAAATGGGGTGCTGGTTCTAAGGGCGATTCTAGAAATTGGGCAATAACTTCCACCACACGGGCGCGATACTGGGGATGTGTATTCATACCCGTACCAGCAGCGCTACCACCTAAACCCAAGGCCATTAAATCCCCAGAGGCTGTATAGATGCGGTTTTGGTGTTCTGATAATATCTGCGCCCAAGCCCGGAAATTCTCACCCAAACGCACAGGTACAGCATCTTGTAAGTGGGTTCTGCCAGATTTGACGATATGTTGAAATTCTACAGCTTTGTTTTCTAAAGATGCGATCGCCTTTTCTAAAGCTGGCTGTAAAGTATGAGTAAGTGCTAATAAGCCACCAACGCGGATGGCGGTAGGAATCACATCATTGGTAGACTGTCCGTAGTTTACATGGTCATTGGGGCTAACCCGTTTGTAATTACCCTTTTCATCGCCGAGAATTTCTAAAGCCCGATTTGCCAAAACCTCATTGACATTCATGTGGTGAGAAGTTCCCGCCCCTGCTTGATAGACATCAACCACAAACTGATCTCGTAAATTTCCCGCCAGTATTTCATTAGCGGCTTGGATAATTGCTTCACTGATATCCTGGGGAATACAACCTAACTCGCCGTTAACGGTGGCGGTAGCTTTTTTAATAATCAGACAGGCATCTACGTAAGTAGATAAAGGCTTAATGCCGCTAATTTGGAAGTTTTCTACTGCACGTAATGTTTGAATGCCGTAATAAGCGCTACTGGGAATTTGGCGATCGCCCATCGAATCGCGTTCAATCCGAAAATCTGTATTTTCAGTCATAGTCTTGTGTGGATAATCTCAAAATACAGATCATGCCATGCAAATACCCTAAAATCCTAATCTCAAGATTTTTATATAATCTTTCCCATATACTTAGTACAAGTCGGCGTAAATATAGCCTTTCCTAATCACATAAGGTAAATCATAGCCCCCTCCTCGCTTGCGGGGAGGGGGTTGGGGGTGGGGTGTTTGAGGTAATCAGCTAAAATATTAGACAGTATAGTTCAATCATTATTATGGGAATTGAAGAATTATTACTACCATTTCGGGAAGATATATTAGATATTGCGGCTAAATATGGTGCATACAATATGCGAGTTTTTGGTTCAGTTGCTAGAGGTGAAGCAACACCAGATAGTGATGTAGATTTTTTGGTAGAACTTCAACCACAAAGTAGTTTATTTGATTACATTGCCTTAATGCAGGATTTAGCAACATTGCTAGGAAGAAAAGTGGATATTGCTGAACCTAATAATTTACATGAGTTAATTAGAGATAAAATATTAAGTGAAGCTGTGCCATTATGAAAGATGAGCGTTTATATTTGAGCAATATTCAAGAATGTATTGAACGGATAGAAGAATATACAAAAGGTGGTAAGGAAGAATTTATGCAAACCAAAATGATTCAAGATGCAGTGATTCGCAATTTTGAAATCATTGGTGAAGCAACAAAAAGATTATCACCTGAGTTGAGAAGTGCATATTACGATATTCCTTGGCAACAGATGGCAGGTTTAAGAGATGTTTTAATTCATGACTATTTAAAAGTGAATATTAATTTAGTTTGGCAAATTATTGAACAGAATTTATCTGAATTAAAAACACAAGTTGCAGAAATTTTAGAGAACTTATAACGAATTGGCAGTATTTTAATGATAAACCGAATAAAAATAAAAAATGTCGGAATGAAAAATTAAGGTTTTTAACCCGCGCAGGCGGGTTTAGTCTGTATAGCCGCGACTTCTAGTCGCCAGGGCTAGTCTGCTCAACTGCTCAACTTGATTGAGGTAAACAGATATAATATTAGGCAGCATAGTTTAATCTTTGCTCTAATTGCTGACGCAAACCCAGGTAGTGACGGTAATCGTTTGCCCATTCTATAAATAGGGCATCATCTGATAATTGACCTTGATTATATTGATAGAAAAATTCTTCAGAATCCATTTTTTGTTAATTTTCATATATACTTAATCGTTTAGTAACAGCAACCAAGGCATCTAACGGTGATGTATATTCAATAGTATGTTTACGTATTGTTTTTTTAATATTTATCTCAATAATTGTCACTATTATAAACTCAAAATCTAAAAAATCCTATATTCTAGCATTGATAAACACTTACTGTTATAGCGATATGCACTTGAAAAAATCACATCATAGCCCCCTCCTCGCTTGCGGGGAGGGGGTTGGGGGTGGGGTTCTTATATGTCATTTAAGAGTTTACGCATTGAATTTTTTGATCATAAATAAATTAAGCCACATTAATTAATTGCTATAATCAGAGACAAAGCCTTTTGTAATTTCCTGTAGGTAAGAAATGGAAACAAAGAAATTGCTGGCACATATTGGCACAGATGGTATATTAAAAATCCAAACTCCTACAAATTTTAAAGATAAATCTGTAGAAATATTGGTAGTTTTACAACCATTAGATGATCCAGAAGATTCACCAACTGAGGCAAGTTTACCCAAATATAATGGTTGGGGAAAACCCACCACTAAAAAATCCATTCAAGCAGCAATTATTAAAATGCAACAGCTACAACAAGAAGTAGGCTTAGATAAAAACTCAATCCGCGAAATGATTGACGAAGGAAGAAGATTTTAATGCAGTTTGTTTTAGATTGTTCTATAGCAATTAGTTGGTGCTTGGTAGATGAAAATAATGATTATGCTAATTGCATACTATCAATAATGCTAGATTCTGAAGCATTTGTACCAGGAATTTGGTCGCTAGAGGTTGCTAATACTCTTGTCGTCGCTGAACGACGTAACCGCATGACGCAAGAACAATCTGAGGAAGCTATTACTTTGTTACAGTCGGGAGCATCCCACTTTTTTAGCCCGTCATTGCGTTCGCGTAGCGTGTCCGAAGGACTTACGGAACGAAGTGGAGTGAAGCAATCGCAAAATCTCTCACTAAGAACGAGTCCATGCGATTGCTTCGTCGTTCCTCCTCGCAATGACAAGATTATTCTTCTAATGAGGAATAAGAACTGGGATGCACCCTTACAGTCTCTCTTAATTCAAGTTGATACCGCTACAGATGAAAATGCTTTAGATTCAACTGTGAGACTAGCAAGACGGGAAGGTTTAGCTGCTTATGATGCTGCTTATCTAGAATTGGCATTGCGGTTAAAGTTACCATTAGCAACTCTTGATACTCGGTTAGCAGAAGCAGCGACTCGTTGTGGTGTTAGTTTGCTTGTTTTTGATTAGAGTTGCTTAACCTATAGGTAGAGAATAGAAGGGAAAATCACGAATAAAAATATAACTTACAGTTGATTCAATAATGCTTGTAACCGTTCAGCTTTTTGTGTATTTCCTTGCTGTTGATAGAGTTGTTTAGCAGTTTGTAAATCTTTAATTCCTTGTTGTTTATTACCTTTTTTATAATAAGCACCTCCACGATTATTGTAAGCATTTGCATATTGAGGATTAATGGTAATAGCTTGGGTATAATCAGCAATAGCTAACTCAGTCTTTCCTTGCTGATCATAAACAACCCCACGATTATTATAAGCATCTGCAAGTTGAGGATTAATGGTAATAGCTTGGGTATAATCAGCAATAGCTAACTCAGTCTTTCCTTGCTCATCATAAGCATTCCCACGATTATTGTAAGCTGCTGCAAGTTGAGGATTAATGGTGATAGCTTGGGTATAATCAGCAATAGCTAACTCAGTCTTTCCTTGCTCATCATAAGCATTCCCACGATTATTGTAAGCTGCTGCAAGTTGAGGATTAATGGTGATAGCTTGGGTGAAATTAGCAATAGCTAACTCTATCTTTCCTTGCTGACCATAAGCAACCCCACGATTATTGTAAGCTGCTACAAGTTGAGGATTAATGGTAATAGCTTGGGTATAATCAGCAATAGCCTGGTCATATTTTTTCAAATCATCAAATATTTCTCCCCGCACTTGATACAGTACAAAATCATCTATATTGTCTTTTTTAGCTTCCGTAATCCCTTGATTCAGTGCTGACAAAGCATCTCGATATTGTTTTAATATCTGAAAAATTACACCTTTTAATAAATAGGAACGATAAAAACTTGGTTGTTCTCTAATTGCTGCATTGATAGCAGCTAAAGCGAAATCAGATTTTCCCTGTCCTTGCCAAATCCAAGCAACATTATAAAAAGGTTGCCAAGAATTTGGATCTTTGCCAATGGCATTTCCCATTGCTGCAATTGCATTATCTATATTACCAATACGCCATAATTGAATCCCATAATTCAGCCAATCTTTACCACTACCATTCACAGGGTCAGGTGCTGAAATATTTGGTACTAATGCTAAAATAAAAGTTTTAATATCAGATGATTCTGGTTCATTTTTAGCGACAGTTAATTTAGCTTGGGGTAACTGCCATAACCCATCCTTTTGATAGAATAAAAAACTCTCAACAGACAAACCCAAACTATATCCTAAAACATCCGTTTCAGCAAAATTATGAATACCAACTAATCTCCCCTCTGCATCCCAAATCCCCCCGCCACTCATACCTGAATTAGCTTCATTGCTATATGCTAATTCATAACCTCTCGGTTTAGCCCAAAAATCTCTACCAACTGCATTTTGCATAAATCCCACACTAAACAAAGAAGGATGATTTTTTTCGTGATTTTTCCAACCATAGAGAAAAACAACTTCATCCTTTAACTCATAATCACCCAATGTAGCAACTTGATATTTCTGAGAACTACGAAACTGTAAAACAGCCATATCAAGTCCCTTTCTCGTGCGAATAGTCTGATTATCCACCTTATATACTTGTTTATCAGGTGCAACAACTTGATACTCCTGTTTATCTTCCACCACATGAGCAGCAGTTAACACATAATAAACATCATTATCCTGAGCAATAATAACCCCGCTACCAATACCACCATCAGCCTTTTTAATCTGCACCGAAGACTTTTGAGCAATAGCTAAAACCTCAGCAGGAACACCACCATTTTTAACTATTACCCTCTCAGGAAACAAAGCTAAATCAGGTGCAGCTTCATCGACTAAATTAATCGCAATACCCCAACTATAATTACCCCATTCCTTTAAAGTCTTCTCATCAGGTTCTTGATTATTTGCATAGCGAAAATCATTTTGTAAAACCGGACGAGCAATTTTACTATTAATTCCCACCAAATTACCCGCTTGATTAATTATCGCTCCGCCACTCATCCCCTGTTGAATATCATTGTCATAACCAATTTGATGACCTTTAATTAAAGCCTCATTCAAAAATAACTTAACTTGACCTTTTGTAGTTTTAAAATTCCCCTTAACATATCCTCCAGCCAACACCCTTTCCCCAGGTTTAATATCCTCTTCCGCCAGTCCCGCCACGAGATAAATATTCTTACTGCTAAAACTCAACTTAGCTAAATCATATAAATCATCATCTTGATTATCTTGTCTATCTAACTTCACAGGTTCAGCATCATAAACTTGATTAGCTGGAGTCACAACTTGCACAGATTTAGCATTTTCCACCACATGATAATTAGTCAGAACCGTATAAAAGCCATTTTGGTTTTTAATAATAGTACCTGAAGCAGCTTCACGGTCATCAACAATAATTTTAACCGTAACTTCCTTTAATATATTTTCTAATTCCTTATCTGACAGCACCCCTGGTTTCTGCGCGAATAGGGAAGAACTGCAACCAGTGATAACAATAGGTGAAGCCGGAAATAGTAAAACAAAAAACAATAATAAATGTGATAACTTGCGTAAATTCATAGATACTACACCTGATATAAATATCCTAAATAAACTGTCAAACTCTTTACCTGTTTTCTTGGCGACCTTGGCGACTTGGCGGTTCGATAAATTCATATAATCAAATAGGATGTAGATTTGATTAACACAAGGAAACCCAAAAATTAGAACATTATTATGACTTATACAGTGTACAAATTAATCATAATATGATGTCACCAAAATAGCCAATTTCCGGCTTTGAACAATGATGATGTTGATAGTAAACATATCTGTGTGGTAGGGGTTTAGCAATGCTAAACCCCTACGAAATATGTGCTTTTTAGTTCTACATATTTGGTGCTTATTGTCAATGCGTAAATCCTAATTATCAAGATTTTGTTGGGTTGCGCTGCTGCTTAACCCAACCTACAATTGTTATTGATTAGATTGATTTTGTTGTAACCAATCCTCTAAATCTTTCAAAACAGTGAAATCTAATAAATCTTCAGCTAAAGTTTCCACCTGTTCTATAGATAACTGCGGAATTTTTGCTAATGACACATCAGGAACTTCACCGAAGCGTCGCTTTAATAGTCGTATAACCAGGGAAACCGCTTCTTTTTTTGATGCTTCTTCCTTCCATTCTCTGACAGCCCTTGGTTCTTCTGTTATCGGTCCTAACATCATTTATATTTCCTCCCGGCTCAATTTCATAATTTTGTAAACTTTATTTATTCTGATTAAACACCCGAAAAATATCAATAGGACAAGATAAACGATAATTGTTTACCGCACAAAAAGAATTTTGATATGCTAAAGAAGCATCACCATTTAGCACCGCAGAAAAATTCTTTAACTCTTTATCAGCATCATCTGCTTCTAACAATGTTAAAATCAGAGTATGACAATCTTTTCCAGTAGTCGTGCATAAAGATTTATATTGTTTGAGATTATCAGATTCTGAATAACCCCAAGTTAAATTTTTCAAACTTCCATTATCATAAGCTTCTTGTAACCGGGGAGTTACTTCATCACATCTGCGTTGAGGAGGGAACCCAGCCTTCACAAAATCTGTCCGTGTCCACTGTATTAAGTTTTGAGTCTTCCCCCCATTTTTGACTGTGGTTACATAATCTCCGTTACCGTCTCTTTCACAGGAGAAAATCACCTCTTCCGGTTTTTCACACCCTGTCAATATAAGATTTAAGCTAAACAAACTAATAAAGAATAACCACTGATAACTTTTCATAACCGGGATTGTGAGGATATTAAATTGTTGCTTTTAGTATATTATGTCTTACTTATCTTATGTAGTGGTATAAATTTTCTGTAAATATTTGTTCATTTACACCTGGCGATGAGCGCTGTTTTATAACTCTGAAAAAAGAAAAAACCTTTTTAATCCGTTTAGGATAAGAACCCCACCCCCGCAAGCGAGACTACCGTGTACACACAAGTCTTATCAAGTTGTCTCATCACGTTTTGATCCCCCCTAGCCCCCCTTGAGAAGGGGGGAAATTTTCTTAAAGTCCCCCTTTTTAAGGGGGATTTAGGGGGATCAGATCACCTGTGTATACACCCCAAACCGCAAGCGAGGAGGGGGCTATGATATAGCTTATATGATTAGCAAAGGCTATATATCATTCACCCAAGTTTGAATAATATAATTTCCTCCCGCCACAGTTTCTGATGTAATCTTCAACTCATATTCACCCTTTTCTACAATAATAGAAACTCTAAAAGTATTGTTTTGACTTGCAACATCTTTCACAGGCATAAAATTCACTTCATCTAATTTACGAATGCTTAAAATAGGATTAAAATCATTACTCACTACTTCTACAATTAAATATTGCTGTTTGTCACTTTTGAATTTGTAAGTATCAAAAAACTTACCACTGGTTAATTCTTTTTGGTCTGATGTTGTTAACTCTCCCGGTTTTTCTTTCCCATCTACTATTAATTGAGAATCAGATTGTTGCGCCAAGAAAATTACCCCAATAATCACAACAGCAGCTAATGTCAATTTCGTGATTAATTTTATGGGAAGGTTTGAGAATAAAACGGGTTTAATATTCGATTTATTATGCAATTTATTATCTAATTTTTTTAACGCTTTTAATGCTTCCCTTGCATTTTGAAACCGTTGTTTATAACTTTCCGCAATCATTTTATTCAAAACAACAGCAAATTCTTGACTGACATTTACCTTTGTTTGCCAAATTTCAGCTAATGAAGGTGTATGACTGGGGTCTTTTCCAGTGATAGCGAAAACTCCAATCATTCCCACTGCATAAATATCACTAGCAAAACATACTGTTCCTATTATTATCTCTGGTGCAATATATCCTTTTGTTCCTCCCGCAATTGAATCAACTTTAATACCTGAAACAGTTACTTCCTTAGCTAAACCAAAATCAATCAAAACTAATTTCTGATCCTTGTCTCTGCGAAGAATATTCTCTGGTTTAATATCTCTATGAATTACAGCATACCCAGGATTAGTTTGAATATATTCTAATACTTCTAAAATCTCAATTAATAAAGCTATGGTTTTTTGTTCTGATAATTTATGAAGTTCTTTAATTTGTTCGCTTAAAGAATGACCTTCAATATATTCTTGCACATAAAAATATTCATCCTGTTCATCAAAATATTCAAAGATGGTCGGAACTTGTTTATACTCTTCTCCTAGCTTGGCTAATGCTTGAGTTTCTATTCTGAAAAGTCTGAGATATTCTTGCCAGTAATGCTTTAATATTTCTTCCTGTTGTACAATAGGTAAAGTTTCAATATTTAATTTCGATATAGTCGGCTTTTTGAGTTGTTTTAAAATCCGAATTGGTTGATTTGGGTGATTAGAGTCTTTGATTTTATAAGTAATGCCAAAACCAGTATTACTAGATAAAACATCTGTAATTTTGTAACGTTCTCTGAGAATAGTCCCAATTTGTAAAATGTTATTCATAAAATGCCATACGTTTACGAGACATCTACAATAAATTATATACTATGATAGTAAAAAATTTTACATTTGCGTTTACATACAAATAAGCTGAGTTTAGGGTAAACTGGAGTTAAATACTGGGAGGTAAAAATATTATGATAAAAACACCAACTCGCCAGATAACTTTAGCAGAATTTTTACAATTACCAGAAACCGAACCAGCAAGTGAATATATCAACGGCAAAATTATTCAAAAACCCATGCCTCAAGGTAAACATAGTAGATTACAGCTTCACTCAGCTAATGTAATTAATCATGTGGTAGAACCACAAAAAATCGCTTTAGCTTTTCCAGAATTACGCTGTACATTTGGAGGGCGTTCTATTGTTCCAGATGTGGCAGTATTTGCATGGGGGAGAATTCCTGTTGATGAAAAAGGCAATATTGCTAATGTGTTTAATACCTATCCAGATTGGACAATTGAAATTCTATCTCCTCAACAAAGTACAATAAAAGTTACTAGAAATATTTTACATTGTTTAAATCACGGTACTAGCTTAGGTTGGTTAATTGATCCAGAAGAATATAATGTTATAATTTATCCCCATAACCAGCAACCAATATTTTTAGAAAATGAACAAGATATATTACCAGTCCCCGAATTAGTGGGTGATTTACAGTTGACATTAGGGCAATTATTTGATTGTTTGAAATTATGAATTTACCCAACGCGATTACTTTTTCTCGACTTCTGGGAATACCGTTTTTACTTTATGGTTTATATAATCCCACACCCGAAGCTAGATGGATATGTTTAACAATATTTTTAGTCGCAGCTTTAACTGACTGGTTGGATGGCTATTTGGCGCGAAAACTCAACCAAATTACTGATTTGGGTAAATTTCTCGATCCTTTGGTGGATAAATTGCTGGTGCTTGCGCCGTTGTTGGTGTTAGTGGAATTAGGAAAAATTCCAGCTTGGGGCGTGTTTGTGATTTTAGCACGGGAGTTAGCGATCGCAGGCTGGCGCGTAAATCAAACTACAATCACAGGGGCGAATATTTGGGGTAAACTGAAAACAGTAAGTCAAATCATAGCTATATCGCTGTTAATTGCACCCTTATCTACCCTTTGGGAAACTCCCGCTTTGATAGCTTTTTGGGTTTCTGTGACTTTAACATTAATATCTGGCGGAATTTATCTGATTCCATCTCCAAACCAAAAGAGTGTCTAATTAAAATTAAACACTAGTCTGGGGCTATTTATCTTTACCAACCAGCAGAAAAATACCTGTACTAATAACTCCTTCTCCGCACAACTTTGCGTTCACCTTTGCGCCCCTTTGCGTTTAACTCTTACCCCCAACACGATTTTCGTAGTTTTGTTTTAACCAGGATTTATATTCTCCTGAACGTACCTGATTAATCCAAGTTGAGTTATTCAAATACCATTGCACCGTTTTGAATAAACCACTATCGAAGTTTTCTTGAGGTTGCCAACCTAATTCATTACTAATTTTACTACAGTTAATGGCATATCTTCGATCATGTCCCGGACGGTCTTTAACGAAGGTAATTAAGGAAGAATGGGAAAAATCAGGTTTAGGTGCTAATTCATCAAGAATTGCACAAATCTTTTCCACAACTATCAAGTTAGTTTTTTCGTTAATTCCACCAATATTATAGGTTTCGCCAACCTTTCCCTGTTGCAAAACTAGATTAATAGCCTCGCAATGGTCGATAACATAAAGCCAATCTCTGATATTTTGTCCATCCCCATATATAGGTAATGCTTTTCCTTCTATAGCATTGAGAATAGTTAAAGGAATCAGCTTTTCAGGAAACTGACGCAGACCATAATTATTAGAGCAGTTTGTTGTTAAAGTAGGGAATCCATAAGTATGATAATAAGCGCGTACAAAATGGTCAGATGCGGCTTTAGATGCTGCATAAGGACTGTTGGGTGCATAAGCAGTATATTCGCAGAAAGCTGGATCTTGGGGATTCAGTGAGCCATATACTTCATCTGTGGAAACGTGCAGAAAGCGAAATTCTGACTGTTTTGATGGTGATAGTTTTTGCCAATAAAAGCGACTTGCTTCTAATAGCTTAAATGTACCAACTACATTTGTTTGGATAAAATCTTCAGGACTCAAAATAGAACGATCAACATGACTTTCAGCCGCAAAATTGATAATTGCATCTGGCTGATATTTTTCTAATAAATAAGCGACTAACTCTAAATTACCAATATCTCCTTGCACAAAATGATAGTTTTTATCACCTTGTAATTCAGCTAAAGTTCCTAAATTACTCGCATAAGTTAATTTATCCAAATTAATTACATTAGCCCATCCTAATTGTCTCGCTAGGAGGACAAAATTAGCACCAATAAAACCCGCCCCACCTGTAACTAATATTGTTTGCATATCTTCTCAAAAACTCAAATTTGTTTATTGAAAATAAATTCTAAATCAGCAACTAACTCTCTCTCTTTCCCCTCTTACCTCTGTGTCCTCTGCGTCCTCTGTGGTTCGTTAATCTTGATGAAAACCGTATGTAGGTAATCCAGAAACCTCAGACTGAAAAGCAAACAAATCACCAGAATAGAAACTTTTGTCAATTTCCGGTTGCTGGAGTCCCACAGAAGCGGTAGTAATAAAAAGTGTTCGCAAATCCTCACCCCCAAAAGTGCAACTAGTCACCAGTGGTACAGGTAATTGGATTCTGAATACTTCCTCACCATTGGGGCTAAAACGAATCACACACCAGCCATTCCACATAGCTGACCAAATGTAGCCTTCGCTATCTATAGTCAAGCCATCAGGATAGAAGGATTCATGAGTTAAATCAACTACAGTCCGGCGATTACTAATATTACCTGTATCCGAGTCGAAATCGTAAGCATAGATTTTTTGTTGCGGCGAATCAGTCAAATAAAATGTTTTTTGATCTGGACTCCACCCCAAACCATTAGAAATAGTTAGTCCTGTTTCCATGACGTGTAGTGAACCATCATGGTCATAGCGGTATAGACTGGCTTGATTTGGTTCTGAGGACATGGAACCAATCCAAAAATGTCCTTGAGGGTCGCATTTACCGTCATTAAGGCGGTTATTTTGTCTATCAGGTTCAATTTCGATAATGGTGGTAACTAAGCCTGTCTGAGTGTCGAGAAATGCCAATTGATGGCGCAATGCTATTATTAAGCGATTATTCCCTGCTTGTGATATCGCACCTACCACATCTCCCACATCAAAATACTCATCTTTGCCAGTAGGGGGATAAAATCTATGGACTCGGTGATTAAAAATATCAACCCAGTAAAGCAATTGCTGAGTAGAATCCCAGATGGGGCCTTCAGCTAACCGGGCGCGTACCTCTAAAACGTTATAGAGTGAATCTGGCAATAATTCAGTCATAGTGTATTGTAATTAAGCTATTGAGAATTGGCTTTCCATGTTAATAGAACACAGAAAGCCAAAGATAGAAAATCTCTAAACAGCTTGTAAAATCTCTTCATCCATAGAGAAATCAACCTCAGCTTTATCCCGCCCAGTTTTCAGATAATCGTTTTCTAGGGAATCAGCCAGCCCAGAAATTAAATCATATTTAGGTTGCCAAGTTAATTCTGTCATAGCTTTGTTCACTGATGCGAAGAAATGCTGCACTCGCATGGGGAAAGCTTTGCGCTTGCCAAAATCAAATTTTTTGGGGTCGTAATGCACAATTTTGACTGCATCCGGTGATTTACCAGCCGCTACAGCACAAGCACGGGCTAAACCATCAAAGGTCACATAGCGATCGCCGGAAATATTATAAATTTGTCTGATGGCTTGTTGATTGCCAATTACCTGTGACATCGCCGTGGCTAAATCTTTGACATGACCTAACTGAGTAATATGTAAGCCATTTCCAGGAATCGGTATGGGGCGATCGCGCACAATTCTATCAAAAAACCAGCTTTCCAAATCGTTATAATTTTGCGGGCCGTAAATATACGTGGGGCGAATGGAAGTAAAAGGTAAATTCTGTTGCATCAAGTAAGCTTCTGTTTCATGCTTACCCCGGTGACGACTTTTCGGATCGACTATATCGCCTTCTATGTGCGGTAATTGGTCAGATTTGAGATACACCCCCGCCGAACTCATATAGACAAAATGTTGCACTTGGTCTTGAAAAATTTCCGCTAATGGTTGAGTATCAGTAAGTTCACGACCATTATTATCAAAAATGACATCAAACCTTTCTTGTGATAATCTTTCTTTTAGTTGGGTGGCATTAGTGCGATCGCCTATAATTTGTCCTACTCCCGATAAAGAAGGTACAGGACGATTACCACGATTGAACAGTACCACTTCATGTCCTTGTTCAACCAGTAGTTGAGTTAGGTAAACACCAATGAACCTAGTACCACCCATGATCAAAATTCGCATAAATTCCCTGTGTTTAATTTTTACGTGTTGTCCAGAAGTGGAGGCTGGAAGCTAGAGTTTTCTATAACAAGTGAGAGTTGGAAATTACTTTACACTCCCGGCTGCTTCACAACGTTTCCTCTTCTCCTCTGCACTTCTTCCCCAATTTGAGGTTATCAGGTTGCAGTATCCATCTGGAAACTCTTTTGATAGAATTACGTCTTATCCTCAATCTGGTGCAGTTCCAATATATTATTTGCAAACAAAACTTTTCAGTTAACCCCGTAAACTGCTAAGTTTTCTCTATCGATTAAAGTTAGCTGTGCCCTTGAAATACGCTTTGGTTCATGAGTGGCTGACACCGGAAGCTACAGGCGGTTCGGAACTGGTTGTGCAGGAAATTCTGAATCATATTGAAGCCAATTTATATGCCTTGATTGATTTTGAATCCAGCAATTCTGACAGTTATTTATACAAACGTCAGATTGGCACAACGTTTCTCCAACACTTGCCTTATGCTCGTAACGGGGTTCAAAAATATTTGCCTTTGTTGCCATTGGCTATCGAACAATTGGATTTACGGCAGTATGACGTAATTTTATCGTCATCCCACGCTGTCGCCAAAGGCATTTTGACAACTCCAGATCAGTTACATATTTGTTACTGCCATACACCCATGCGCTATGCTTGGGACTTAACTTTTGATTATCTCCGCGAAAGTAATTTAGGTCAGGGTTTAGCCGGTTGGGTAACTCGGTATTTATTGCATCGGTTACGCCAGTGGGATGTATTGAGTGCTAATCGCGTTGATTACTTCATTGCTAATTCCCAGCACACAGCACGTCGCATTTGGCGCTGCTATCGGCGAGAAGCAACAGTGATTTATCCCCCGGTGAATGTAGATAATTTACCATTTTTGCCCGAAAAAGCAGACTTTTATCTCACAGTTTCCCGATTGGTCAGTTACAAGCAAGTATCTTTAATAGTCAAAGCTTTTAATCAATTACAACTACCATTGGTAATTATTGGCACAGGTTCAGAAATGCCAAAAATTCGGGAAATAGCCAACTCCAATATCCAAATACTGGGATGGCAGCCTGATGATGTGGTAAAAAAGTATATGGCTAGAGCTAAGGCATTTGTGTATGCAGCTTGTGAAGATTTTGGCATAGCCCTAGTGGAAGCACAAGCTTGCGGGACTCCAGTAATTGCCTACGGTGCAGGAGGTGCGTTAGAAACAGTCAGAGATTTACGCTCTTATATGGATACAGCGACAGGAATATTTTTCAAAACACAAACAGAAGCAGCTGTCATGGAGGCAGTAGAAAAATTTGAAATTTATCAAAATTCTTTTAATCCTGAGTATATGCGATCGCACGCTTCCCAGTTTTCATCACAAGTTTTTGCCGAGCGCTATCTCAAATTTATAGATCAATGCTACAAACAAAAAATATCTGGAAAGTGATGAGCAACATTTAATTTCTGTTTCTGTGCGCTTTTGGCAATATATCTCCAGAAGCATTTTATTTTGGCTTTAAGATTGGGACTATGTGTGGTGTGGATTATTAAGGAGTACGATGGCAGCCCAGAGCTCACTCCTCTCCGGTAAGCGATACCTACCCTTCAGGAATGGCAAAGCCCAACGGCAAGATACTAGCGCGTCTACGCGTACTTTTTTAAGACGCGGCCAAAAAGCAAAAACGCCTAATCTAAAACCCAGAGGTTTGTCTGTTCAGGGTTTAAACGGAGAGTTCGCGAAACGACTGTTTGATATTATTTTTTCCTTGTTGGTATTGATTTTGTTTTTTCCCGTCTATTTAATTTTGTCCTTGCTGATCGCTTTTAGCTCAAAAGGTCCAATTTTTTATATCCAAAAACGGGTAGGTAAAAATTACAAAGTCTTCAATTGTATTAAATTCCGCACAATGGTGACTAATGCAGACGAAATGCTGATGCAAATGATGGCAACGTCGCCCCAGTTGCGACAAGAATTTGAGAGTAGCTTTAAGCTCAAACAAGACCCCCGGATTACCAAAATCGGTCAATTTTTGCGAATTACCAGCTTGGACGAATTTCCTCAGTTCTGGAACGTCCTCAAAGGAGATATGAGTGTTGTTGGACCCCGCCCTTTAGTAGAGTCAGAACTTCCCAAGTATGGTTGTCACATTGACCATATTTTAACCATCCGTCCAGGAATCACTGGATTATGGCAAGTTTCTGGACGTAATGACATTCCTTATCCCCGAAGAGTTCAAATCGATCTGCATTATGTCAAATTTAGGAATTTTTGGCTTGATCTATGGATAATATTTAAAACAATTAATGTGGTTATTCTGCCTAAAAATAACGGGGCATACTGAAGAGGCAGGTGCAGGGGGGATGAGAGCTACTCTGCCCCTCTCTATTTGAGTGCTGAGTGCTGAGTGCTGAGTGGGTAGGGGCGGGTTTAAGCAGTCAGTCTGTGATTCGTCAAAATCCTTAGTAAACCCGCCCGTACAGGAATGCTGAGTGTAAAAGTATTTGCTTCAAGTTTTGAGCTATGAAAACTTTCTCAACTGCCTTGGCGGTTGCTATATATATTTTTTTGGCAAAGTTAAATAAATTATACAACATATTAGCTTGCTTTTAAGTTAAGCTGCTTAGGGCTAACTTGTGAAATTAGTTTTTAATAAGTATATTTAGTTACGGCAACCCTCGTTAATTCTGAAAACGATGAGGTTTCTGATCACGCAATCTAGCCTTTAGCTGCTAATTTGTGTAAATTAGCTTGCTAACTCTTTGATCAAAGATAACAAGGAATAATTGAGCATGACCCAAAATAAACGCGCGTTAATTACTGGTATTACTGGTCAAGATGGTTCATACCTGAGTGAGTTTTTACTAGAGCAAGGTTATGAAGTGCATGGTATTATTCGCCGGACTTCTACCTTTAATACAGACCGCATTGATCATATGTATGAAGATCCTCACAAACAGGGTGTGCGGTTGTTTCTTCACTACGGCGACTTGACTGATGGTACGACGCTACGCCGCATTTTAGAAGAAGTCCAGCCCACAGAAATTTATAACTTGGGCGCTCAATCTCATGTCAGAGTCAGCTTTGATTCACCAGAATACACAGTTGATGCCGTGGGAATGGGAACACTGCGTTTGCTAGAAGCCATCCGCGACTACCAGCAACGTACAGGAATTCAGGTGCGTTTCTACCAAGCGGGTTCCTCCGAAATGTTTGGTTTAGTGCAAGCAGTACCCCAAAGCGAAACAACACCGTTTTATCCCCGCAGCCCCTATGCTTGTGCTAAAGTCTATGCCCACTGGCAAACTGTGAATTATCGTGAGTCTTATAATTTGTTTGCTTGTAATGGCATACTGTTTAACCACGAATCACCACGTCGGGGTGAAACCTTTGTCACCCGCAAAATTACCAGAGCCGTAGCTAAAATTGTGGCTGGTAAACAGAAGAAAATTTATATGGGTAATCTCGATTCCAAACGAGATTGGGGCTACGCTAAAGATTACGTAAGAGCCATGTGGCTGATGTTGCAGCAAGAGCAACCTGAAGACTACGTAATTGCCACTGGTGAAACTTATTCTGTGCGCCAATTTTTGGAAAAGGCATTTGGTTATGTGAACCTCAAATGGGAAGACTATGTTGAGTTTGACGATCGCTATATTCGTCCCGCAGAAGTAGACTTGTTAATTGGTGATCCTACTAAGGCAAAACAAAAGTTGGGTTGGGAACCATCAGTAACTTTTGACGAATTGGTAGCTCTCATGGTAGAAGCAGATTTAAAGGCGTTGGGTCATACTTCACCCAATGGCAATGGTATAGCTTCTGATGATATGGCTACTATTCGTCAAGAACTGGGCGCTCTCCACTTCTGATTTACACCGCAAATAATAAAATTATGACCGCCTTAGAACTAACAAATCAACGGATTCTCGTGACTGGTGGCGCGGGTTTCCTGGGTCGTCAGGTGATTTCGCAACTGTGTCAGGCTGGGGCTGATAGTGCCAAAATTACAGTTACGCGATCGCGTGAGCATGATTTACGTGTCATGGAAAATTGCCAGCGTGCAGTTGACCAACAAGACATTATCATTCACTTAGCAGCTCACGTCGGTGGTATTGGTCTGAACCGCGAAAAACCCGCAGAGTTATTTTACGATAACTTGATCATGGGTACTCAGCTAATTCACGCTGCCCATGAAGCTGGAGTTGCAAAATTTGTTTGTGTTGGCACTATTTGTGCTTATCCCAAATTTACACCAGTGCCATTCAAAGAAGATGACCTCTGGAATGGCTACCCAGAAGAAACGAACGCTCCCTACGGAATTGCTAAAAAAGCGCTTTTAGTTCAATTGCAATCTTACCGCCAGCAGTATGGCTTTAATGGCATTTACTTGTTGCCAGTAAATTTATACGGCCCTGAAGATAACTTTGACCCCAGTAGTTCCCACGTGATTCCAGCGTTAATTCGCAAAGTCCATGAAGCCCAAATCAAGGGAGAAAAACAACTTCCGGTTTGGGGTGATGGTAGCCCTACCCGTGAGTTTCTCTATTCGGAGGATGCAGCACGGGGAATTGTCATGGGTACAACTTCCTACAATGGCTCTGAACCAGTTAATTTGGGAACAGGCGAGGAAATTTCTATCCGCGATTTAATTACTTTGATCTGCGAATTGATGGAATTTGACGGTGAGATTGTTTGGCAAACGAATCAGCCAAATGGTCAACCCCGGCGCTGTTTGGATACTGAACGGGCTAAGGAAGCTTTTGATTTTACGGCTCAGGTAAGCTTTAGGCAAGGGCTAAAGAATACGATTGAGTGGTATCGGCAAAACGCACTTCGGCTGCGCTCAGTGTAAACTGCATAGTTACTTTGGGGTGGGCGAGTCCCACCTTTTTTTTAACGCAGAGGAGCGCTAAGGTAAGCGCAGAGGTACGCGGAGGTTTTTTGCATGGGGAAGGCTGATTTACGCCGAAGTTTACTACAAAAACGGCAATCTATATCTGTGGCAGAATGGAGGGAAAGGAGCGATCGCATCTGTAGACATTTGCAAGGTTATACTTCATTTATTCAGGCTCAAACAATACTGGCTTATTTCAGCTTTCGTCAAGAACCTGATTTGAGTCCATTGTTTACAAATACTAACTATAATTGGGGTTTTCCACGCTGTGTTGGTCAGTCTCTGCATTGGCATCTCTGGAAACCTGAAGATTCGGTTCAAGTCAGCACTTATGGTATTACTGAACCATTAGCTCACGCCCCAACTATCGAACCTGCTAATGTTGATTTGATTCTCGTTCCCTGTGTGGCTTGCGACTATCAGGGATACCGTCTGGGTTATGGTGGTGGATATTATGACCGCTTACTCAGTTCACCACATTGGGCAAGTAAGCCGACTATAGGCATTGTCTTTGATTTTGCGTATTTACCCCAAATTCCTCTGGAATCTTGGGATAAACCATTACAAGTTGTGATTACTGAAAACCATTGAATTTCAACCAATTCTTATTTTGAAAATCTCTAATTCACGACTAAAAACTATTTTAATCTACGGGTTATTAGGCGTGATCGCACTGGTGACGCTTTTTCCTTTGTTGTGGCTGATCAGTACAGCTTTGAAGTCTCCTACAGAAAATATTTTACAGTCGCCACCGCAGTTATTACCCAGCCAACCAACATTAAATAACTTCGTTAGTGTATGGCGATCGCTACCCTTTACACAATACCTCTATAACAGTACCTTAGTGGCTGTCCTGACTGTCGGTTTGAATCTACTATTTTGTTCTTTAGCTGCTTATCCCTTAGCCAGATTGTCATTTGTAGGGCGAAACTCTATTTTTATCGCCATCGTTTCAACCATCATGATTCCCTTTCAAATCGTGATGATTCCCCTATATATTTTGACAGTCCAATTAGGTTTAAGAAACACTTATTTAGGCATAATTTTTCCGAGTTTAGCTTCGGCTTTTGGCATTTTTCTACTGCGACAAGCTTTTATGGGTGTCCCTAAAGAACTAGAAGAAGCTGCCCGTATGGATGGGAGTTCAGAATTAGGCTTATGGTGGCATATTATGTTGCCAGCAATTCGCCCAGCATTAGTTACTTTGTCTATTTTCGTATTCATCGGTGCTTGGAGCGATTTTCTTTGGCCGTTAATTGTCATCCAAGATGAAAGCTTATATACCCTACCTTTGGGAGTAGCGAAGTTAGCTGGGACATTTTCTTTAGACTGGCGCTTAGTAGCTGCTGGTTCCATAATTTCTATTGCCCCAGTTTTGCTATTATTCTTATTTTTACAACGCTACATTGTACCTACAGAAACAGGTAGTGGTGTCAAGGGATAAATGAAACCTTTGTGGGGTGGGCATCTGCTCCCCCCACCTGTTTAAGAATTCACTTCTACGAAATTCACCGTATAAGGTTCCTCCATAGGTTGCTGAGTACTAGCTTTGATAGCATCCAGATAACGGCGTAAAACCAGCACTTGTGAGAAATTGGGACGGTAATTGAGATTTCCTTGCTTTTCAAACAGTGGTGCAGATGCGATCGCTTGGTAATCAGGGTTATGCTCAGAATTGCGACAAAGCCAAGTAGAATCAGGGGTGGTAGGTATTAAACCCGCAGGTAACTCACCTGACAAAAAGGCTAATAAGCGTTGCTGGCAAATACTCGTATTAATCCCACAACCCTCAAATAACTGGAGAATCTCGCCAAAAGATAAAGTCCTATCTGGCAAAAGTCGCAGCAATTCCCCAAATAGGAAATAGTCGGTGTATTGTTGCTTAGATGCTTCTAAAACCTGGGGATGCAAAGGTAACATCGCCAAACCTAATGCTACCCTGCTACAATTGGGAGCGCTGTTTTCACCCAGATACAAATACTGAATAATTTTGGTGTTAGGCAGTTTTTGCCGAATCCAATTATTTACAACTCCTAAAGAAGCCACCCCACCAGTTAAAATCGCTTGATTAATTGCTTCTGTCGGGATACCACGAGCCACTAACAACTTGTTAAATTCTCGGTTTAAGCGGCGCACAAAGGGAATAAACACCTGATTTTCTAAATCCCGTCGCTTCAATAGCCATCGCTGATCAGCTAATTCCAAAGTAAAAGTATCTTGCTGTTGTAAAATTAGCTTCAACGTCAACGCTGCATCTAGTACCGCTTGTCCTAAAACCGAACTTTCTAACCTCTGCTGAAGACGAATTCGAGCCGTGATATCTGCTTCACCTACTTGGGGTAAATCTAATTCTGCCAATCCCAAACTTTCCCACCGCATTTGATCTAAACCGGGAAAAGCAGGTTGCCATTGCCAAGTATTAGTGGTAGTTTCTTGCTGGTTTGTATCACGTGGTTGTCTATATTTAGAAGGCAACAGTAACTGGCAGATAATATCTTGCTCAATGCCATTACTAGCATAAGCAAAACTATGAAGCATAAAATCATTATGTGTTAATTGCTGTAAATTATCTGGCAAATTAACCAGAGTCATTTCTGTGTTAGTTGCCCCAATATTAATCAAAAAGGTATTACCAACCAGAGATTCTTCACTAGGTTTTGCTGGCTGTAAACCTTGGGTATTGCTGATTTGAACTGTTTCACCACTAGCGCTATCAAGAGTACTCAGTAGACTAGCGATCGCTTCCTCTACAAAAAAGACTTGCTGTGGATGTTGGACTAATTGGCTAGTTAGTATAGCTTCGCGCACATTAAAGCGATATTGTTCTGACCAGCTAGATGGACAGGTGCAGTTCACACCAGAAATCTGATTAATAATGTTATGGAAAGTTGCGACATCTAAACCCACAGCACTAGCGATTAAACCTTGAGTTGTACTATGGCTATCCGATTTTAAGGTTAACAGTAACTTAGAGAGCGATCGCACCACCCAAATTAAAGGTCCCGCCGAAAATTTATTGAATTGTAATACAGGCTCCCATTTTTGTTGTTCATTCTTATATGGGATAGCTACGTGTAAATATGGCTTCAACTGCACCGAGTAAGAATTATGCACCTGACTTTCCTTAGCCGCCTGTGCTTCGTCGGTGCTTTCCGGCTCTCCTGGAGGTACAGAAGCAGTGGGGAGATAAACCTCTGCTGGTAAACGAAACGATTGCTGCCACGAATTCACTCCCTGTGGGTTTTCTGCTGTCCAACAGATAGGATAAACAACAGCCGTGGAACGATTCAACAAAGCCGCAGAAATTCCAGTTGTACCCACATCAATACCTAGATACCAGCAAGACTCCAGGGTGTGAGGCAAAACATCTGTTTGATCTCCAGAATCGGAAATTGAGATTACAGAACTTTCTTCCTCAGCAGTTGTCAGCGTCTCTGTTGCTTCAGTTGGAAGACGAAACTCCAAATCATCTGCTGTTTGCGCCCAAGATATGGGGTTAACCTCCAATGTATCCACATCAGATTCCGTACAAATTTGCGGCTCTATGCTCTCTTCAGAACCTGCAACAATATCTACATTTAAATCAGGCTGGAGCATTTCATTAAAGTGAGCCAAATCCTGATTTAATTGTTGTATCTGCTCTTCATCTAGAGTAATATCCGGCAGACGGTTAGACTGGCTCTCCTCTGGTGATAGCAAATTTTCCTGTGGCGAAGCCGGAATATAGTTATCTAAATACTCTGACTCCTCATGTTGAACAACTACTTCCGATGGGTAATTAATATCAGTTTCTTTGGCTACTACTGCTGCTGTTTCCAAACCAGAAGAAACTTCCAAATCCTGCTCTTTTACGCCTAAATTGGCAAATAAATCACTTAAAGCTGTAATGGTATCAGCACTGCTTGGTTCCATAAGCGAACTATCAGCTAATACAACTTCTGTTGGTGATAAAGCAGAAGCATCTACTGATTTTTCAGAGTTGGTAGCTTCCTCAAAAAACAATTCTTGCCATGACTCTGGTTCTGCATCTGGTTCTACTGGTTGAATCAGAGATGCAGGTGTAGTCTCTGCAATATGATCTTCTGAGATCATCTCTGGTTCTACTGAATGAGAGCGAGATGCAGGTATAGTCTCTGCAATCTGCGACGATGTGGCATCTTCTACATCCAGGTTGAGATAATTAAAATTATTAGCACCCAATAAACTGGCATAAAGTTGGTCTACTTCATCACCAAATAACTCCAAACTATCCTGCTGTAATCTACTTGCAGTATGACTAGATGATAGAGCATCATCAACAGCCAGTTCCAAAAGCATTGCATCCAGATCATCTGCAACAATCACATCTTCTTCATGATTAAATGTAAATGAAGACGAAGCCTCTGGTGCCACAAATTCCCACGACCGATTTGTTTGCTCATTTAGATGATCTGCTGGTGCATCATTATTTATCTGAGTTGATAATGATGGTAATGGAGATAGGGGTTCATTTTTGCCTAATTCTGGAAAAGATAACCGAGTCATTGGGGCTTGTTGTTGCAAATTCTGCGTTAAATTATGCAGAAAATTCGCCATTAACTGCTCGCCCTGCACACCCGTACTGTGCATTCTTGCCAATCCTTGACATAAGGACTCGTGATAAGTATTAATATTACGCTGTAGTGCCTCAAAGACAAAATTTACAGTTCCATCTAGGGATAATAGACGTTGATCTAGTTCCTTCGTTAAATGAGTTAACCTTTCTGCCTGTTCTGATGATTCTAAGAAAGGTTGAGCCGCAGAGGATATTACTTCTGGATTACTATGATTATTCGTAGTAGCAGAACTGGATTCATGGGCAACATTATCTGCTATTTGTGGCATTAAATTAGATGCAATGCGGCTCATTAGTAGCTGCAAAAATTCCGAAATCATTTGCTCTTGGTTAGCCCACTGCTGGCTTAAAGAGTGATTATGTAGTCTCCTTTGCTCTAGTTGCCTAATTTCCTGAACAAGAGTTGCCCTCTCTTGCATCATTGTTACTAATTCTGCTTGCAACGGCTGTATTAATATCGATAATTCGCTTTTTAATTGCTGAGATAATAAATTACTTTGTTCTGTAGTCGGTTGGTCTGACTGTGCTGATAGTTGACGTGGCGTAACCATAGATTGGCTATTAGCTTGAGTGACAAATTTCTCCAACAAAGGCGACCTTTGCACCTCTCCAGTCAGCTGATTTTGGTCATTGCTATCTAATATCTCACTTTCTGTTTGCTGGACAAGGAAAGTACGAAGTTTCTCTAATACTTCTCGAGTTTCCGGCACTTGACCAGACAACAGCCTAGATAAGCGTTTACCACTGCTGTTGAGTAAGTTGTCAATGTCTGCAATCAGTTTTTGGATTTCATCTGCACGGGAAGTCACGTTAAATTACCTTAGCTAGAACTGGATTTTAACTTGTATGAGAATTACTGGAGAATGAGCTAACGCTCGGCTTGGCTCTCAGCGCAGCGCCCGTAAGGCTTGACCAAAGATTTGGGTCTAAAGCTTCGCCACTTCGACAGGCTCAGTGCATCGCCTTCTAGGGCGACTATATGATATAATTATGTCAGTAAGTGTGACGTAAATATGCTGGTATTTGAGGCAAAACTTGAAGGACTTAATGAACAGTACAGAAAGCTGGATGAAGCTATTCGGACTGCTAGATTTGTTCGCAATGCTTGCCTGAGATACTGGATCGACAACAAGGGAATAGGGCGATACGACCTTAGTAAATTTTGTGCTGTGCTGGCTGCTAATACAGATTTCCCTTGGGTGGACAAGCTCAACTCGATGGCTCGTCAAGCTAGTGCAGAAAGAGCTTGGTCTGCAATCGCTCGTTTCTTTGATAACTGCAAGAAAAGCAAACCAGGGAAGAAAGGTTTTCCAAAATTCAAGAAAGAACAAACACAAGGTTCTGTTGAGTACAAAACCTGTGGATGGAAACTCTCTGACGACCGAAATTATATCACTTTTTCGGATGGGTTTAAAGCAGGAACTTTTAAACTGTGGGAAACTCGTGACTTGCATTTCTACCAACTTAAACAGTTTAAAAGAGTGCGGGTTGTGCGTCGTGCAGATGGTTATTATTGCCAGTTCTGCATTGACCATGACCGAGTAGAGAAACGAGAACCAACGGGTAAAACTATTGGCATAGATGTCGGATTGAACCACTTCTATACCGATAGCAATGGAGAAACAGTTGCCAATCCTAGACATCTTCGTAAATCGGAGAAATCCTTGAAGCGACTGCAACGCCGTTTGTCCAAGACTACAAAAGGTTCTCAGAACAGAATTAAGTTTAGAAATAAACTTGCGCGGAAGCATCTCAAAGTAAGTCGCCAGCGTAAAGACTTTGCTATAAAGACAGCAAGGTGCGTAGTGAAGTCTAACGACCTCGTGGCGTATGAAGATTTGCCGGTGCGGAATATGGTCAAGAATCATCGCTTGGCTAAATCCATTAGTGACGCTTCGTGGTCGCTGTTCCGAGAATGGGTTGAGTATTTTGGCAAAGTATTTGGCGTGGTGACTGTTGCAGTTCCACCATACTTCACTTCGCAGAATTGCTCTAACTGTGGTGAGGTTGTTAAGAAATCTCTGAGCATCAGAACTCATGTTTGTCCTCACTGTGGGCATACCCAAGACCGGGATTGGAATTCGGCGCGGAACATATTAGAAAAAGGATTGAGTACGGCGGGTCACGTCGGAACTAACGCCTCTGGAGAGACTGATCAATACTTGGGAGAGGAAACTCTTTCAAGCAAATCAACTCGTGGAAAGAGGAAACTCAAAGAGTAATCTTTGGAATCACCGTGGCTTGAGCCTCGTTGAGGATGTCAAATTAGCACAAATTAACTATCTTGAGTATCATTGATATTGTTTGTTTATGTTTTGTAGTAATAAAATTTGCCATGCAGTTGACTCCAAAAGAATCCCCCCAGAACAGATAGCATACTGTGTGCAAAAAATTTAAGCAATTCTTACCGATAGGGTTCCTATTTGATGTTCTAATCAGACTCAGTACTTATGTATCCCTGCTTTCCTGTTTCCCTCTCCCATGCAACGCCCACAATTTTGAATATTTTTTGTATAATACAACGTATTTTTATTTGTGAAAGGGATCTTGGTTTGATAGCTTAAGCTGAATATAGCGCCTGGTTTGTTTTATATATAACAGCTTCAATAAATATGCCGTAATGGAAGACAGATATAGCTTACAAGCAACCAGCAATCCCTGGATAATGACTGCTCCCTTTTTTGAAGGGTTGCCAGAAGCTGCTATAGAGATAGCTCTTACCCATCTTGTTACCCGTACACACCCAGCTAATCAAGTGATTTTACTAGAGAATGACTGGGGCGGATCTGTATATTTTGTATTGGAAGGTTGGGTAAAGATTCGTACTTACAATATGGAAGGTAAAGAGGTAACACTTAATATTATTGGTAAAGGGGAATTATTTGGTGAAATGGCGGCGTTAGATGAAGTTCCTCGTTCCACTGATGTGATTACCCTGGCTCCGACAATGATTGGTAGTCTCCCATCTCAGGATTTTGTCAAGTTACTTTATACCGAAGCCTTGGCGGGACTCCGATTATCACAATTAATGGCTCGACGCTTACGACAAGTAAACCGTCGCCTGCGATTGCGAGAATCTGATAGTCAGTCACGAGTTGCAGATACTCTGTTATTTTTGGCAGAAGGACAGGGCAAAAAAGGGCAAACTGGCACAGAAATTCCCAATTTACCTCACCGAGAATTGAGTAGTTTGAGTGGACTGGCGAGGGAAACAGTTACAAGAGTATTAACAAGGCTAGAAAAAAAAGGGTTGATTACAAGATACCCTGACACCATTTGTATTCCTGACTTGTCAGCCCTGGAAAAGACGATTATTTAAAGTACTCGTCAATAATTCCCATGACATCGCGGAGGACATAAGGCCAAGTCGTTCAAACTTTTTTCACAATGAGCATTTCAGATTCTCTCCCAGATGAAAACCCCTCTGCTGAATTTCCTAACGCCCTCAACGAACAGTTGAGGCGACCAAGACTAAAAGTTGATGCGCCCTTGCGAATGGTGGAAACAGCATTTTTAGCCAGCGCTGCTAGCTTGATTTGGTTTATTAATTTCTATTTTCCTTTGGGGCCTGTATTGCGGATATTTTTTCCTGTACCCATCGCTTTAGTTTACCTACGCTGGGGTAGAAGAGCAGCCTGGATGGCTGCTGTTACTTCCGGGTTGCTACTATCAGTGCTGATGGGGCCAGTTCGTAGTCTATTATTTGTGATGCCCTTTGCTTTTATGGGTGTGCTTTTAGGTGTAACATGGCATCGTCGTGTTCCCTGGATTGTATCTATTACCTTGGGTACACTGTTGGGTACATTAGGGGTGTTCTTTCGGCTGTGGCTACTGTCTGTGTTGTCGGGTGAAGACCTCTGGATTTATGTGATTAACCAGGTTACAGAACTGATAGAGTGGGCATTTTTGAGGCTGCAATTATTAACTAGTCCTAGTGTATTTTTGGTACAAATAGGAGCAGTGGTGTTAATTGTGTTCAATAATTTTATTTATCTGTTTATGGTACATCTGGCAGCATGGCTGCTATTGGATCGGGTCGGCAATCCCATTCCCCGTCCACCACAATGGGTACAGGTTCTGATGGATTATGAAGGTTGAATAATTGATTCGTATTTATACGCAAATAGAACAAGGTGAAAAATGGCTTGCTCAGTATAGGGGTTGTATCCCAGTATTTGCCTGTGTTTTAGGTTTTACTGATACTGGTCTAATTCCGGGCATTTCAGCTGCTGGTAATACCCCAGAAGCTCGTAAATATACCGCTTGTGCTGATGCTGAGTTTTTATATTATGGAGCAGGACGAAAACCCCTCTATCCCCTGCCACCACTGACGGCGGGCGCTTCTCCTGTACTCATTTCTCGTGCTGTGGTGGAGGCTCTGAATATTCCAGTTTATTTGTTTAATGCTGGCTTACCTCAGCCTGCGGCTGTGCCAGTCATTGATTTGGGTGGCTCTCCAGCTAAATGTTTAAGTACAGGTGATGCTATGGAAATCACAACTGTGCATCACTTGTTTAAGCAAGGGCTATTGTGGGGAGAACGCCTGGCTAGCAATATTCAAGAAGGATATGTAATTTTAGGTGAGTGCGTTGTGGGAGGTACAACTACCGCCCTGGCGATTCTCACTGGTGTGGGTATAGATGCAGTGGGAAAAGTCAACAGTAGCCATCCGGTTTGTAATCATACACAAAAGTGGGAGGTGGTACAAGCTGGACTGAAGAGAATGAGGGAATCTGGAAGGGGCGAATTTTTAGACCCCTTAGAACTTGTGGCGGCGGTAGGTGATCCGATGCAGGTGGTGGTGGCGGGAATGGCGATCGCAGCTAGTCGCAGTTGTGGTGTTATGCTGGCGGGTGGTACACAAATGCTGGCGGTTTATGCTTTAATGAGTGCGATCGCTGATACTTATGATTTATCTTGGCAACCAACAGCAGTAGTCGTAGGTACAACCCGTTGGGTAGCAGAAGATCCCACTGGTGGCACTGTTGACTTAGCCCTCAGCTTAGGTAAAACAATCCCTCCCCTACTAGCTACTCAGTTAAGTTTTACAAACTCTCGTCATCCCCAACTCCAAGCTTATGAGCAAGGCTTTGTCAAAGAAGGTGTAGGGGCAGGATCTGCTTGCATAGCGGCTTCTCTGAGCCAAAATTGGCAGCAAAATCAACTTTTAACTGCCATTGAAGCTCAACTAGATCAGCTTAAAGACTGTTTATAAACAACATTTTTCAATACGGAAACCAGTCGAGAATTGCTATATGTCAAGAATTAAGCCGCCATAATTTTATTCTAAATACAAATAATTTAATGCATTCTAACTTTCATTAATTGTTCTTCTAAAGCCGCAATGCGATTGTAAGCTGCGGTTAATTGGGCTGTTAGTCGTTGTATTTGAATTTCTGGTGTTAAGTTCTGCTCGCTACCTTGCCGATTCATATCTAAAGACATACCATCTGTCAATACATCCTTGTGTTCCATTTCTGGATTTAAACTAATATGTTTTTTTAACTGGTAGCGGACGACATCACTATTTTCCACATTATTCTTGGCTTGTTTATTTGCGACAGAACATTCTGAGAAAGCTTGAGCGACTTTATCATCAAGTTGCTCAATTACCTGGCAGAGGGCATCAAGTTTATCACTCAAAGTCAAAATCTGTGTTTGTAATGGCTCCATTCAATACCCTCGTCCGTATATTTTCTTTATGTTACGCAATTTATAGGTGACATTAGCTATACTTCTGAATTATTTAATTTTTCAAAAATTATGTCGCGATATAATCAGTGAAGTATTTATATATAAAAAATGTCGATGGTTTTTATCAGTATTATTGATGATGCTTGTTGATAAAATTAAAATCATTAGTAGTTACTTTTACCATACTTCTTTGAAGTCCTTAAAGTGTGCAGTTTTGTCCTGATAATTCCGAAAATAAGGTTTAATAAGCACTGAAGCTATAATTTTATCTATTTATTTAATTTATGCCTACGCAAAATTCCCAAATTCCAAATCAAAAATCGATAAATCGACGGTCTTTTTTATTGGGTGCAGGTGGACTAGCGCTTTCGCAGCTGCTAGTTGGTTGTGGCGACAGCAACCAAACGAAACTTAATATCCAGTTATTAAAAGGTTCTATCCCCAGTCAGATAGTTCGCCAGTTTCGCCGAAGTTTAGAGCAACAGGTACAGTTAAATTTTTCTCCAGTCGAGCAAATACAAGATTTATTTAAACAATTGCAAGGTTGGCAAGATAAATCAAAGCCCACAGAAGAACCATTTTGGACTCGTTTTATACCATTTAGGGAATCCCCATCAACAGTTGCATCTGACTTAGTGACACTAGGAGATTACTGGCTTAAAGCAGCTATTGAACAGAAACTCATTCAACCACTAGATGAGGCAGAAGTCAAACAGTTAAAACAGTGGTCTGCTTTAGATCAAAGGTGGCAGCAACTGGTCAAGCGGGATAATCAAGGTAATTTGGATACTCAAGGCAATGTTTGGGCGGCTCCTTACCGTTGGGGTAGTACTGTAATTCTTTATAATCGTCAAAAGTTCCAGAATTTGGGATGGACACCGGAGGATTGGAGTGATTTGTGGCGAGATGGATTGCAGGGGCGAATTTCTATAGTTAATCAATCTAGAGAAGTTATCGGTCTGGTTTTGAAAAAGCTGGGAGAATCCTACAATACAGAAAATCTCGACACCATAACGAACTTAGAAAATGAACTACGAGCATTCAACCAACAGGTAAGGTTGTACAGTTCCCGTAACTACCTAGAACCGCTAATTATTGGAGATACTTGGATAGCCGTGGGTTGGTCAAGCGACATCATACCCATTTTGACGCGTTATCCCCAATTGGCCGCAGTTGTGCCGAAATCAGGAACAGCAATTTGGGCAGACTTATGGGTACGTCCCACAGGAGTGAAAACAGACACATTCTCATCACAGTGGATGGATTTTTGTTGGGAACCAGACACCGCTAAAAAGATTTCTGTGCTAACTAGAAGTAATTCGCCAATTTTTCCTGATATTTCTCCATCTGATCTTCAGGAACCATTTAGAAGCTTATTACAAAGTAATCGGGAAGTTTTCGCCAAAAGTGAATTTTTGCTCGCTTTACCTCCATCAGCCATGAAGCAGTATGAATCTTTGTTCGCCAAAATTAAGCAAGATTAGATAAGTTTTGCTTGTTTCTAGAGAGAGCGCAACAACCTTAACCTATTTTGATTATTCATCTGGATACGGCATGATGTGGGACTTGTGACAAAATTACAGGTATAAGTTGCCAAAAGGTTCTGTTGATAATTGAAGACTCGAACGTTATAACCGTCCTTTCTGGCACTGCTACCTAAGCGATTTACAAAGTCGTAGCGTTCTAGATAGTCTAGCAAGTTCCAAATTTGTTGATTAACTATCAGGTCTACTCTGGCGGGTTCTTCTTCGTTGGTGGGATATGCTATCCAATTATCTAACAGTTTGTTCTCGGAATTTTCTTTTGCCCACCATAAACTAGGTGTAGTTAATCCTTCTGGGTTAATTGTATCGGCTGTCATTACAGCACCATTGGGTTGGGTTAATAAGGCAAGTTCTAAAGGCGCGTCTGAAGGCGATGGCACTGAGGCGGCTTCTGCTAGGGACGCTAATACTGGGAGCAGAAAAATCGTTAGCAGTAAAGGAAGTGATGCCTTACGACTAGATATTTTGTGTATAAACATAAACGCAGACCATTTTTTATTTGCGAACAATTTTCTATTCGCTTATGGTTTAGGACTAAATAATTGCTGTTGGTGTTTCTCAGCTTTAATAGCAAAAAACCGTAGTCTTTTGTAGTCAGCTATCCAGCTACCATCAGAATACATTTTTTGTGCAAGTGCCTGCTCTACCTGATGAATGACTTGTGCTTGCTGGTCAGGAGTTAATCCTACAAGAAAATTGCTGGCGAACATTTTAATCCAATTTGCCATTCCTGCTTGTTTGTCTGTTAGGGGAGTGGGACGGGTGAACAGGATGGCATAAGTAACTTCAAAACCTTGCTGTTCTAAGAGTGTAGCGTATTCGCCAATACTGGGAAAATACCAAGGATTCCGTGTTTTTATGTCTGTAATTCCAAGGGATTCCAAAGCCTTGGACAAAGCTTGAGCGATCGCCTGCACATTTCCCTTACCACCGAACTCAGCCACAAAGCGCCCTCCTGGTTTCAGTGCTTGATGCACACAGGCGATCGCTTTTTCTGGTTCTTTCACCCAATGCAAAGTCGCGTTAGAAAACACCGCATCTAATGGCTGGTCTACTTGAAAATTTCTAGCATCAGCGACATCAAATAATAGATGAGGATAGTTTTCTCTGGCTTTCTCAATCATTGCGGGGGCGCTATCGATTCCTATGACTTCAGCAGCAGCCAAGGAAATTTTCTCAGTGAGTTGTCCCGTACCACAGCCCAGATCCAAAATAGATTCTCCTGGCTTGGGATTGAGCAATTTCAGCAATTCTTCACCATATTGCCAAACAAAGGCGTGTTTATCTTCATACAGGTGACTATCCCAATCATGATGAAGTGGTTCAACATTTTGAGGAGAAAATTCGGGATTTTGTGAGATATTGCTTTTCATTCAGAATTTAAGTAATAAAATGATCTTATTGATTATTAAATAGATACACAGATAATTTATTATCAGACTAATACTAGAGTTTATTGAAAAATACTAGGTAGTAAATAAGTAGCACCTGAATACAAAATATAGACAGCAAAACCAAAAAACAAAGTATTCAAAATGGTGGCGATATATCCCAGTGCCATCAATATACCATCAGATTCAATGGTAGCAATTGCTAGGATTAACATTCCCACAGCAGGGATAGGATTGGAGAAAGGAGGATATGGCGACATGAGTAACATTGCTAACCAAGTCAGACATATCCCATTGATACGCCAAGTCATGTGATTGTCAGCAAGTTTTTCAAAACGTGGACGGGAGAATTTTTCTAGAAACTTAGTAACTCGTTGTAAATTTTGTAATAGTTGTTTGGCAAACCAATGAGGAAATTGTATGGTAGCAACTTTTTGCGGCAACCAAGGTCTACGTCTTCCTAAAGCCATCTGCGCTGACATCAACAAACAAGCAATACCAAGAGGGGTGCTTAAGCCTGGTGGTGTCGGGAACAAAAATGGTAAGACTAATAATGCAATCACGAAGCTAAAGCCGCGTTCAGAAGTTTCTGAGATAATATCACCTAGAGTCAGTGGGTTTTCGGCTAGGCGTTGCAGGAGTAACTTAATGTCTTGAGAAAATCTCAGGGGCATTGGGTTTAAGGTAATGAAAATTTAGGAACGAGTAATAATTTAATTTACTTTAATCTATAGGGCTGGGGTTTACCAAAAAATAGCTGTGTAAAACATGAGTCTGATGAACAGACTGATTGAGATGCAGTAGTTATTATCGTAGCAGCAATGAAATTTTCATACTGTTACCTAGTTGTAGAAAATCCATGACATCTCAAGAATTTTTAGAAAATTTAGCCACAGCCGCAACAGATCCCGAAAAATTAATGGTTGTTGCTGAATATCTGGAAACAACTGCAATGGACAACGCCACAACTCCAAGATGGCGCAGCATTCCTTACAGTTCTGAAATTGACATGGCGCTGAAGAATCTGGCTTTTCATTTAGAAGGACTGGCTGAGACAAAAAATTGATTTTGTGCCTTTAATTGCCTTCTCTCATCCACTCTCTCGCTGCTTTTTCGGCGGCTTCGGGCGAGTAGTAAAGCTTGCGCTCACCAAACACTGCACCACCAGGACTCAGCAATCGGAATTGCCAAGAATCATCTTTTTCAGTATAAAACACTGTGAGGGTAACGTTATGAATGCCAACAACTAAGTGAATTTTGGTGCTACTCATTAGTGGTTTTTCAACGTCTACCCCTTTTTTATCATTTTTAATATATAAATAGGATGCGATCTGCTTGCAGCAGCGCTGAGTGCAAAGCACACGCTCCGCGAACGCTATCGCCTCTGGTGGGGCTTTGCCCATCGCTTATTCCTGAAATTGAAAATGTACCATCTACTTGAAATTCATGATCATGAAATAAGTGACAGATATTAAGTTCACGTTCTCCTCTTAGATTATCATTCCAAATATACTCACCTCGGTTTATCATTATTTCACCGAGTGGCTCAAGATTAGTCCGTGAGCATAAAAGTTGAATAGCTTCTAATAGAGATGTTTTGCCACTGTTATTTTTACCCACGAGCAGATTAATTCTACCTAGCTGCTGAAGCTCGAAAGATTTGAAACCTCGAAAATTCTCTATTTTTACGCTCTTTAACATAATTTTATTTAGCCAAAAACAACAAAGAGCTAATGACTGGTATTAGTACAAGCAGTTGTGATACTTCTCACTTTAGCAAAACAAGCACCTGCTTCAACTGCATTCTTCAACAGCGGACTCTAAAAGCTCAAATTTAACTTTGTTGTATAAATCTTGTAGGGAAATCTCAAAGGGTATAGTATTGAGTGCGATCGCCTGATCTTCTTCATCATACTCACGCAGCGACCATTGCTTTTTCCCAGTCTTAGAAAATTGCTCTACACGAATCCGAGTTTGGTCAATTAGTAAATATTCCTGAAACGTAGAAATAGTTCGATAAGCCTCAAATTTATTCTCACGGTCATAGCCTTTAGTCGATTTTGATAAAACCTCAATAATCACCTGTGGATTGACAATTATATCCCGACGGTTATTGAAAAATTCCGGTTCATCCGCCAGAATCATCACATCTGGATAAGTATAGATACGCTTTTGTGGTATCCACAGACGCAAATCACCTGCGAAAGCCTCATAATTCTGCTGTCTGAAAGCAAAATTTAATGCCGCGTACAGATTGCCAGAGATTCGGTTATGATCTATTGTTCCACCTGCCATTGGAATTATTTCCCCGTCAATATATTCGCTTTTATAATCAGCAGCCTCTTCTAAGGCTAAGTATTCCTCTGGCGTATAATATCGCTGTTGTGTTACTTGCATAGTTTTTTCCTGTAGCGATGTCTATAAATATTCTAACGTGTTAAGGACAATCATCTTAACTACGAATTACGTTAGCGAAGTTCCTCTGAAAGAGGCACTACGAACTACGAATTACGAATTATTCCCACAATCTTCTTCTATTTTTCCCGCCTAACTTTTCGTGAGTATCTGCTAACAAAGCGGGAATATCTAAATTTTCGGGACATCGAGGTAAACATTCACCGCATTCTGTACAACGGTTTGCTTTCATTCCAGGGAACCAATGACCAGCATTTTCAAACATTCCATAACGATACTTTCCATAGTCCGTCATTTCATAAGCTATAGCGAGATTTCGTAACCGCAATACTTCGGGAATATTGATATTTTCTGGACAAGGTAAACAGGCATAACACTGACTACATTTGTCAGTTTTCAAAGCAGTTTTTTGCTGTTCTTCTAAGTTTTGAAAAGCTAATTTTTCTGAAGGTGTTAATTCATGAATACTATCAGAAAACTGTAAAGGTTCTATTAATTCATCTGGGTTGGCTGCACCCACACTCAAAGTAGTAATCCGATGGTCACGGAGTAAAAATCGATAATTTAATTCTAAAGGTGAATAAGGCTGACACAGGTCTATTAATGTTTGGGGTGGCGTGTAGAGGCGGCCTCCCTTATCAGCTGGAGAAATGATAAAAATACCCATGTCTTTTTCAGCAGCTAGCTGAATTGCTGGGGCATGACGTTGGAAAAAATAGTAATAATGCAGATTGACAAATTCAAATAAATCTGTATTAATCGCTGCGAGAATTATATCTAATGAAGCGTGGGTGGAAAAGCCAACGTGTCGCACTCGACCGTCATCAACAGCTTCCTGGACGGCTTTCATGCAGCCATTATTGTCTTGCACCCACTGGAGATGCTCCCAAGTATTTAAGCCATGAATACCTAAACAATCTAGATAATCTAGATTTAATCGTTCTAGGGATTCATCGATGCACCTACGCATACTATCAGCATCAACTGTAGGCGGAATTTTGCTGGTGATATAAACCTGGGAACGGGGTAATGATAATCCGCTTTTGATAGCTGCACCCAGATACTCCTCACTTTTGCCATAACCTCTGGCTGTTTCGAGATGATTTACTCCCTGTGCTAAAGCTGCGGCTATTGTCTGCTGTGCATTTTCGACATCAGCCAAATAGCGCATTGTTCCCAGAGAAAAAACCGCAAGGTGTAGGTTAGTTTTGCCAAAGCGTCGGTATTCCATTAACAGTGCTGAGTGGGTAGGGGCGGGTTTAAGCAGTGAGTCTGTGAGTCGTCGAAATCCTTAGTGAACCCGCCCGTACAGGAGTATTGAGTAATAAGAAGAGAGGGCGTAGGATGTTGCTAGTCCAAGTATATTCCCCCCTGCACCCTGCACCCTGCCCCTCGGGAGCAACGCGAAAATGTGAGATCGAATTTTATATCTCAATTACCAGGGCTGATTCCTAATAAACCCTGGTCGAAGTTCCCTATTTTTACCTTTTCTAGGTAGCGATCGCTCAATACCCAGGTAACTTATATTACAAATTTTTTGCACCTCACAAAATCGCGTTGCTCCCCTGCCCCTCTGACTCATCTAGCTGTCACCATTTCCAAAGCCTTTGATCAAATCTTCGGGGCGAAGATTGGAGATAAATTCACGGAAGGCTTGCTGTTCGGCTTCATCAGCGTCGCGATCAACGGGAATTGAAGCATCGGAAACCACTTCTTCCATAACCCAGATCGGGGCGTTTGTACGGAGAGCAACAGCGATCGCATCGCTAGGACGCGCATCAATTTCTTTTTTGATTTCGCCTTGCTGGACAATTAAAGCTGCATAAAATGTATCCTTTTGTAAGGAGTGAATAATTACCTTTTCTAGAATCATGGAACATGACTCTAAAAGATTCACAATTAAGTCGTGTGTTAGTGGTCTGGGAGGCTTTTGATTTTCTAGCGCGCCCATAATTGCCTTCGCTTGTTCCTGTCCAATATAAATTGGTAAAGCTCTCCGATCTGAGGCATCTTTTAAAAGTACAATCGGACTGCGGGTTATGGCATCTAATGCTATGCCAGCTACTCTCATTTCAATCATTGCCTAAGCCTCTACAATCCTGTTAATGATTGGGCGCTCTGTAACAAATAATACTGTTTTGTTGGGTAACTTAGGGGCGGGAATAAACATAAGCATTGTTCTCTATAATTGCTTCTATTAAACTCCGAACTGGTTGTGAAAACCAGAGTAAGTCAAAGTGGTCTACCTAGACAATAACCTTATTAACCAAGTATGCCTTGTGAAGGATGCGAATGTGTTAATAACTTTATAATAGGAACAGTTAGAAATTATACTTAATCTGTTCGGCATTAATGTCAGAATTACAGTGGATTTTTCGCAAAATTAGGCAATAAATAGAATTAGTTTGAGAAAAAAGCCGTGTTTACAGGATTAATCCAAGCATTAGGAACGATGAAACCCGTGGAGGGCGATTCGTGGCACATTACCTTTGTAAGTCAGTCCTCTGCTGTCATTATGCAGGATTTGGCTTACGGCGACAGCGTTGCTGTTGATGGAGTTTGCTTAACAGTAGAAAAAATTTTAAACAATGGCTTTATCGCCACTGCTTCACCGGAGACTCTACGCCGCACGACTCTGGGAGAAGAGCAAACACAGCAGGGATACGTCAATTTAGAAGCTTCGCTGCGGGTGGGGGGTAAAGTCGGCGGTCACTTTGTCATGGGTCATGTAGATGGTATCGGTCAATTGGTAACAGCCGCACAAACGGCTAGTTCTTGGGAAATGACTTTTACTGCACCCGAAGCGATCGCGCGGTATATTGTCCCCAAAGGTAGCATTGCTGTGAATGGTATCAGTCTAACAGTAGCTGAATATGAGCCGGAATTGTCTCAGTTCACAGTCGCAGTCATTCCCCTCACTTATGATGATACAAATCTCCGTTATCTTGTCTCAGGCAGTTGGGTAAATTTAGAAGGGGATATTCTCGGCAAATATGTCGAGAAATTTCTTTCCCCTGGTAAACAACATTCAAAACCCGATATGCTGACACCTGAGTTTTTGGCAGAACATGGGTATTTGTAATTGGGAGGAGACGCGATAAATCGCGTCTCTACAAGAGCTAGCTTTCTGGTTCTTGGGTAATGCGAGCTGTTTGCAACGCTTGTACCATCTGACTGAGGGCAACTTGTAATTGTACACCTGAGTCAACAGCAACCCAACCTTCTGGTTTGAGGTGGCGGACTTCAAAGTGTAGGTGAGGCCCTGTCGAGTTACCAGTGCTGCCAACTCGCCCAATAATGGTTCCTTGTTCTACCCTTTGACCAGGTTGAACAAACAGTTCAGACAAATGAGCATAGAGGGTTTGTTGAGCAGAAGCATGGTTAACAGTTACGGTTAAACCATAACCACCCATCCAGTTGGCAGTTTCTACTGTACCGTCTGAGGCTGCTACTACTGGTGTACCAGTTGGCGCGGCTAAATCTGTGCCGGCGTGGAAGCGGCGATCGCCTGAAATGGGATGAGTTCTCCAACCAAATACAGAACTAATACGAGCAGGTATAGAAAGCGGAAATCTCATTCCCCCATCGCCACCATAGGCGAGTCTCCCAGTGAAGGGAATTTGTGGCAGTACTGATGCTAATTGGAAGTCGTAAGCTACTGTACTGGGTCGGGGTGCAGTATTCGCTGCTGTCATTGGTGGGGGTAGAGTTCCACCACTGGATGCGATGGGAGATGTATTCCCTGATGTGGTAGCGAAATCGCTAGGGTTAGGGATAAACCGATTCGGGCGATAAGCAGTTTTGCTAGTACCACTAGATGCAGTTTGACTAGGACTCCATCTGTCGTTGCTGTTATTAGTGGCTACTGGTCGAGCTACTGGTTGAGCTGCTGCAACATTGGCTACCTGACTATTTTTGCTAGCTTGAAGCCAGTTGGGTGCTGTTTTACCATCAGAATTGGCTACTCGCTGATTGCGTCCAGTTTCCTGGGGTGCTTGAGCGCAACCAATTGATATGCTTTGTCCAGAAGGTAATACCGTTTGACAACCACTAGAGCGTTCTGTTAGCACCACGGAGTTGGGTGCTTGATAAGTAGCCTTAGTATTGGTGTTGTAATTGTTAGGATCAATGTAGGCGTTATTATAATCCGTGGTTTTGCCTGTGGTTGCACTGGTGGTGCTGTTTAAGTCATTTGCTGGTTGGGCAATTTCTGGTAATTTTTCCGGTAAGGTGCGGAGTGTACTAGGTTGGGCTATTTCTGTTTTAGGTTTGTCCTGAGTCACATTGGCTCTGGGAGTAGAAACCTCAATTTTGGGTTTGTCCTGACTCACATTGGCTCTGGGAGTGGAAACCTCAACTTTAGGTTTGTCCTGACTCACATTGGCTCTGGGAGTGGAAACCTCAACTTTAGGTTTGTCCTGACTCACATTGGCTCTGGGAGTAGAAACCTCAACTTTAGGTTTTTGCGGAGCGACATTGGCTCTGGGAGTAGAAACCTCAACTTTGGGTTTGTCCTGACTCACATTTGTTTTTGGAGGGGAAACCTCTTGTCTACTACGTAGTCTCTGTCTCAGATCCGCTTGCTGTTCTGCAACTTCCGGTTGTGGTCGAGAGAGTGCAGAAGAAACAGTCTCTTTTTTAACATTAGTTGGGATGACTACTGCTGGCTGAGAGCTTTCAACAGTGGGAACAATATTATCTATACCTGTTTCTGTCTGAGCAATTGCTAAACCCCCACCTAAGAAACTAACACTACTTAGCAAAAAAAAGCTTTGTGCTGGTAGCGTAGATGCATAGATGTGGAAAAGTTTTCCGTAAGGATTGCGTCTGGACGAGTCGTTTAAATGGTGAGGGGCAGATTTATGGCGCTGCGTCATTGTTTCTCTCAGTTGTTTTAAATTAGTCTCAAGAGATGATGTCAGTGGTTTGTCTTGCCCAAAGAGCGAAATTTTTAACAAACCTAAAATAAAACAGAAGATTTGCTGTAACCCAGACTGATTGTACCGGGTTCAACATAAATTTCTGGTGTTTTTATCTCATTTGGATCATAAGTTTCAAACGATACATGAAGATTCCCCTGTGAAGTTACGCCGATGACAGTTCCTAAAAGATTATTGATATATACCTGATCACCGATATTGGTCAATAAATCTAAATATCGAGACAAGAGTACATTTACTCCTTCTAGGCAGAGACACTGTATACCGGATTCTATTCCCAGTAAAACTGTGGAAGTTAGCATTTCCAGACAAGAGATAGCCTGAGTAGGCTGGGAAGCTTGCCAGGATTCTAGATTGATGCCAGTATCTGGTACTGGGTTGCTCCAGTTAATGCCAACACCAATCACTGCTTGTATGATCCGTCCATTGTGGACTTTTGTTTCCGTCAAAATGCCGCCGAGTTTGCGACCCTGCAATACTAAGTCATTAGGCCATTTAATGCCTACACTTATGCCGCACTGACGCAACCCCGCAGCAATTCCCCAAGCACTGGCTAAGGTGAGTTGATAACTATCACTAGCTTCTAGTTTAGGAACAATACCCACCGAAAGGTATAGTCCCCCGGTGGGAGAAATCCACTGACGGCCCCATTGTCCTCTCCCAGAAGTTTGCTGAGTAGCAATGACTACAGAGTTTTTATCAGCCCCTTGTTTGAGCAAGTCCCACAGGGTCTGATTAGTTGAGGGAACACTTTCAAAAATATGTAGGGAGGATGGTATATAAGTATGCCCACGTCCCGATTCCAGTGTAGTTTCCAAGAGTTGGCTATCAAATCCCACAGCAGTTAACCGAAATCCCGTTGTTCAAGTTAGCATTAATTGATTGATTTTGATTTCTGTTTCGGTTTGGTTCAAGATGCACACCTGGCACTGGCACAATTGGCAAGGACTACCCTATCTTACTAGTAGTCTTCTACAAGATTGGCATCACGGCTTCTTTACTCAACAGTTTTGGCCGCGATCGCCTCACGATTTGACAAAAGCACTGCACTCAGAAGCATCAGCTTATCGTTTGCAGCAGGTACATGGCAATATAGTTCTCACCCCACAAGAAATTGAGCAGCAGTTAGGCTCAGAAGATAGTTTAGTCTTGGGTGATGGTTTAATCAGCGAACACCCTTTACAAGCTGTTTGGGTAGCTAGCGCCGATTGTACACCTGTATTAATTGGGGATGTCAAAACTAGACAAGTAGCAGCATTACACGCGGGTTGGCGAGGAACTGCGGCGAAGATTGTTCCCCAGGCGATCGCTCGACTGCAAAATCAAGGTAGTCAACTCGATGATTTACGGATTGCAATGGGACCGGCGATCGCCGGTGAAGTTTACCAAGTTGCTCTGGAAGTAGCGGCTGAAGTGGGTGCTAGTATTACACATCATGCAGAGGAACAGCAGATTATCGCTGCTTTGCATGAGTTACCAAATTCACCTTTATTCGCAGATCCCGAACCCGGAAAAGTTAAATTGGATGTGCGACGAGTCAATGTTTTACAACTGGAAAGCTTGGGTATTAGTGCTGAACAAATAGCGATCGCGCCTTACTGTACTTACCAAACTCCAGAATATTTCTTTTCTTATCGTCGGGAGCAACAGAAAAAAATTCAATGGTCAGGAATTGTCCGGTGATTATCTTGGTGATCAGATGATTTTTTAGCTAAACTGTAAGCTCCATAATCGAAGTTGACTAAAGACATTATGCACTGGTTGTTATCTGGACCGTTGAGTATAGAGAGATTAACGGTTAAAATTCCAGATTTGCCTATATCTTTAGAAGGTAAGAAATTGGTGCAAATGTCAGACTTTCATTATGATGGTTTGCGACTGTCAGAAGAAATGTTAGAACAGGCGATCGCTACTAGCAACCAATTAAAACCAGATTTAGTTTTATTGACTGGCGACTATGTAACCACAAGCGCCGAACCCATTCATGAGTTAGCTTTACGACTCAAACAGCTGGAAAGTCAGGTTGGTGTTTATGCCATATTGGGTAATCACGACATCTATTACAAGCACTCAAAAAGCGAAATTACCAACGCCCTAACTAGCGTTGGGGTTAACGTCCTCTGGAATCAAATCGCCTATCCTTTCGGAAAACAATTACCATTAGTCGGACTAGCGGATCGTTATTCACTGGAATTTAATCCCACAGTCGTCATGAACCAACTAGACCCTGAGATCCCTCGGATTGTTCTATCCCACAACCCTGATACGGCGGAGTTATTGCAAGCATGGCGAGTAGATTTGCAATTATCTGGTCACACACACGGTGGACAAATCGTGATTCCCGGACTGGGGCCTATGTTGCTTTACTACAAAAAAGCTTTGCAACATATACCGATGAAAGTAAAGCGTTACTTTCCCTTTCTGCAAAGAAACTACTTGATTATCCGCCATTGGGAATGGGCGCAAGGTTTACATCAAGTAGGAAATAATCAGCTGTATGTGAATCGTGGTTTGGGGACTTATTTACCAGGACGTTTATTTTGTCCCCCTGAAGTTACAGAAATTATCCTCCAAAGGGCATAAATTACTCTGAAATTTTGGCACTTACCAAGATGTATTTTAATTTTTGATAAGCTGTAAAGACTGGTCTGAGGAGTCTCTATTGCCCTATGCACTGGTTGTTTACGGGACGTTTAAGAGTAGATGAAATAACGGTTAAGATTGCGGACTTGCCAAAATCTTTACAAGGTACAAAGCTAGTACAGTTGACAGATTTTCACTATGATGGTGTTAGAATTTCTGAAGAACTTTTAGCACAAGCGATCGCTGCTAGTAACGAAGCTGAACCCGATCTAATTCTCTTAACTGGCGACTATGTAACCGATGATCCTACACCAATTCACGAACTAGCTTTACGGTTAAAAAACTTACAGAGTCGCTGTGGGATTTATGCCGTCCTCGGCAATCATGACATACATTACAAGCACTCCAAAACAGAAATTACCAACGCCCTAACTAGCACAGGTGTTAATGTCTTGTGGAATGAAATAGCCTATCCGCTAGGACAAGATTTACCCATAGTAGGACTAGCTGAATATTGGTCAAGGGAATTTAACCCTGAATCGGTGATGAATCTACTCCATTCTGATCTACCCCGCATTGTTTTATCCCATAACCCAGACACTGCTAAAATTTTGCGAAAGTGGCGAGTAGATTTGCAGCTATCTGGACATACCCACGGAGGTCATATTGTCATACCAGGATTTGGCCCTGCAATTTTTCATTATCAAAGGCTGCTGAAACAACTTCCTAAAAAACTGCGTCGTTGGGAACCATTATTATTAGGAGATTGTTCAAAAGTAGTGAAATATTGGGAATGGGCAAAAGGTTTTCATCAAGTGTCAAACAATCAATTATACGTCAGTCGTGGCTTAGGAACTTATCGCCCAGGACGTTTATTTTGTCCACCTGAAGTTACTGTAATTACGTTAATAGGACTTACGGACTGTACAAATTAATCATGGTATGCTGTCACCAAAATAGCCAATTTCTGGCTTTGAACAATGACTATGTTGATAGTAAATATAACCGTGTGGTAGGGGTTTAGCATTGCTAAACCCCTACAATTATCAACACCCACAGACCAAACCTGATCCTAAAAAGGTATATCTAATAACAATGTATCACCATCATAAACCTTATTAATATTTTCAGAATCATTTTCCCAATTTACAGGATTATTAATAATATAATTTCTAACCACCTCTAAAGATTCTTCATTCTGATGAATATGTTCATAAAAATTTCTTTGCCATACAGAAGATATTCCTTTGTCATTGCAAATTTGATTAATCTTTTTGGTAATAGCACTTTTATAAGACCTAATTATACAGGGAATTGAACCGGGAATGATTTTACCAAAACTTCGTGGTTGTTCTTCTGGTTTGATTTTCGGAAAAATCAATAATATGCCATGAATATGATTTGGCATAATCACAAATACATCTAATTTTATATGGGGGAAATGTTGGGGTATTTCCTGCCAATAATCACGGGCAAATGTGCCTAATAAATTTAATTTCATTTCTCCTTGTTTAATATCACCGAAAATACATTGTTTATTTTTGGTACAAATGGTTATAAAGTATGCGCCTTCTTGGGTATAATCATAATTTTTTAATCTGATAGAACGGCGATGGTGAATTTGTGAGTTATAGGGCATTTTTATATTGAGTAATTATGTTAATTTCATGGGATATTATACCCGATATCGTAGGGGTTTAGCAGTGCTACACCCTTACCCAACTATCAGTGACAAATCTATAATGATTTTGACGTTGATTAATTATTTTGATTTTGGACATTTTTGGATAGGGAAATTGCATGGTATTCGCTAGTATTGTACCTGATATTGTTGGGCTAATTCTTCCACTGCTTCATTGAGTGCTAATAATGGTAATTCATTTATTAGATCCAGCCGTTTAGTAGCTATTTATTGATCTCCTCTGGCTAATTCTTCTAAAACTACTTCCGAGATATATAGAGTAAAATTTTGCCGACGAGTATCCCACCAATTTTGTGTAATTACTGAATTTGAAGCAGTAATTAGATTGGTGCTTGGTCTAATTGTCAGATAACCAATAATACTTGTATCAAGGTATAGACTTTCAATCATTATTATTCATTAATGAGGAAAAATTCTTGATTACTTTACTCTATCACTGTAACACCATCAGATTGATCATCGGATCATTGGGTTCAGGCGATCGCTCATACTAAATACATAGTAAATTTATTTACATTCTAGTATTGCAAATTACATTCTAATGCGATCGCCTATTCATCCTCAATAATCTTTTAATTTTCTTACACCATCTTGATAAAAAGGATTTACGCTTGAATACAGGTCTGGATGACCTTGACCATCTGGAATACTGCGTTTCATTGCTCCCATATTGTTCTAAGTATGCGGCTTTATTTAAATCTGAAGCGGCTCGATATTCAAACCCCAGTTGAGAACAAACGAAGCCTCGGTATTTGTAGGCTTCAACATAGTTAGGATTGAGGCGAATGGCTTTGGTAAAATCGGCGATCGCTTCCTCATATTTTCCCTGACTGGCATTTTCCACGCCGCAGTTATAAAAACTTTGTGCATCCCAGCGCTGAACAGATATGTGTACCTGATTTGTTGACGTATTTGTAGGCGTAGCAGAGGGCGCACTCGCAGAATTTAGCTGTTGAGACTTGAGTTGGTTGTAAGCGATATTGATATCCTTAATTTTCTCCTCTGCTTCCTGTTTTTGCTGGGAGTCAAAAAAGCGATCAGGATGCCAAATCTTCACCAACTGACGGTAAGCTTGCTTCACTTGTTCTTGTGATGCACCCGGTGTCAGTCCTAAAATCTCATAAGCATGATTAATATCCAGGCGATCGCTCATACTGAAAGAAACAGGCAACTATATAGATATATGTTAACTATTCCCCTAAATTTTCTTCAGTCAACCCAAACTCCTCATAGTGGATACCATTGGGATGGTAGTAGCCGTCGCTTCTTTGAAGGTTGGTATTATCGCGTAACTCTGCCCGATTGTGGTCAAACCTTCGCCTTCATGTACTCCATAGAAGATCCCATTGGGGATCAACCTTATAGCGGTGGTGCAGCTCAAGTCCTGGGGGCGAACGATGAGTATATATGTCGTACCTTTCCTGATGTCAAAAAATTCTGGGGTAGTCAAGATGTGCTGGGATTAGGTCATTGGGGTAAAACTGACCTCAACACCCCACCTTTATATCTCCTCCCGAACGAGTTTGAAAGTCATGTTCAAGAAGGCTATCAAGCTACAGCTACCTTAAATCAGGGAGAAATTCACGATCCCGCTACAGGTAATTATTGCCGTTGGCTATACGAAATTCAGCCCATATACTATTGGGGAAATCAAAATAGTATTCAGCAATCAACCGCCGGCTGGGTATCATCTCTACAGATTTTTGAACCAGGATGGCAAATTTTAATGGCTCACGGTTTAGCCAGTGGTTCAATTGATTGGAATGGCAAAATCTATGAATTTACCAACGCGCCAGCCTACGGAGAGAAGAATTGGGGTGGGGCGTTTCCGCAAAAATGGTTTTGGTTAAACTGTAATAGCTTTGATGATGAACCCGATTTAGCTTTAACAGCTGGCGGTGGTAAACGTGGTGTGTTGTGGTGGATGGAATCTGTAGCCATGATTGGCCTGCATTATCAAGGCAAGTTTTATGAATTCGTTCCCTGGAATGCCAAAGTTGAATGGGATATTCAGCCCTGGGGTAAATGGCAAATGCGAGCGAGAAACTTAGATTATGAAATTGAATTAACAGGAACCACCCATTTACCTGGTACACCCTTGCGTGCGCCAACAGCCGATGGTTTGTTATTCTGTTGTCGAGATACCATGCAAGGAAAGTTAGATTTGGAGTTACGAAAATTAAGTGGCGGAAAATCTCAAACAATCCTCAAAGCACACAGTTATCTGTGTGGTTTAGAAATAGGTGGCGGTTCTTGGGATAATTCTTGGCAATCTAGCTAAGACTACTGCTATCATAGTATGTGCTTGCATAAGCTTTGTAGTTGGGGCTGTAGCTCAGATGGATAGAGCGAGCGCCTCCTAAGCGCTAGGTCGCCGGTTCGAGCCTGGCCAGTCCCGTCTTTAAAATTAAAAGTGCTGAGTGGGTAGGGGCGGGTTAAAGCAGCCAGTCTGTGGTTCGTCGAAATCCTGAGTAAACCCGCCCTTCCGGGAGTGCTGAGTTTCATAACCTCGGTGGGTCTATAAGTAACAGGGTTTTAGCCTTGCTCCTTGTTTTGAGTTTCCTGTCATCCCCCCTGTTGTGTAGCATCCCGTATTCTATGTTTGATTAAATAGGGGGTCGGAAGTATTTGATGAATTTTTCGATCCAGTGTACGATATTGCATCAATTGCGATATATCCTGTTAATACACATTTGACTGTGTATTAATTAAAAATATCAGTTCATATTTGGGTAGACTTTTAAAAAATCTGCTACCCTACATAATTGTTTATCTTCTTTCATAGAAAATCCTGGCCTCAGCAGACAAAAGTGTAGAGTCTTGAAGAATAATCTATTATTTACAGGTCATCCGTTTCGGTTTATGGTGTTCGCCCTACCTCTATTAATGTGGTTGGGATACCAGGAATCGAAAATTGAAAATTTGCAACCCCAAGCAGTATTAGTCTTGGGTGGTTCTACCTCGCGTTTAGAACGAGAGAAATTTACAGCCAATTTTGCCCGTGAACATCCAAGTTTACCAATTTGGATTTCTGGTGGTAGTCCACCTAAATCAACGGAGAATGTTTTTGCCAGTGCTGGCGTTGATCCCAAACGATTATACTTGGATTATGAAGCTGTAGATACTGTTACCAATTTTACTACACTAGTAGATGAGTTGCAATCTCAAGGTATTAAAAGTGTTTATTTAATTACTTCGGAGTTTCATATGCGCCGCGCCCGTGTGATTGGCGAGATAGTTTTGGGTAGTCGGGGTATTCAATTAAAACCTGTGCCAGTACCTTCAGACAATATGCGTGAACCTGTGGATAAATCTATCCGTGATGGTGCTAGAGCTTTAATTTGGGTGGCTACTGGTTATACTGGTGCAGACCATAACCGCAAGTAGTAAATGGGGAATGGGGGATCAAAAATCAAGAAGATTTGAATGGTATGAAACTCCACCCAAATCTACAAAGATTTTCTGTTTGAATTTCTTATGCGGCCATTTCTTTGACTAGAACATAGGGTTGAATGATGAGGGTCTGAAATCGCTTAGTGCGATCGCTATTCCAATTTCCCAGTTGTGTCTCTGAAGGTTTAGCCATTAATTGCTGATCGATCCACTGTTGTACCGATGAAACTTGATCACTAGCGATCGCTACTCCCACATCTAGCAACTCTAAATCCTGTGCGACCACAATCACTGCATCCCGTTGTACATGAGGAATTAGCCAATCCCACTCAGCCTCATCCAGAATTTCTGTTAGTTCTGCTCTTAAATCCGCCATAATTCCCCGTCTTGATGCGTCTACGTCCTATTTTACCAAAACTTTGGTTTTGTCTATAAGGATGAATGGCGATGGCTTTGCCCGCCGCAGGCATCACCACCCCTGAAACCCAGATTTCTTAACGTCCTAAATCGTGCAACTGATTAATTGCTGTAGCACACTGTTCTGTCACAGCTTGTAATTCTGCTTTATTAGTAGAACTGGGCGCATCAATTAATTTACCAATCCGAATAGTTAAGGGAACAGCACGGGGGATAGGCGAGCCTTTTTGTAATATCATTTCAGAACCCCATAAACTCACCGGCAAAAATGGTGCTTTAGCCTTCGCCGCCAGTAGTGCAGCCCCTCTTTTAGGATCTGCAATTCTACCATTTGGAGTGCGAGTACCTTCTAAGAAAACACCCACAGCCCAGCCATGATCTAGATAATCCAAGGCGGCGCGAATAGAATTGCGGTCAGCAGTCCCCCGACTTACCGGGTAAGCACCATACAATTTAATTACTTGTGCCAAAACTGGGACTTCAAATAACTCTTCCTTAGCCATGTACGCCACTGGACGACGGACACAATTAGAGACAATCGGCGGATCAAAGTAACTAGCATGATTACTCACTACCACTAGTTTTCCTGATTTGGGGACATTTTCCACCCCATAAATTCGCCCCCGAAAGTAAGTATGAAGCATAGGGCTGACAATTGACCACTTAAAAGCGTGGTATAGTGCCAGACTGATAAAAGGTTCGCGTTCTCTGGTCACGGAAGATAATTCAACTAAGATTAAAATTTAGCATAAGCGATCGCGATCGCTTTTAGTCAGTCATTTGAATGAACTGGCCCAATCATCTAAACTGACAATTCCGCCGCATTACGGACATTTTTTAAAGTTAAATCAGGAGTGGTGCGTTTAATTAAATTAGTTAGCACATTCCCAGGGCCAATTTCGACTACTTGCTCAATACCATCTATTGGTAATTGCAGAGAAATTTCTCGCCAACGTACCGAACCGGTCATTTGTTGGCTGAGGCGCTGCTTGAGAATGCTGGTATCAGTAGATGGCATTGGATCTACATTAGACATGACTGGGACAAAAACGGGCTGAAATTCCACTAATTCTAAAATATCTTGGAACTCCGCTGCCGCCGCCGCCATAAAGGGTGAGTGAAAGGCTCCAGAAGTTCTTAAGGGGATAGCACGTTTAACTTTCACTTGAGACATAACTTCTCGTACAGCTTCTGGAGTACCAGAGATCACCACCTGACCCGGACTGTTATCATTGGCTAAAACTGCATCTGGTGTCTGAGCCAAAACTGCTTCTAACTGTTCACGGTCAAAGTTCATCAAAGCCGCCATCATTCCACCTGCGGCACTATCCATGAGTTCAGCACGACGCTTGACTAGGTGTAACCCAGCCGACCACTCAAACGCACCTGCAATGTAAAGGGCAATATATTCACCTAAACTGTGACCTGCAACTACATCTGGTTTATGTCCCCGTTCCCGGAGGATATCAGCCAAGATGCTTTCTACCACATAAAGACTTGGCTGTGTGTAGAGCGTCTGCGATAACTTTTCTTCTTCGTTTTGACATAAGTCCGTAACAGACCAGCCCAAAATCGCTTCAGCTTGGGCAAATTTATCTTTAGCACTTGGTATATCTAATAAGTCAATTCCCATTCCCAGCGCTTGAGAACCTTGTCCGGGAAACACCCATGCAGTTTTAGTCATTTGTCCTTAGTCATTTGTCCTTAGTCATTTGTCCTTAGTCATTGGTCATTGAGAAGTTACTGTCTTCTCCCCCCTGCTCCCTGCTCCCTGCCCCCCTGCCTCTTATCTGCTCCCTGCCCCCCTGCTTATTATCTTCCCCATTTAAAGATGGCTGCTCCCCAAGTAAGTCCAGCACCAAAGCCAGATGCAGCAATGATGTCATTAGGTTTGATTTTACCTAAGCGCACGGCTTCATCTAGGGCTAGAGGAATAGAGGCTGCGGAGGTATTGCCGTAATGAGCGAGGTTGCTAATTACTTTGTTTTCAGGAATATTTAGGCGTTGGGCAACGGAATCAATAATCCGTTGATTTGCTTGATGTAATACTAGCCAATCTATTTGGTCAACAGTCATATTAGCTTGAAATAAGGCTTTATCAATAATTTCTGGGACTTTCTGCACAGCAAAGCGATAAACTTCTTTGCCGTTCATGGTTATGGGCTGATAATGACCTTTAGTGATATTTACGTCTGGGAGCAATTCTTGTGCAGAAGAGGTATAAGCCAGATTCAGGTAGTGGTTTTGTGTACCATCGCTTTTTAAGGAAAATCCTAATAGGCGATCGCTTTGATTCGCTTGCAATACTACCGCCCCAGCACCATCGCCAAACAAAACACAAGTCCGCCGGTCTTGCCAATCTACCCAGCGAGAGAGGATATCAGCCCCAATTAAGAGTACATTTTGGTAAACTCCTGTTTTGATATATTGGGCAGCTGTGACTAGCCCAAAGACAAAACCAGAGCAAGCAGCTGTCAAATCAAAGGCTACTGCGTTTGTGGCTCCTAATGCCGCCTGAATTTGACACGCACTGCCAAATAAATCATCAGGGGTGGATGTCGCCAGCAAAATCAAGTCCAGGTCTGTGGCTTTAATTCCGGCAGAGGCGATCGCTTGACTACCAGCATCAGCAGCGAGGGTACTCAAAGACTCCGATGGCAACGCCAAACACCGTTGACGAATTCCCGTTCTTGTGGTGATCCACTCGTCTGAAGTTTCTACCAGGTCAGTCAGCGCCTCGTTAGTGAGGTGAGTCTTTGGTACCGCCGAGCCGCTCCCTGTAATTGCTATGCCTAACTTTTCCACTCCTATTCTCCCCAGCTATCAGCATTGTAGTCATTAGTCATCAGTCATTAGTCCTTTGCTATTGACCAATGACCTTTTTCCAGCAATTGATCGCTAGTTTTGTGGCTAATGCCTAACTGGTTTCCTGTTCTATAGTTTCATATTGGGATTGAAGTCTTCGCAGCACCTGATTGTCTACAGCTTCCTTTGCCGTGCGAATGGCATTAAAAATAGAAGGAGCTTGAGAGCTACCGTGTCCAATAAAACAGACTCCGGCTACCCCTAAAAGCAAAGCACCACCATGTTCGGCGTGATCCATGCGCTGTTTAACTCGCTTCAGGTTAGGTTTTAAAATTGCTGTCCCAATTTGACCGTGCAATCCTTGAGGTAATTCTTCCCGCAAGATTTGCAAAATCACTTCACCCACTGCTTCGGCAAATTTTAATAACACATTGCCCACAAAGCCATCGCAGACAATCACATCAAAGTTACCCGAAAGGACATCACGCCCTTCAGCGTTACCAATAAAATTAATTTGGGAATTTTCCTTGAGTAGTTGGTGGGCGCGCAGTGCGACTTCATTGCCCTTTGTCTCTTCTTCACCAATATTCAACAAACCGACTTCAGGCTTGGCAACACCCAATACATATTGGCTATAAGTTGATCCCATGACAGCAAACTGCTCTAAAAACTTAGGGCGGCTGTCTACATTAGCACCAACATCAAGTATCAGTACTGGTTTACCAGCTTTAATTGTAGGAAAAACCGTGCCAATAGCTGGGCGGTCAATTCCTGGCAATCTGCCGAGACGAAGCAAAGCTGCTGCCATAGCTGCCCCAGAGTGTCCCGCAGAAAACACGGCATCTGCCTTTTGCTGCTTGACTAAATCCATCGCCACATTAATAGAAGCCTTGCGTTTGCGTCTGACTGCATTCAAAGGCTCCTCATCCATTGTGATCGCTTCCTCCGCAGGAACGATCTCTACCCGCTCCAAATTAGTTTTTGGGGGCAAGGCAGCTGCAATTTGCTGGGGATCACCAACTAACAAGACTTTTACACCCAATTCTTCACTTGCGCGTATTGCGCCAGCAACGATTTCACCGGGTGCATGATCCCCTCCCATTGCGTCAATTGCTATCCGTACACCAGTCGATCCCATTGCTTAGAGCTACTAGAAACCTTACAAATTTTACCAGATGGCTTTACTTAAAAACCGGAAGTTTCTGACTACCGTATTACTATTGTCACTATTGAAACACATTTTATAACAAAAATCACCTGTTGGGGATTGGCTTGGTACGGGCGGGTTTACAGATATCATTCACAACGAACGAGGATATTACTGAACCCGCCCCTACAGGCGATTGGCTTGGTACGGGCGGGTTTACAGATATCATTCACAATGAACGAGGATATTACTGAACCCGCCCCTACACCTTGCTTGCGCCTTAATCCCTAATCTTTACTGTCCTAATACCCAATGAACTAAGGTTCGCACACCATAGCCTGTAGCACCTGGGCTGTTGTAGCCGTTTTCTTTATCTGTCCACACTGGGCCAGCAACGTCTAAGTGCGCCCAAGGGGTGTCTTTAATGAACTGCTTCAGGAAAAGGGCAGCAGTAATCGAACCACCATAACGTGGCCCGGTATTTTTCATGTCCGCAATTCCCGATTTCAGCCCTTCAAAATATTTGTCTTCCATTGGCATCCGCCACAGCTTTTCGCCGGCGTTTTGGGCAGCTTCTTCTAGTTGGGAAGCTACAGCATCATCAGGAGTAAATAAGCCCGCAATATCTTCACCTAAAGCCACAACGCAAGCACCTGTGAGGGTGGCTAAATCAATGACCGCATCTACTCCCAATTTGTCTGCATACACCAAGGCATCAGCTAAGGTTAAACGCCCTTCAGCATCGGTGTTATTCACTTCTATTGTTTTGCCGTTTGATGCTTTGAGGATGTCGCCAGGGTGCATGGCGCGACCGCTAATCATGTTTTCTGTGGCGGCTGAAATGAAGTGAACTTCTACATCTGGCTTGATTTGGGCAATGGCTTTTGCTGCTCCCAAGGTAGCACCAGCACCACCCATATCCATTTTCATGGTTTCGATGCCGCTACCAGCACCTTTAATATTCAGTCCGCCGGAATCGAAGGTTAAACCTTTACCAATAATTGCTAGTTTGCGTCTGGGTGTGCCTTGGGGTTTGTAAGTGAGGTGAATGAATTTTGGCGGTAAATCTGAGGCTTGGGCAACTCCTAAAAAAGCTCCCATACCAAGCTTTTCGCAGTCTTCTCGTTCTAAAATTTGGATGTCAATGCCGTGTTCAGTGGCGATCGCCTGGGCTGTTTCTGCTAAGGTAATCGGTGTAACTTCATTAGCTGGTGCTGCTACCAATTCCCTCGCTAAATTTACCCCAGAAACGATTTGATTGGCGCGGGTAATGGCTGCTTCTTGTCCAGCTAATCCCAGTAAATCTACGGTTTCAATTTTTGCGCCTTTATCTTCTGGCTCAGACTTAAAACGAATATCTTGATAAAGAGCTAATTGTATACCTTCGGCGATCGCTTGAGCAGTTTCCGCAGGCTTGTTATCCCACAATGGCAAACTCAAACCCAGGTTTTTGCTTTTCTGCTTTTTTGCCACCCTAGCCACAGCAGCAGCAGCACGTCTGAGGGTTTCTAGTTTTAAAGCTTCTGGTTTCCCCAAACCGACTAAAATTATTTTACGGATCGGGCTACCAGCACTGACACGGGTGAAAATGGTGCTGTAGGCTTTGGCGGTAAATTCTTCCTCAGCAATCAGTTCTTTTAAAACGCCGCTAAACTGCTCATCTAATTTTGCCAGTTCACCAGTTAACTCTACTGCATCTTCAAATAATCCAATTGCCAAACTATCGCCTACCCACTCTAGCAGAGGCGTGTTACTAGGTTGAATTTTCATTTTGTGAATTTATCTAAATTTTCCTACTTTTACCAGTATTACTTAAAATTCTTTTTTCTTTGGTGAAGTCTCTATTAAGCAACGCCATACCCTGTGTAGGGACGTTTGTATGGAGGATGCAGCCCTAAAACTATATCTTCTTTAGGAATGCCCATGTCTAATAGTTCTTGACCGACATCAATATCAGTTGTGTTCTGTTGAAGCCAGATTTTGCCGTCTTTAATATCAAAGTGCAGGATGGTGTGATATACACGCTTTAACCCTTTCCAACCCACTCGCATGAGTTGGTAATGATCTCGCACTGAGTCAAAAAATAGCTCGTTTTCCACATCTTCTTCTTGGGATTTATACTGACTATGTTTTTCTAAAAGAGTTTGGATGCAGGAACGATAATTTTCTAGCTTCTCCATTGCACAATTTCCTCAAACCTCTAGAAGAACTCGCTCATATTATTAATTTACGAGTTTTCTATACCCTTAAGTTGGGAAATTTTTTCACACTGAGATAATAAAGGACTCGCCAAATCAGGATTTGCTTGGGCAATTTCTTGACATCTAGCTACTAAAGCAATGGCAAAATCAGGGTTGAGTTGTTTTAATAGCTGATCTAAAGGCTGGGGTGATTTGATGTTTTGAGCAATCTCTTGCAACGATTCATCACTCAAATTAGCAGCTTTTAATTCTGGCAAAATTTCTTCCCAAGTCTTCTGAGGATAACTGGCAAGGATCATTTGCACTAAAATCTGATCCATGATGGCTTCTTGCGCCAAAGCAGTTTCCAGATACTCTTGACTTTCAGCCTGTAAGGTGGATAAAGTTTCTGGGGAAGTCAGAGACGTGGATTCATCTAGCTTGGCTTCATAAAATCGACAAGCTGCATATCCTAAAGAATAGATCATTGTGGCATTGGAGCTAGTGGCGATCGCCGCACCGGCAAAAGGCACATTTCGCAGCAAACCTAAACCACCCAATCTTAAAAGGCGACCACCACCCAAACCCAAGCCAAAAATTCCCAAAACTTCACCCTTCCGGGCGGGATCTTTTAAATCTAAACCATAAACCGCAGCAATTTCATAAATCATTTCTGACTGTAATTTAGTGGTTGCAGCCAAATCAATAGCTAACAACGCCGCCGCCACTCCTGGTAAAATGCTACTAACCAGACCAATCCCCCCGGCTTTTCTGGCTTTATCAACCATAATCCTGTGGGCGATTTGACTGGGTGATTCATCAGGATACTTTTGCTTAAGCTTATTTACAGATGCTTCAGCTTTTTCCAAATTGACACTTTCACTAGGGCTAATCAACCAATTCAGATTTAATACCCCAGTTAGTTTTCTCACAAACCAATTTTCGCTGATGTTGCTAACTACATCACCAGTGGTTTGAGTACCTTTTTCAATTAATTTATATGTTTCCTTTGCAGCGACTGCGCCCGCCCCAATGGATGTATCTAAAACTATTTTGCCAGCTTCGGCGGCAGTATGGGTAATTGCTTCTCCTACCTCACCCACAGCCTCGCATACAGATTTATGATCTGAATTATCTGATTTTTTTACCTCTATTTCTGGTTTGGATGTCTCTGTCATTGTTAAGCACCATATTAACAGCCTGTTGTCTCAGTTGTACCGAATATGGCTGGGGCTTACATCCTCCAGAATGAGCAAATTTCAGATGAAATAACCGCCGTTCAGATTTGCATTCATTGATTATAAATCAGCACTCAAAACAGAATTTATGCTGTTTTTCAGCCAATTAGGGACTTCCAAAAAATAAATTATCCAAATAAACTTTCGCGTAACGCATACCACAGACACACAGAGGACACAGAGTTATGAGACTTTGAGAGGTTTTTTGCGTTAGGTGATTGAGTATTTTTTTATTTGGAAATCCCTTAGCTGATGTGTTGAAAAATTATTTTCAATAAATCTCCTTGTATAAAAGGTTTAGCTAAAAAGCCTGAAGCTCTAACCAGCTTTGCTCTAGCTCTATCGAATAGACCTGTTTTACCTGTCACCATAATTACAGGCGTATTTCTAAAAGACGAGTGCTTACGTAACAACGAACATAGTTCATACCCATCTAAATTAGGCATTTCCACGTCTAATAAAATTATGTCCGGTTTGGTACGAACAATTTGCATTAAAGCATTCACGGAATCTGTAAGTGTAGTTACAGAAAATATTTGCTCATCTAGGTAATTTTTAATAGTGGTTAGTACAGTAGGGCTGTCATCAATACAGAGTATTTTGTAGAGTTTTTTATCAGCAGGTGGTGTTGTTCTCTGACCGCTATTATAAATATTATGAATATTGTGAGTTGATGCAGCGTTAGAGTGTGTTGTTTTATGACCTTCACTAACTCTAGGAGATTTTGGTGCAGGTTGCATTTGAGGTAATGGCTGATTTAACCGCACAACAGGCGAAGACTGTGCTGAATAAACGGGTGATGTCTCAGCGTAGTTCTCCCCACGGCTACCCTTGTGATACTGTTCGACTAATAAACGGATATTTAGATGACAGTACTTTGGCATATCATCTAGAAAACTTTCCGGAACAAATTCATAACTTCCTTCTTCTAAATTCAAGAAGGTCTCTAAGACTTCTAGGGCTAATCGCTCTATGAGCATTGCTGCTTGAGCAGGGCTAATGTATTTTTGGCTGACTAGCCAACAAATAGCCAGATAATCCGGATTCGGTATAGCTTGATCTTCAATACCATTTTCAAAAATTGCCTGTAACTGCTCATCGATTCCGTGAGGAAGAGTTGAGATTTGTTGGCTTAAGCTTTTCAGGTTTCGGTAAAGCGGCTCGAACATTCTCTCAGAGTAGCAGGCATAAATCAACTTACCCTCTTCTATATATATTGACCAAGAGCCAGAGGTGCTAAATACTTGTAAACAACCATTAACAGTCTTGCTAGTGATTTTTTTTAAGAGAGATATGGGTTGAAGTTTTTGGAAAAATCTATATCTACTAATGGGAAGTGTCTTCATCGGCACAGATTTGAGATATAAGTAACATCCAATGTCAAAATTGGTGAATCACCGGTTCGGAATTCACAACGAGATTGTTCAAAGTAGTATTCAGCTAAATATAGCTGTCACCTTTGAGTTAGTACAGATACTCTTCACCCCTGACTCCTAAATTGCCAATATCTGTTAAGCTATAGTTCATCGAATGTAAATTCGGCGGACTAAACCCAGTGAAATGATTGGAAAGCAATAAAATAATCGAACTGGTTGCCGAAAAATAGGATTTCAAAAACCAATTTGATGTTTTGTTATGGCGCTAACTTGGCTCATTTAACAGTAACTTAAGTTGTGCATACAGACCATTGGCTCTAGCCCATCAGTAGCAAAATAGTTGCTACTGTCCGTGTTACTTAGAGTAATATTCCATAAAATGAGCATTCCAGCTAAATTTGCTAGAAAATCATGTATTATACTTAACTAAGTAGATATTCAGATTAGTATCTTACACAAGTTTGAGATTGTAGTTTAAGCAAAATTACCGCTTCCACAACAAGAAAGTGAATTTTCACCAAAGGCTGTTAGCTGATCACCAGAACTTCCATGTTGAATCAAATCCTGGTATGAGACCGGGGGGTGGTGCGGGCGATTTTAACGAAGAAGCAGGGGTAGGTAGCAGGGGAAAATCACCCCTTTCTCTTTTGGTGGAGGGTAGCGGAACATGGGTTTGAATCCCCCACTTCTACTAAGTGGTTCCTGTTCAGGTGGAGTCGAATCCCCATCTGAATGATCTCCTTGGCTCCCTAGCCTCTTTTTCCAGCCTCCGCTTTTAGATATGGGGTTTCTGACTGGATCAGTAATGAAAAGTTGTCTAGTGTTGTGTGGTGATAAATAGTCACCCTGCACTATTTTGAATGCCAACACCCCTGATTTACAGCTAAATCTCAGAAATATGGTTCATAGCAACAAAATAGCTCTTTTCCGCTAAATGGTAGATAGCAAATAATTTGCTTACTAGTTTTTAGGTTACTATAATTTTTGCAAAAAAACTCGAAAAAATTGTAAATATCATAATGAATAAGTAAAGAAAACGTGAATAAAAATTAATCGCAATTTTCTATACTTTTTCCCGGAAACTCTACTTTGACAGGATTTACCGTGCTTTCACTGGATTAATAAACTAACAAACAACTAGGATGTTACATCAATATTGATAACACAGAGAAAAGCAGTATTTTCGTTCAGTATTGAATTATATATAACAGTTTGAAAGAAGTTAGAAAATTATTGGATACTGTTTTTAGTCTGATTAGTCCCTTGGTGAACCAGCACAGCAATTCGTTAAAATTAACCAACTTGCAAGCTCTCCGTGCTTTACTGCAAGAAAGAGAAATTAATTCCGAACAATTGTGACCGCATTTAATTTACAAGTTGAAGACACAGGCGATCGCTTCGCCCACACCTCCGGTGAACGCCTAGACCGCTACCTTTCACAAAAATTACCTAATTTATCTCGTTCTCGCATCCAGCAATTAATTGAGCAGGGAAATGTTCATCTGAATGAGCAAATCTGCACAACTAAAAAAATCAATGTCAAAGTAGGCGATCGCATTACCTTAGAAATCCCAGAAGTTCAACCCCTGGAAGTGCAAGCCGAAGATATTCCTCTAGATATTCTCTATGAAGACGACCATATACTGATTCTTAACAAACCTGCTGGTTTAGTCGTCCATCCAGCACCAGGTCATCCTGATGGGACTTTGGTAAATGCTTTGCTGGCTCATTGTCCTAATCTCCCCGGAATTGGTGGTGTCCAGCGTCCGGGAATTGTGCATCGCTTGGATAAAGATACAACAGGGGCGATCGCGATCGCTAAAACTGATATTGCCTATCACAGCCTCCAAGCCCAACTCCAAGCAAAAACCGCAAGACGAGAATACTTAGGTGTAGTTTACGGTGCGCCCAAAACTGAAAATGGCATTATAAACGAACCCATTGGTCGTCATCCCCAAGATCGAAAAAAAATGGCAGTAGTCCCTATAGAAAAAGGCGGACGTAATGCGGTAACTCATTGGCAAATCCTAGAAAGACTAGGAAACCAGACATTAGTCCTCTTTCAATTAGAAACAGGACGCACCCATCAAATTCGTGTCCACAGCGCCAAAATCGGTCATCCCATCGTCGGCGACCCCATTTATAGTTCGGCTCATTCCGTGGGGGTCAAATTAAATGGTCAAGCACTACACGCATGGCGATTGAAATTGCAACATCCAGTTTCTGAGGATTTGATTGAGGTGACAGCTCCCCCTCCGCAAACATTTACAACTTTGCTAGAAATTCTCCGGAGACGAGTTGCTAGTTAAATTTATCAACATATCATCCTTAAGATAGATGCGTCAATTACTAGCGTTGCATACGGATTAAGCAATAAGGGGTAGAGGACAAACAGAAATAGGTGGGATTTTCCTCCTCCCTATTCCCCAATATTTAGATTTGTAAAGTTTTTTGGGCGTTTTTGCGGTAGAAAGATCAGTTAATCAGCATTTTTAGTAACAGATTAGCCCACAATTTTAACATCTTTTAATAAAAACTGCACTGGCTAAAAATACTCATAAAAACCTAATGTCCTCTATTTGCAATACTTCTGGAAAAATTAATAAAACCTAAAACTCAGAAATTTTCCGCCGATTTGTAACAAACATGAAGTAATGTTACTCAATTTCCGGCGTTTTCTCAGGCAAAGTCCTTGTATGTAAAGGATTTGAGGTTGTTCTTATTCGGTCATCTTATTTATTCATAATTTGTAACAAATAAAGGATCTATGGCATTGTATAAACATAAGCTGAAGGGGTTAAATGACAGACAGAAGTCAAACAAGGCATCCATTTAATCAAGTTTGCTGATTTCTCATAAAATTATCCCAGGTTCTCATAATTGCTCTTTCATCTGGTGACAGGGAATTATGAGACTAAGGTGAGAAGCAGTTTGATACCCAGTCTGTTTTTAACCATAAACATTGCCAGTTTTTATTTAGACATCTCACAAATTAGGAGATTAAAGTCCATGACATTAGATGTATTCACCAAGGTAGTTTCTCAAGCTGACTCCAGAGGCGAATTTTTAAGCACCGAGCAACTAGACGCTTTAACCAACGTTGTCAAAGAAGGCAACAAGCGTTTAGATGTTGTTAACCGTATTACCAGCAACGCTTCAGCTATTGTTACCAACGCAGCTCGTTCTTTGTTTGAAGAACAACCCCAATTGATTGCTCCTGGTGGTAACGCTTACACAAACCGTCGTATGGCTGCTTGTTTGCGCGACATGGAAATCATCTTGCGTTACGTTACCTACGCTATTTTGGCTGGTGATGCTAGTGTTCTAGATGATCGCTGCTTGAACGGCTTGCGCGAAACCTACCAAGCTCTAGGAACTCCTGGATCTTCCGTAGCTGTTGGCGTTCAAAAAATGAAAGACGCTGCTGTTGGTCTAGCTAACGATCCTAACGGTATCACCAAGGGTGATTGCAGCCAATTGATGTCTGAAGTAGCTAGCTACTTTGATCGTGCTGCTGCTGCTGTTGCTTAATATCAACTAACAAAGTCCCATACCTAAGAATTTAGGTAATCAGACCAAAAATTTACGAAATACCAAGGAGATTTTAGAAAATGGTTAAAACACCAATTACCGAAGCGATCGCATCTGCTGATACCCAAGGACGTTTTTTAGGTAACACCGAACTGCAAGCAGTTAACGGTCGTTATGTACGTGCTATTGCTAGCATGGAAGCTGCTCGTGCTTTGACCTCCAATGCACAAAAATTGATTGATGGTGCAACCCAAGCTGTTTACCAAAAATTCCCATACACCACCCAAACCCCAGGCCCTCAGTATGCTGCTGACAGCCGTGGTAAGTCCAAGTGCGCTCGTGACGTTGGTCACTACCTACGCATCGTTACCTACAGCTTAGTTGCTGGTGGTACAGGTCCTTTGGATGAGTTCTTGATTGCTGGTTTGTCTGAAATCAACAGCTCCTTTGACTTGTCTCCTAGCTGGTACGTTGAAGCTATCAAATACATGAAAGCTAATCATGGTTTGAGTGGACAAGCTGCAAACGAAGCTGACACCTACTTTAACTACGCTATCAACGCTCTTAGCTAAATAGTATCTTGCCCGGAGCAGGATGCAAGTGTTGGATGAAGTTAATGAACCTTTTGGGGTTCACCAGTCGCTCGTTTTGTCACACAAAAAGACTGTTCTGGCTCATCTAGCAGTTGAATCTCGCTCCGGGCAAACTTTTATTTAGCAGAGAAATAAAAGTTTGAGTAAAATCAGCATTCGGTATAAATCGCCGAAATGCAAATAAATAGGTGAAGAAAAATGGCAATTACAACAGCAGCATCTAGGCTCGGAACCGAACCTTTTAGTGATGCACGTCGAGTTGAACTGCGCCCTAACGCCAGCAAAGATGAAGCAGAGGTTGTAATCCGCGCTGCTTATCGGCAAGTTTTGGGTAACGACTATTTGATGGCATCGGAACGTCTAGTTAGTGCCGAATCACTCCTACGAGATGGCAATTTGTCAGTGCGCGAGTTTGTCCGCAGCATTGCCAAATCAGAACTTTACAAAAACAAGTTTTTTTACAACAGTTTTCAAACTCGGTTGATTGAACTCAACTACAAGCATCTTTTGGGACGCGCACCCTACGATGAAGCGGAAGTTGTTTACCACTTAGATTTGTATCAGAACAAAGGGTACGACGCGGAAATTGATTCTTATATTGATTCTCCAGAGTACCAAAATAACTTCGGCGACAGCATTGTTCCTTATTATCGTGGTTTTGATAATCAATTAGGACAAAAAACTGTCGGCTTTACCAGGATGTTCCGGTTATACCGCGGTTATGCCAATAGCGATCGCACTCAGGTAGAAGGTACTAAATCCCGTTTAGCGCAGGATTTAGCAAGTAATAAATCTTCTTCAATTGTGGGACCATCAGGAAGCAACGATAACTGGAATTATCGTGCTTCAGCAGATGTCGCTCCCAAGAAGAATTTAGGCAATGCTGTGGGTGTAGGCGATCGCGTTTACCGCATCGAAGTTACAGCAATCCGTGGTTCAGGCTATCCCGGTATCAGACGGAGCAGCACAGCATTTATCGTACCTTACGAGCGACTCTCTGACAAGATCCAGCAAATTCATAAGCAGGGTGGCAAAATCGTCAGCATCACGTCAGCTTAAGGTAGCGTTACTCACATAACAGAGGAGATCAGAAGTAATGTTCGGTCAAACCACACTTGGGGCTGGTAGCGTTTCTTCATCTGCAAGCCGAGTATTTCGTTATGAAGTCGTAGGCTTGCGCCAAAATGCAGAAACTGATAGGAACCAATTCGATATTCGTCGCAGTGGTAGTGTGTTCATCACAGTGCCATACAGCCGGATGAACGAAGAAATGCAACGAATTAACCGCTTAGGTGGCAGAATCATCAATATTTCACCATTGAGCGCTGAAGAAAATTAATTTCTTGGCATGAACGAACCCAGTGCGTCAGAATATTCAGCAGAAAATGCGCCCCAGTTGACACCAGAGTTAGCACTCGCCAACCTGCAATCATCAGATTTAAGTCTCCGCTATTACGCAGCTTGGTGGCTGGGCAAATTTCGAGTTAGCCACCCAGATGTTGTAGATGCCTTAATTGCAGCGTTAGAGGATGAAGCCGACAGAACCGAAATGGGAGGTTATCCACTGCGGCGCAATGCAGCCAGAGCATTGGGGAAATTAGGTGATGCCAAAGCTATCCCAGGCTTAATTAAGAGCTTGGAATGCCATGATTTTTATGTGCGCGAAGCAGCAGCCCAGTCTTTGCAAAAGTTGCGGGACAAAACTGCCGCCCCAGCCCTCATAAAAATGCTAGATGGGGGTGTTGCCCAAGCCGTGCAAGTAATGGGTCGCCCCCATCTCACCCAGCCCTATGAAGCGGTAATAGAAGCCTTGGGAGCTATTGGTGCAACTGAGGCTATTTCTTTAATTGCACCGTTTTTAGAGCATGAAATCCCAGGGGTACAGTGTGCCGCCGCTAGAGCAATGTACCAACTAACACAAGACCCCGTTTATGGGGATAGGTTAGTGAAAACGTTGTCTAGTAGCGATCTGAAATTGCGCCGCTTGGTTTTAACAGATTTGGGTGCAATTGGATACATGGCAGCAGCAGAGGCGATCGCGATCGCTCAGGTAGAAAATAGCTTCAAACTCATTGCCCTCAAAGGATTATTAGAGCATCAACTCACCCCAGAGTTAGATGTTTTGTCTGTTTCTGACAATGCTATCCAGGTGATGAATTTGATGGATTCACTTTTGTAATAATTCGTAGTGCCTCTTTCAGAGGAGCTTCGCTAACGTAATTCGTAATTCGTAATTCGTAATAGAGCCTACGGCACGCTAACGCGAACGTAATTCGTAACTACGTACTATGAATTATCAATCATGAATTGGAGCGCAGGATTTGACTGATGAATTAATTCGTGCCGTCGCCCAGGCAGATACACCAGCCAATATGGTAACGGCAGTACAAAACTTGGCAGCAGCAAAAGATGTCGCCGCCATTCCCACATTAATTGCAGTGTTTGGTTATAACAACCCAACCGCAGCAACGGTGGCGGCGGCGGCATTGACTGAAATGGGAGAAATAGCAGTGCCACAATTGCTATCCCAAATAGATGATTATAACTATGGCGCACGGGCTTATTCGATTCGTACTTTAGCAGCGATCGCAGACCCCCGTGCTATAGACGTTTTAATCACAGCCGCAGCTACAGACTTTGCTCCCAGTGTCCGCCGTGCTGCTGCCAAGGGATTGGGAAATTTAAACTGGCATAAGCTCGACTCTGCCGACAGGGAAACAGCGCTGAACAAAGCATTGGAAACCCTGCTGTTTATTTCCCAAGACTCAGAATGGTCAATCCGTTATGCTGCTGTTGTGGGTTTACAAGCCTTGGTGAAAATACCTAATTTACAGCAGCCCATTCAGACGAGATTTGACCAGATGTTAGCCACTGATGACGAAAAAGCAATTCGCGCTCGTGTGCAGCTGGCTGTTTAAATCAGTGAACAGTTATCAGTTATGAGTTATCAAGGCTTGATTTCAGGATTTCAAGCTATTTGGTGTAGTGAGTAACTTTGAATTTCTGCGATCGCTGATTTCTGACTTACATATCATAAAACAAGGAAAAAGTAAATATGTCAATACCATTACTGAATTATTCATTTACCACGCAAAATCAGCGTGTAGAAGGCTACGAAGTACCCAACGAAGATACGCCCACCATGTATCGGTTAGCGGCTGCTACCTCAGATACAGATATTGATGCCATTATCTGGGCAGCATATCGGCAAATTTTTAGCGAACACTTAATCATTGCCAGTAATCGCCAGAAATTTCTCGAATCTCAACTGCGAAATCGGGCAATTAACGTCCGTGATTTTATCCGGGGATTAGGTAAATCTGAAGTTTACCGCACACAAGTAGCAGATATTAACACCAACTACCGCTTAGTTGACATCACCTTAAAACGGTTTGTAGGACGCGCCGCTTACAACAAAGACGAAGAAATTGCTTGGTCGATTGTCATTGGTACAAAAGGATTACATGGTTTCATCGATACCTTGTTAGATAGTGAAGAATATCTGCAAAACTTTGGTGATGACATCGTACCTTTCCAACGCCGTCGCTATAAAGACAGACCCTTTAACTTAGTTAATCCTCGCTACGGTTCATACTGGCGCGATCGCATGATGTTGGAATCTATCGGTGGTCGTTCCTTCTACAACGCCCGCACCACAGGCTTTGCTAGTAAACAAGAGATTCGTCGAATTATTCCCGCCAATTTTATGAGCATGGCCGGGGAAATTCTCGCCCCGGAACTTAACTACCAACGGACAGTAGCTACAGTCACCTCACAAATCAAAGATATCAAAATTCCCGACAACTCCCGCGAAATTGGCACTCCCCAACCAACCATGAAACCTGTAGCTGTGGCTCTACCTTACCGTTACATCCCTGCAAATCCCACAAATTAGGGACTTCCAAATAAAAGAACACTCAACCACTTAACGCAAAAAACCTCTCAAACCCTCTTGACTCTGTGTCCTCTGTGCCTCTGTGGTTCGTTTATTTCTTGAAAGTCCCTTAAGACCTGAGTTAAGTCATCAAACTCAAACAACTGATAACTAATAACCGAAATGACAATCCCTTTACTAGATTACAAACCCAGTTCCCAAAATCAGCGCGTAGCTGGTTACGAAGTACCGAACGAAGATACACCCCGAATTTACCGCATCGAAGACTGTGCTTTTGATAGTGAAGTCCAAGAATTAATTTGGGCAGCTTATCGACAGCTGTTTAGCGAACATGAAATCCTCAAATTCTATCGTCAGACTAACTTAGAATCTCAGATCAAGAATCGAGCCATTACCGTGCGCGACCTGATCCGGGGTTTAGCCAAGTCGGAAGCCTTCCGAAATTTGGTAGTGCAGACCAACTCTAACTATCGGTTAGTAGAAATTGCCCTCAAACGAATTTTAGGTCGTGCGTCTTACAACAAAGACGAAGAAATTGCTTGGTCAATCAAAATAGCCACCCTCGGCTGGAATGGTTTTGTTGACGCTTTAATCAACTCTCAAGAGTATCAAAGCAACTTTGGCGACAATATAGTTCCTTACCAACGGCGACGCTACAAAGATAGACCCTTTAATTTAGTCACACCCCGCTATGGTAACTACTGGCGCGACAAGTTAGAAGATGCGCGTTATAAAGCAGGCGACATCAAGAACTTCATGGAATTAGCCAGTTCTATCGAAATCAAGACACTGAAATTTACACCAGTTAACCTCGCCAGCGTTGAAATTCCCGACATGGCCAGGGATATCAACCCCCAAGGTATTCCGGTTTCCATCAATTCCAGCGCCAATTTCCCCGTGCGCTAAATTACTTCGGAATCAGCTCTACCTATCAACATAATGGGGGAGAATGAGTAAAGCATCAGTGAGGGTTTGAAGATTCAAACCTCCTTGAGTTTTCCGAATCAGCTTTTTGTTCACATTGTTAATAAAAGGAAGAACGCAGTATGTCTCTGCCATTACTTCAATACAAACCCAGCAGTCAAAATCACCGAGTCACGAGCTTTGGTGTAGCTGACCTGAATGAAGATACACCATATATCTACCGCATTGAAGATGTCAGTTCTTACACTGATATCCAGAGCATTATTTGGGCAGCCTATCGCCAAATTTTCAGTGAACATGAAATCCTCAAGTTCAACCGCCAGAAGACTCTGGAATCTCAACTGAAAACTGGTTCCCTATCTGTGCGGGACTTCATCAGAGGTTTAACCAAGTCGGAAGCCTTCTATCGTTTAGTTGTCTCGTCAAACAACAACTACCGTTTAGTAGATATCACCCTCAAGCGGGTATTAGGCCGTGCGTCTTACAACAAAGACGAACAAATTGCTTGGTCAATCGTCATTGCTACTAAAGGTTTTGGCGGCTTCGTTGATGCTTTAGTAGACAGCGAAGAGTACACCCAAAGCTTTGGCGATAATATCGTACCTTACCAGCGCAAACGCATGGAAGGTCGTCCTCACAACTTGGTAACACCTCGTTACGGCGAAGACTTCCGCGAAAAAGTGGGTACAGTCGAAACAGATTGGCGCTTCACTTTGGAGAAGTTCTACACCCGCAAGTTCCAAGAAAAACGCCTCCCCGAAGGCGACCCCCGCAAATATGCGGACATGGCAGCATCTATGAGTGGCAAAGGAAACTACGGTCAAAAGCTTTCTGCATTTGATATTGATTATCTCGATGCAGTTCCTTACCGTGGTGGTAACAGACGCTAGGATTTAAAATCTAACTGTCTCAAATTTTATACTGGGTCTAGTTTTTGCGTTGATGTGACGACGGGTTTGCAGTTTTTCTGTAGCTGGGCGTTACGTTAAGTGGAAATTAGACCCAGTAGCTGTCTTTACTATCCGTTCGACAGTTATAGCAAAGTGCTGAGGTTGGACAGACGCGATAAATCGCCTTCTCTACAGAAAATATATTCGTCAATTATGTTTTGACAAAATACTAGACACGCTAAAGCATTTCAGGTTTCCTGTATAGGAAATCACATAAATTTTTATACTTAAGATACAACCGTAGGGGGAGAATTAGAGATAGCGATCGCCAATAGCCTAGACATAACCAATTCAAAGAGGTTAAGTTATGGCAGTATCAGCAGTTGATATTTCAAGAAGCCTCAGTGGCATAGACTTTCCCGCCAACAAAGAAGATTTAGTCAACCACGCCAGAGAGAAAAAAGCCAACAAAGAGGTAATCAACATCCTCCAACAAATGCCAGATCAGGAATATGGCAACATGGCAGATGTAGAACACGCCTTTGGTCAAGTTAAATAATTCCTGAAGCGTTAGGCAAAACTATAGATTTGCAAAAAGCGATCGCTCTAAAAATGGGGCGATCGCCTCCGGCGGGGCTTTGCCCATCGCTAAACAATTTACAGCTATTTTCAGGTAAATAAAACACACCACGCTTGAACCCCTGTAGAGACGTTATATACAACGTCTCTACACTCATACAACGGCTCTAAAATTGCTACACCAGCAGTGATTGCATCAATGGTCTGTCTTCAGATAACTTACCAGTCCGTAACCACTCACCCAGTTCATCTGGTGCTTGGACTTGGTTGAGACGTTCCCGCAACTTAGCACCTTCAAGAATTTCCTTCTCTAACAATGCCTGTGCCGTCTCCTCTAGCAACTCGCGGTTATAATCCAAAATACTCAAAGCTATGTGATGAGCATTATCCAGAGTCAGCTTCACTTCTTTGTCAATTTCCTCAGCCACCTTGGGGCTAATACTGCGGCGAGGATTACCGTAACCTTCGAGGAACTGCTGTTGTTGAATCTTCTCAAAAGCCACAGGCCCCAACTTTTCGCTCATTCCATAAATAGTAATGGCTCGTTCTGCCAAATCAGTCGCCTTCTGAATATCATCCGCAGCACCAGTGGAAACCTTGCCAAAAACAGTTTCTTCCGCAGAACGTCCACCCAATAAAGTTGCAATGCGGCCGCGAATCTCATCTTCGATCATCAAAAAGCGGTCTTCTTCTGGCATCTGAATTGTATAACCCAAAGCACCCACACCACGGGGGACAACAGAGATTTTTTCCACCTTACCAGCCCCAGGCATTAACGCACCGATGATGGCGTGACCCACTTCGTGATAAGCTACGGTGGTTTTTTCCAGTTCATTCAGCACACGAGAGCGTTTTTCTAACCCAGCCACTAAGCGCTCAATAGCTTCATTAAAATCTGCCATAATTACAGCTTGGCGATTTTGTCGAGCTGCCAATAATGCCGCTTCATTCACCAAATTAGCTAAATCTGCACCAGCAAAACCAGGAGTTCTGGCTGCAATAGTGGACAAATTGACATCGTGAGCTAATTTGACATTTTTAGCATGGACATTGAGAATAGCTTCTCTACCGCTTTTATCAGGACGATCTACCACAACTTGACGGTCAAAACGACCAGGACGACTTAAAGCGGGGTCAATGACTTCTGGACGGTTAGTAGCGGCGATAATGATTACCCCGGTGTTAGCGTCAAAACCATCCATTTCGCTGAGTAACTGGTTGAGAGTTTGTTCGCGTTCATCGTTACCGCCCATCATTGGCCCAGCACCACCACGAGACTTACCCAGTGCGTCTAATTCGTCAATAAAGACAATACAGGGCGCTTGCTGTTTAGCTTGGTCGAACAAATCCCGCACTCGTGAAGCACCTACACCCACGAATAACTCAATAAATTCTGAACCAGAAATACTGAAGAAGGGAACACCAGCTTCACCCGCTACAGCTTTAGCCAGCATGGTTTTACCTGTTCCTGGAGGACCGACTAACAATACACCTTTGGGAATTTTTGCCCCTAGTCTGGTGTATTTACCCGCATTTTTGAGAAAATCGATGATTTCTTCAAGTTCGGCTTTAGCTTCATCCACACCAGCAACGTCACTGAATTGTACACCTGTAATCCCTTCGGAATAGATGCGGGCTTTGCTTTTACCTACAGTTAAAGCCGCAGGGCCACCACCTTGACGATTGATTAAGAAGCCCCAAATACCAAAGAAAATTAACGGCGGGACAACCCAACTCAGTAAAGTAGCAATCCAGGCATTTTCAGATGGGGGTGGTGCTGTAAACTCGACATTATGCTCACGAAGAATTTTGGGCAAATCTAAATCCAGAGCTACTGGCGTAGTGGTAAACACTTGTTCCACCGTTTCGCCTTCAGGAGTTTGGGTTTTGATGGTATATTCAATGCGATCGCTACCCACTACAGCTTGCTCAACTTGATTATTTTGCACCTGAGCAATAAACTCGCTGTACGGAACCTGGGTTTGTCGCTGTCCAAACAAACTCGGAACAACCAAATTCAGCAGTAATAAAAAACTTAACAGAATGAGTAAACTTCCGCCAAACTGTCTGGTTTTTGGCGGTTTATTTGGGTTTTTGTGATTATTATTAGTTTCTACAGGCATGGGATATACCCTCCAAATTCAGTTATCAGTTATGGCAACTGGCAAGGTGGCTAGAACATTGTTGATGGCTGAAAGCCTTAATGTAACTTGGTTTCTACTCAGCACTTAGCTATATCAGTTCCTCGAAGATTACTTTTTTCGCTGAGTCACAAAGCGAATGGTGAGGTGGGTGTTAGTTAAATTAATTGGTCGGGGTTGCAGGTTTACGAGTCGTAAAGTCTCGATGTAAAAATTTGTGTCTGTATAGGTCTATTGTAGAAACTAAAGTCAGTACCCTAATATCGGGTATTCCCCAAAGAAAAATGTGTATTGCCGAACTGTATGCAAAATAATCTCGGATTTGTAGTTAAATTACTTGTGCTTTCGGGTTTGTTATCTGTATTGATTAAGTATGCAGGACCGAATTTACCCATCGCCGCCACAAATATTAATGCGTTAATTATAGTTTTGTTACCGATTGTAATCATCGCGATCGCTTTATTGTGGCGATTTCAAGCAGCACCGAAAAATAATTAGTATAAATTGCTAAAATCAGCTAACCTAATCTCAATTACCCAACTGGGGGCAGTCTGTGAACCTTGGTCAATGGATTGGCTTAATTGCCATAGTTCTGTCTTTATATATCTTATGGCAAATACGGCAGGTATTGTTGCTGATCTTTGCCGCAGTTGTATTGGCTGCTACCTTAAATCGGCTAGCGAAACGGATTCAACGCTTCGGATTGAAACGTGGTTTCGCTGTGGTCTTGTCGGTGCTGCTTTTCTTCGCGGGTGTAGCGTGTTTTTTCTGGCTGATTGTGCCACCTTTTGTACAGCAGTTTCAAGAACTAACTTATCGGGTTCCTCAAGGATTTGCTCGTTTTAATGTTTGGGTACAACAACTAGAAACTCTGATTCCTGACCAATTAGTTCCTTATATCCCTGATTTAAATAATCTGATTGCACAGGCACAACCCTTTTTGAATCAGATATTAGGCAACTCTTTCGCTTTTGTATCTGGCTCGTTAGAAGTCCTACTCAAGATGTTATTAGTCTTAGTATTAACAGGAATGTTCTTAGCCGAGCCTCAAGCCTATCGCCGATTATTTATTCGCCTATTTCCCTCATTTTATCGCTCAAGAATTAATGGCATTTTAGATCAATGTGAACTTTCATTGAAGGGATGGATCGCAGGTGCTTTTATTGCTATGAGTTTCGTGGGCATATCCAGTGTGATTGGCTTATCATTTTTGGGAGTAAAAGCAGCCCTAGCTTTAGGAGTTCTAGCCGGATTTCTCAACGTAATTCCTAATTTAGGCCCCACATTAAGCCTGATACCCGCAATGGCGATCGCTTTATTGGATAATCCCTGGAAACCTTTGCTGGTGTTGGTTTTATACTTTGTCATTCAACAGATTGATGCCAACTTAGTTACTCCCACAGTCATGGCACATCGAGTTGATTTACTACCAGCAGTTACCTTAATTTCCCAACTATTTTTCGTGACTTTCTTTGGGTTTTTAGGACTATTTTTAGCATTACCCTTAACTGTCGTTGCTAAGATTTGGCTGCAAGAAGTATTGATTAAAGATGTTCTTGATGAATGGGGTCATAGTCCCCAGAAAGAAACTGAGTTAGTTATAATTTCTCAAGCATCCATTTCAGATATTGATTGGCAGACAGAAAAGCCAGATAGCGATTCAGAACCTAAAATGGATGATGTCTTACCACAACAAGAATAATTCTCTTGACTTGGTGAATTTAATAGCCCCCTCCTCGCTTGCGGGGAGGGGGTTGGGGTTCTTGTATTTCACTTAACTGATAACCGCTATACAATCAAAAATGTGGTTCATTGCTCCAAAATCGCTGTAAAATGAATCTTCTTCACCAATCAGATAATATTCCCATTTTATCCTGATTCAAGTCAAGTGAGTAAAGACAATTTTTAGTAATTCTAACCGTGTAAAAGGTTTAGTCAAATATCCAGATGCTCCCACAAATCTCGCTTTTACCTGATCAACAATTCCTTTATTACCTGTGACAAAAATTACCGGAGTATTTTTAAATAATGCATTATTACGAATAATCCGGCACAACTCATAACCGTCAATTCCCGCCATATTCAGATCCAGTAAAATCAAGTCTGGCTTGTGTCGAATAATCGACATCACAGATTTTAGCGGGTCATCAATTGACACAACAACAAAAGTTTCACTCTCTAAAAAACGGCTAATTTCTTTGAGAATTGTCGGACTATCATCTACAGAAATAATTTTATATACTTTTTTATTGGTTATAGTAGCAGCCGTTACTCTTTCCGAACTAGAATCTATGTTATTTGATATTAACCCCGGAATACTTTCTCTTACAGGAGCAGAAATATTTTGGAATTGCTCTCCAGGAATGTCTGCGTAAGACGGAATTGTATTTTTACTCGCTTCTACTGGTATGTCTACTACATTTGTTTCCAGTAATTCTGGTGTATAACTCCAAGATAATAACAAGTTTTCCACATTTCTTGGTAGTTGGTCAAAAGGTGGATCTGGTTCATGTAATATAACTTCGCCTTTGATAATATATGGATATAGTGTTTGAGCTAGTTCAATCTCATCTTGATTTATCATCACGGCAAGATGACGGAGGCTGAAACCCTTCATCCAGTTAGTTAGATTTGGCTGGAGGTATGGAAAACCTTGACTGTGGACTATGCTAGTAACCAATAAATAAGGACGTTGATAAGGTGAAGAAATATAAGGCGTTAAAGCCAGCCAATTTTGTAATTGAATTTGGCAACGTTCTATAACTTTTTTTACATCCAATATGCATATCTCTGATATTTCGGGCTGTTCAGCGCTAAATGCAAATTTACCAGTTTTGACTAACAAAAAAGATTCAACTACTTCTATAACTAATTCTTGAATTAGCAATGTTGCTTGTTGAGTATTCAAATGTCCTTCAGTTATCAGCCATTGAATAGCTTGATAATCAGCAGGTTGATGGTTAATACCACTGTCATCTTCAATGAACTGATGATGTAAGTCAGGTTCAAAAATTAAGCGTAATTCGACCCTAATTTCACTAGTAAGCTGAGGAATTTGATAGCTAAGGCGACGCAGATGGCGTTCTAATCGGTCAAAAGGCTCTACTGAATGGGTAGCGTAGATTATTCTTCCCTGTTTCAAGTAAATTGACCAAGTGACTAAGTTACTAAAAACTTGTAAACAAGTAGTATCATCACAACTAGATAAGTGTCTTAACAAACTTTGGGGACGCAGCCTTGCTAAAGTGCCAAAATTATGCATATTTTGGATAATTTAGATAAAGATTATACAGAAGATAGCGAAAATTGGACTCTCATTATGCAAAATATTGTAATATTTAATATTTCTTTAAAATAAATGTATTTACTGGGGATTTAATTATATAATGAAACCTAAATTTTTTATACCTCAAGAATTCTATTTTGTAATATTTACCTTTAGGAATGTTTTTAGAGAACTTTTATGGCAAATTTATCTGTTTACGCCCATCTAACTTTATGCTAGCAATAATAATTTTGCCTATGTGAAAAAACTAATTTTTAACATTAAGAGTTTCTGAAAAAAAATAATTCACTATCGACTAGGCATAACTATATAACTGGAAGCAAAAACACTGAAAGCCTTACCAATAAGCAATAGCAAAGGACATAATACGATTTGAATCAGTTATTTTTATCTCTTTATCCCTGCCTATATATACCAATTGTATGTGAGAAAATGCGCTTTATTTACCTACAGCAACCCATCCAAATAGCTCACATCCAAAATCTGCGTAGGCAGGTTGATTAAACGCGGTTTCATTAATAAATGGTATATATAGATAATTTAGTGAAAAGTATCTGTTTCATAAAGATTGCACTAATTACCTCTAAACATTTATGTTTAGTCTTGTAGACTCCGGAAACTGAACTATATACTTTGAAAAAAGGAAAATAAAGCCTTGGACTATAACATAACAAAAAACGTTATGAATGATACCTTAAAACTCGATGAAATAGTTGAATTTGCTGAAAACCCTGAACCACGCTGTCCTTGTGTGCTATTGCTGGACACATCCGGTTCCATGCAAGGAGATCCCATAGAGGCGTTAAATCAGGGCTTGCTGAGTTTGAAGGATGAATTAGTGAAAAATTCCTTGGCAGCTCGAAGGGTGGAAGTGGCGATCATCACTTTTGATAGTAATGTCAATATAGTCCAAGACTTTGTGACAGCCGATCAATTTAACCCACCCATCTTGACTGCACAGGGGTTAACAACGATGGGGGCGGGAATTCATAAAGCATTAGATATGGTGCAAGAGCGTAAATCCTTATATCGTGCCAATGGCATTGCATACTATCGTCCGTGGGTATTCATGATTACAGATGGAGAACCACAGGGTGAATTAGACCATCTCATAGAACAAGCAGCGCAACGCTTGCAAGGAGACGAAGCCAATAAAAGAGTTGCATTCTTCACAGTAGGTGTAGAAAACGCTAACATGATGCGCTTAAATCAATTAGCTGTGCGGACTCCCCTCAAACTTAAAGGACTTAACTTTATTGAGATGTTTGTTTGGTTGTCGGCTAGTATGTCAGCAGTTTCCCATTCCCACGTAGATGAACAGGTAGCACTACCTCCAATTGGCTGGGGAACACTTTAATAGCGTCGTGCGGCTTACACTTACAAAGCTAGCTGCCATCTTAAAAATCTATGAACACAACATCAAAACAGATATCTCATTGGCAAGTAGTGGCTGCATCTGTATGTGGAACAAGCCACATCAGAAATCAGCAACTGTGTCAAGATGCTCATCACTGGCAGTTATTACCCGGTAACGTGTTGGTAACTGCTGCTGCTGATGGTGCAGGTTCTGCCAGCCAGGGAAAAGTAGGCGCAATGGTAGCTGTAGAAACAGCAATAGAAACCCTGGCCATGAAAGAAATTACTCCAGACATCCTGGGAGATGATGCACTTGTACAATCACTATTAAATGAGGCCTTGCTATCTGCCAAAAAAGCGGTAGAGGATGAAGCGGTAGCTTGTAGCAAACAGCCTCAAGATTTAGCAACTACCTTAATTATTATGCTGGCCACACCAGACATGGTAGGAGTTGCACAAATTGGTGATGGTTTAGCAGTAGCCAAGGACCATCAAGGTAACTTACTGGCATTGACAAAACCTGACAATGGCGAATACATCAACCAGACAACTTTTTTAACTTCGCCTGATGCCTTAGATACAGCTCAAATTAAATTATGGCGTGAAACCATAGTTAATGTCGGTGTCCTCACCGATGGACTACAAATGCTGGCTTTAAATATGCTTGTTGGTGAACCTCATAAACCATTCTTTTTCCCCTTATTCGACTTTGTAGAAAATGTTGAAGATCAAACATTAGCAAAAGAGCAGTTAGTGCGGTTTTTAGGTTCCGAACGGATTACCCAACGGACTGATGATGATCTAACACTGATTTTAGCTGGATTTAGGAGTTGTGAGTTCTGAGTTTTGAATAACTTACTTGAAACGTGGCTCGCTTCTCATGATCTTTGTTTCAGCAATGTTGTGGTGATTCTGCGAGATTAGTCTTTTACATAACCCCATTCACCGTAATTTTATCATGCAGGTCTTACGTTGTCTTCCCAAACAAGAAATTATCAACCTCAGCGTTAGTTTGGGGCGTGGCGGTGAAGCTTGTATATATGCAGTGCCGTCCGGTGATGATTTAGTAGCCAAGGTTTATCACAAACCAACAATGGCTCACGCCCAAAAACTCCAGGCGATGCTTGCCAACCCTCCAGAAAATCCTACAGCTAGCTTGGGGCATATTTCCATTGCTTGGCCGCAGGATTTATTGCGGGCGACAGATTCTAGCAATGGCATCATTGGCTTTTTGATGCCCCGTATTTACGGAATGCGCCCCATTATCGATTTTTACAATCCTAGAACCCGCCGCGAACACTGTCCTTTATTCAATTATCAATATCTGCTGCGTACAGCGCGCAACCTAGCAGCAGCTTTTGCCGCTTTGCATAATAGTGGATATTGCGTTGGTGATGTGAATGAGTCAAATATTCTCGTCAGCGATACCGCATTGGTGACTTTGGTAGATACTGACTCTTTCCAAGTATATGATCCTGACCAGAATGTTGTTTATCGCTGTTCAGTGGGTAAACCAGAGTTTACTCCACCAGAACTACAAAATAAAGTTTTTGCTGAACACGATCGCAAAATCACTCATGACTCCTTTGGCTTGGCGGTGTTGATTTTTCAACTCTTAATGGAAGGTACTCACCCCTTTTCAGGTATCTTTCAAGGGGTGTCGGAGCCACCAACCTACGAAGCCCGGATTGCTGCGGGACATTTTACTTACAGTCAAAAACACCAAGTACCTTATCGCCCAACCCCCATTGCACCTGCTTGGGAAGTGCTGCATCCCAAGTTGCAAGACTTATTTTTGCGTTGTTTTGAGGATGGCCACAATGACCCGAATCTGCGCCCCAGCGCCCAAACTTGGCTATCAGTTTTAGCTGAAGCCGAAGATAGCCTGATTACTTGCACTGCTAATCCTCAGCATCGTTACAACAGCCATTTAGATAGTTGTCCTTGGTGTGAACGGGCTTTACGCTTAGGTGGACGTGATCCATTTCCATCACCTAGAGCAGTAGAAAATCGCGAACATCTGCGCCCACGTGTCGTACCAAAAAGGCGTTACAACCAGCGTCCACGTTCTCCACAACCAGTTAGTCCACAGTACCAAGTTAATTATTGGCAGCCAGTAGCTACTTCTAGCTATTCTGCTTATCAACCTCAAAAGAAGACAAAGTTTTATCCTGCTGTTTTGTGTTTACTAGGTCTGGGTGTGTTGGGGTATTTGGACGTAGCAATTAAATTTACTCGTCCTTATGTTTCTCAAAATGCCTTCACTCAACAAACGTTGATGGCTCGTTCCAAACCCCAGGAAGAGACTCTAGCTTTCTCAGATTACTATAAACAAGGTCATGCTGCTTACCAGATTCGAGATTATGAGCAAGCAGTTGCAAAGTTTAGCCAAGCCATAGAACAGGAACCGGAAAATTCTAAAGCTTATGTTAACCGAGGCAATTCCCGCTACAACTTGAGAGATTATGAAGGCGCTCTAGAAGACTATAACCAAGCTTTGAGAATTAACCCTGAAGAAGTTAAGGCTTTTGTCAATCGGGGTAATGCCCGTTATATGCTGGCTGAATATAGCCACGATCCTGACCGAGAATATAATCTCGCGATCGCGGATTTTAATCAAGCTCTGGGAATCAACGATCAAGAAATAGAAGCCTATATTAGAAGAGGTATTGTCCGTTCTCAAATCGCTAAATATAGCGGCGAAGCTGTACAAGATTATCAAAAAGCAATTCTTGATTTCACCCAGGCGATTCGACTTAATGCATCCAGAGCCGAAGCTTATTTTCAACGGGGTGAAGTTCGCTATAAAATGGCACAATTTAGCAGTAACTTTATTCCAGAATATCAACAGGTGATTGCTGATTTTAATCAAGCACTAAAAATAAATGGCAACTTGGCAAAAGTCTACCTCAAACGAGGGATGGTTCGTTATGAACTTACACAATATACTGGTAACGACTCTGATCCAAATAACCTGAAGGCTATTGAAGATTTACGAACAGCTGCCAAACTGTCCTTAGAACAAGAAGATACAGAAAGCTACCAACAAGCACTTAGCAGTATCTGTGTAATCATAGAAAGCCAATGTACTGCTTTATTACAAAGTTCAGCTATGTGGGAATATACAGGAAACAATTAATTACAAATTTGGAAAAATTAAACCTAGGTTTTTGTTAAATCTTTTTCCTTTTCACGGATAAAAACAAGCATGATAAGGGTTAATATGATACTACTCTTATCATGTTAGCTACTTTTCGTATATTTAATTTACTCAATTTTACTCTAAAAATATTCATATATATTTTATATATTAAATACAACCATTTACATCCTCTTCATCAATTTAGTAAAAATAATAGTTATATTATGTACGGGAAGGAAGACATTATCCAGACAATTTTTTCCCTATACGTGCATCCTCTTCATCCTGCAAATTTTAAATAATAATCCATCGGCAAATATCCAAAAAGGTAATTGTATGAAAGCAGTCATTCTGGCTGGAGGACTTGGTACACGCCTCAGTGAAGAAACTAGTATCAGACCTAAGCCAATGGTAGAAATTGGTGGAAACCCAATTCTTTGGCACATTATGAAGACTTATTCTGCACACGGGATTAATGATTTTATCATTTGTTGTGGGTATAAAGGTTACATCATTAAAGAGTATTTTGCTAATTACTTTTTATATATGTCAGATGTAACTTTTGATATGCGCTTTAACCAAATGAATGTGCATTCTGGTTATGCTGAACCCTGGCGCGTGACCTTAGTCAATACGGGCGATTATACCATGACAGGTGGACGCTTAAAGCGCATCAGTGAACATATTGGTAACAACACATTTTGTTTCACTTATGGTGATGGTGTAAGTAACATTAATATCACCGAGTTAATTAAGTTTCATCAAGAACAAAAAACTTTAGCGACACTAAGCGCCGTTCAACCCGCAGGACGTTTTGGTGCAATTTCTCTAGGACAAGAACAAACTAAAATCAACAGCTTTCAAGAAAAACCTGAAGGTGATGGAGCCTGGATTAATGGCGGTTACTTTGTTTTAGAACCAGAAGTAATTAACTTGATTGCTGATGATTCTACAGTTTGGGAGAAAGAACCATTAGAAAAATTGGCACAGATGAATCAGCTATCTGCTTTTAAACATAATGGTTTTTGGCAGCCAATGGATACTTTACGCGATAAAAATCACTTGGAAGAATTATGGAAAAGTGGTAATGCTCCTTGGAAGGTGTGGTAGTTCGTAATTCGTAATTCGTAATTCGTAGTTCGTAATTGCTACCCATGAATGTTAGTTTGAGCCGTGCTGCACTAGGAGAATTTATCTAATGGAATCAAATTTTTGGGCAGGAAAAAAAATTTTTGTTACGGGACATACAGGTTTTAAAGGTAGTTGGATATCTCTGTGGTTGCAAATGTTAGGGGCTGACGTGTGTGGTTATGCTTTAACTCCCCCCACACCTTTGAATCTGTTTGAGTTAGCTAATGTTGCTGATGGTATGAAATCAGTAGTAGGAGATATCAAAGATTTAGATTTTCTCCAAGAAGTGATGCAAACCTATCAGCCTGATATTGTCATTCATTTGGCGGCTCAGGCGTTGGTGCGGGAATCTTACTACAACCCAGTAGATACTTATGCTGTGAATATTATGGGAACAGTCAACGTATTGGAAGCAGTACGGAATGTCCCCAGCGTTAAAGCAGTAGTTTCAGTTACCTCTGATAAGTGTTATGAAAATCGAGAATGGGTTTGGGGCTACCGGGAAACTGATGCAATGGGGGGATATGATCCTTATAGCAGTAGTAAAGGATGTGCAGAATTAGTTACTACAGCTTATCGTCAATCATTTTTCAATCCAGTTGATTACGCGCAACATGGTGTTGCTATAGCTAGCGTTAGAGCGGGAAATGTGATTGGCGGCGGAGATTGGGCTAAAGACCGATTGATTCCTGATATTCTCAACGCTTGGCTTGCAGGGAAAGAAGTTGTGATTAGAAATCCCCAAGCAGTGCGCCCTTGGCAACACGTTCTAGAACCCCTGAATGGTTATTTAATGCTGGCTGAAAAACTCTATACTCAGGGTTCCATTTATTGTGGAGGCTGGAATTTTGGGCCGAATGAGTCAGGAGTAAAAACTGTAGCTTGGGTAGTTGACCAGCTTCAGAAGTTTTGGGGTGGCGATGCTCATTGGATTCAGGATGGTGGTGTTCAACCCCATGAAGCGAATTTATTAACCTTGGATTGTTCTAAAGCTCGGACTCAAATTAACTGGGAACCACAATTAGATTTACCGACAGCATTAGCTTGGATTGTAGATTGGACTAAAGCCTGGCAACAAGGACATGATATGCAGCAAAAGAGCCAATATCAAATCCAGCAGTTTATGCAACTTGCACATTTCTCACAACGAAAAAATTCTCTATTGGAAGTTTAACTTGGGGCAAAAGGTGAGCAGTTAAATAACGAATTTGTATTAGATAATGATAGCATTTTTTATTCTGAGTGAAGATGGAGATATTACCCATTTTCAATAAAATGCAGCTGGTGAAGCCACATATTTGTGTAACTGTTCACCCATACCCAAAGTTCCAAACATTAAACTCAATCTTGTCAAAAAACTTTCCCGAAAGCAGAGTTCAATTTACAAGTTAGCTAAATAGATTTTTCTTATTTACCATGCAGAAATTACTCACAATTGCCATTCCTACTTATAATCGTGCCGAGTTCCTTGATAAACAGTTAGCATGGCTAGCTCAAGCTATTAAAGGTTTTGAGTCTGACTGTGAAATTTTCGTTTCTGATAATTGTTCAACTGACCATACTCAAGAAATTATCAAGAAATGGCAAAATAATCTCACTAATGTTACATTCAAATCCCATAAAAACCCCGAAAATTTGGGATTAATCAAAAATATTATTCGTTGTTTAACTTCTGCTGAAACAAAATATATTTGGACAATTGGAGATGATGATCCCATTCAGCTAAGAGCAGTGAATTATTTGATAAATCAGTTAAAAAATAAAGAAAACCTATCATTATTATTTCTGAATTTTTCTGGACGCAATAAGCTGACTAATGAACCAGTTCATCCACCAACAATAGTTGGTAATCGTTGGTTTGATGCTGATACCGAAGATGGTAATGAAGATGGTAAGGCAATATTTGAACATTGCTTTGCTAAAAGTATCGGTGCAGTTAGTTTCCTGACGGCTTCAGTCTATCGTGCTGACTTAATCAAACGCGCTTTAGAAATTTGGCCAGAGGCTCCAAGTAATTGGTTATCTTTAGCATATTTAGCTGGCTATTGTGCTGCTAATGGTCAAGTTATCGTCACTAAAGATACATATATGGAATGTATTGTGGGTGTGAGTTATTGGCAAAAGGAAGCTAATTCTGCGCTGTTAATGCAATACAAACATATACCTGAAGTTATTGTCAAATTGGAAGAAAATGGATACTCTAAAGAATTTTGTCGTCAAATGATCTTACAAAATTTCAAACAAGTAAATATGAAAGTATTTTTGGGTGGTTTACGAAGATGGCCTGTGTCTGCCATGAAAATGGTGGTTCCCTTTTTAAGTTTGGTTTGTTTATCTGCTGTTAAAATTATGCTAGGGAGTAGATTTGAAATGGGACATTTGCAGAAAAGTCCCATCAAGGTTTCATAAGCATTCAGCATTAATTACATCCAATAAATCCAGGCATTTCGGTGATTATCAACAGGATTAAAAAAAAGCTATTAGCTTGTCAGTCTCAATTGTATTATGAAGCCTCGTTGCTGAGATATTCCAAAAAACTACCTCAATTATCAGTAGGCGATCGCTGGATTGTTGACACCCTGAAAAAAGAAGGTGCTTATATTACAACATTGGCAGATTTAGGATTACCTTCTACTAGAGAATTGTTGCAAGCCTCTCACAGGCTATTGCGGGAAATGGAGCAGGTAAGTAATAGCCATTTAACTCATAAATTGCCTCAGATTTATACAGTTACAAGTTTACCTGAGTTTTCTATATGGGGAAGTAATAGAAAACTGTTCAACATCATTGAAAATTATATTGGACTTCCTATTAATTTTCATGGCGTTCATTTACGTAAAGATTTCTCTAATCAACATCAGTTTGGGACACTATTATGGCATAAAGATTCAGAAGATCGGCGGATAATTAAAGTCATTATTTATTTGCATGATGTTGAAGAACAGCATGGCCCTTTTGAATATGTCCCACGTTCTTTAACTTCCATACCTAATTTTAATGGTTATCGCGTTGACCGTAAGCTGAAACAGTCTGGTTACTTAGGCCTCAACGATCAAGAGCTAGCAAAAATTCTCCCTAAATCAGCTTGTAAATCTTGTGTGGGTTCAGCAGGTACAGTAATTATTGCTGATACTAGAGCCGTTTTACATCATGGAACCATCCGCACAGAAGAACGGTCTGCACTATTTTTTACTTACACTGCTAATCCTCCTAAAAGACCGGAGCTTTGCAGACAATATTGGGATGATATTTTTACTATTCCAGTGTTAAGTAATACCTCAGTTCATAGTTGAACTTTTCACACAACTAATTAAAATTTCCATCAAAGTGAGCAATGATATTTACTAAAACTGCCCTCAAAGACGCATTCATTGTTGATGTTGAAAAGAAGCCAGATCATCGGGGATTTTTTGCCCGTGGTTTTTGCGCTCAAGAATTTATCGAACATGGTTTAAAGCCTACAGTTGCCCAATGTAATATATCTTTTAATTACAAAAAAGGTACAGTCCGGGGAATGCATTATCAAGTTGCTCCAGCCGCAGAAACAAAATTAGTGCGTTGTACTAAAGGTGCTATTTATGACGTAATTATTGATATGCGTTCTCAGTCGCCAACTTTTTTATCATATATTGGTATAGAGTTAACCGCAGACAATCATCGAGCTTTATATGTTCCTGAAATGTTTGCTCACGGTTATCAAACCCTGACAGATGATGCTGAAGTTGTTTATCAAGTAGGTGAGTTTTATACACCAGGTTATGAACGAGGCTTACGCTATAATGACCCATTTTTTAATATTGAATGGCCTCTAGAAGTAACTGAAATTTCCGAAAAAGATTCTAGTTGGACTTTACTGGAAAAGATTCCAGTTGGTAGTGCAGATTCTAAATAGATAGTTCACCGTTCTCAGTTTTTTAGACGCGATAAATCGCGTCTCTACATGAGACTTTTGGGATTATCTGAAGGGTATTGGATTAAAACAATGTTGATGACTGGCTTTATACTCAGCACTCAGCACTCAGCATGGGCTAAACGCCCCGCTACCGCTAACAACACTTTAAAATAACAGAGGAATTTAGCTAATGATTATTATTGATCGTGCATTAGAAGCCCGCGCCGCAGCTGGAAATCCCGTGAAAGTGGGGATGATTGGGGCTGGTTTTATGGGTCGGGGGATTGCTAATCAAATTATTAATTCAGTTCCGGGAATGGAGTTGGTGGCTATTTTTAGCCGTCAGGTTGACGCAGCTAAACGAGCTTATACAGAAGCGGGACTAGAAAATATTCAAGTTGTGACAAATGTAACTGAATTAGAAGAGGCGATCGCTCAGGATAAATATGCAGTTACTGAAGATGCTTCATTACTCTGCCAAGCTGAGGGCATTGATGCCATCATCGAAGTAACTGGTGCAGTAGAATTTGGCGCTGGGATCGTCATGGAAGCGATCGCTCATGGCAAACACGTAATTATGATGAATGCCGAACTAGACGCGACTATCGGCCCCATCCTGAACGTGTACGCCAAAAAAGCTGGAGTCATTCTCAGCGCCTGTGATGGTGATCAGCCAGGGGTAGAAATGAATCTCTACCGATTTGTGAAAAGTATTGGTCTGACTCCGTTATTGTGCGGTAATATTAAAGGACTTCAAGACCCTTATCGTAACCCCACAACTCAAGAAGGATTTGCTAAACGCTGGGGTCAAAAAGCCCACATGGTGACGAGTTTTGCTGATGGAACCAAAATTTCTTTCGAGCAAGCGATCGTTGCTAACGCCACAGGAATGAAAGTCGCCCAGCGTGGAATGCTCGGCTATAACTTCAGTGGTCATGTTGATCAAATGACCACAATGTACGACGTTGATCAACTCAAAGAACTGGGTGGAATTGTTGATTATGTAGTTGGCGCTCAACCCAGCCCTGGTGTATTTGTATTTGCCACTCATGACGACCCCAAACAACGCCACTATCTGGATTTGTACAAATTAGGTGAAGGTCCGTTATATAGTTTCTACACTCCTTATCACCTCTGCCATTTTGAAGTTCCATTATCTGTAGCCCGTGCTGTCCTGTTTCAAGATGCTGTTTTATCTCCATTAGCAGGCCCACTGGTCGATGTGATTACCACTGCCAAAATTAATCTGAAAGCCGGCGAAACCCTAGATGGGATTGGCTACTATATGACCTACGGCCAATGTGAAAACTCTGCCATTGTGCAAGAGCAGAAACTACTACCAATTGGTTTAGCCGAAGGATGTCGCCTCAAACGAGATATTCCCCAAGATCAAGTCCTCACTTACGATGATGTCGAGTTGCCTGAAGGTAGGCTTTGTGACCAACTCCGCGCTGAACAAAACGCTCATTTTGCATCAGAAAAAGTTCTAGCGGTTGTTGGGTAACATGAGTATTTTCCATATCACTACGTTCAGTTAAAGCGGTGATGCCCTCAAACTCTCTCATCAGCAGTTTGAGGGCATCTGTACCGGATAAATTAACTTTATTTACACCCACCTACTCATACATTAACTAACCAATCGGGAAAAATAAAAGTTTGTCGTCATCAACCGAGTTCTACAAATCTGGGGAATGAGCGCTTAATCATTGAATAGAAACACATTTTCATCAGGACTTTTCGTCACAGGTAATTCTGAGCAAACCATTAAATCTAGCCCCAATAAAAATTGCTCTTCTTGTATTACATACTATTAAACCGAAACCTCTAGCTTTAGTGATAAAATCTAAGAGAAATCGAGGAAATTAACGAGCATCTTTTGAGGTTCTGTGGGTTTATACGTAAGGGTTAAAGATATGAGCATGGGCATTGATCATTTTGAAGAATAAAGTTGTTCAGAGCAACTTGCTGGAAACTGTTCCAACAAACTTAGAAATAAATTTAGATAAAACTATGAAAATTGCTCTAGTTCATGATTACTTAACCCAGCGCGGTGGAGCAGAACGCGTATTTGAATTACTGTGTAGACGTTACCCCCAAGCAGATGTTTTTACCTCTTTATACAATCCGGAAAAAACTATTGATATGGGTGAGCGTATAGTCCAAACTACTTTTCTGCAAAAAATTCCCGGCGCAGCCAAGTATTTTAGATTAATGGCTCCTTTGTATTTCCCTGCTTTTCGGGCATTGGATTTACAAGCTTACGATTTGATAATTAGTAGCAGTACTAGCTTCGCTAAAGCAGTACGCAAACGTCCAGATGCAAAACATATTTGTTTTTGTCATAATGTTACCCGTTTTTTGTGGGATACGGAAACTTATTTAAGAGAATATGGGGATTATCGATATTTTGCCCCGTTAATTGAACAAGTTTTTCAATTAATGAGAAATGTTGACCTGAAATATGCTCAGGAACCTGACCTTTATATTGCTAACTCTAGTGTAGTCGCCCGTCGTATTCAAAAAATTTACAACAAACAAGCAATTGCGATTAACTATCCAATTGATACAAATAATTTCCTGTTTTCAGATATAAAAGATGAATACTATCTGGCTTCGGCACGGATGATCAGCTATAAGCGGCTAGATATCATCATCGAAGCTTTTAATTGGCTAGGTTGGCAATTATTAATCTCAGGTGATGGGCCAGAAGAAGAGCGTCTCAAAGCCAAAGCTCTAGATAATATTAAATTTTTAGGACACGTCAGTGATGCCCAACGAAAAGATTTATTTTCTAGAGCCAAGTCTGTGATAGTTGCCGCCTTAGAAGACTATGGACTAGTTCCTGTCGAGGCTAATGCTAGTGGGACACCAGTTATTGCTTACGGTGCTGGTGGAGTATTAGATACACAGATCCACGGGAAAACAGGGGTATTTTTTAAGAGACAAACACCCGAATCGATCCAATCTGCATTATTAGAGTCCGGAGGAATCACTTGGAATTATGAAAGTATTCGTAACCATGCAGTGAATAATTTTTCGGAACCAGTGTTTTTTAGGAAGGTGGAGCAACTTATTGCACAAACTTGTAGTATCAATTAATTATTCTTGAGGTTTTTTATACAAATTATAAAAAAGAAGGTGATACTGATAAACTAGGCAACTAAAATGGATTCGGATTTTCAGAATTACGAATTAGAATTACGTAAAGCCTATGGCTCGCCATCTATCAGCATAGCTGCGCTAAGAGCGTAGCCCCAGGGCAATTACGAATTGGTGTATTAACTCTATCCCTACGGGGAAGTAAGCTACGCGTAGCGTCTCGCAGACAAGGATAATAAAAATGAATCAAGCTAGTCTTAGTCCCGGTATAAATCAGGTTAATAATTCTAATACAGAGCCAAGTTACGGACAGCTGTTTAAAATATTTATTCGCAGATTCCCTTGGTTTTTAGCCGTATTTATTACTTCAATTTCAATCTCGGCTGTGGTAACTTCTCGGACAAAACCTACCTACAAAAGCTCAATGCAGTTGCTTGTAGAACCTAACTATCAAGGTAGGCGAGAAGGTGCTGGGGCAGACAGCCAATTCATCGAACCTGATATTCAGATAGATACAGCAACTCAGCTGAATTTGATGCAAAGTTCAGGACTACTCCAACAGGCAGTTGACAAACTTAAACCTGTTTACCCGGATATTACTGTCAACGAAATAAAAACATCTTTAATCCTGAATCAACTCAGGACGAAAGAAGACAATGTAGCGACAAAAATTTTCCAAGTAGACTATACTGCCCAAGATCCAGAAAAGACACAAAACGTTCTGGCGGCAATTCGGCAAGTTTATGTGGAATATAATAAAGAGCAGCAGGATTCCCGTTTACAAAGAGGTTTACAGGTAATCAGGGAACAGTTAAGTAAAGCTAGCGAGGAAGTGAATGCCTCGGAGACTAACTTACAAAGATTTCGCCGAAACCAAAATTTAATTAATCCTGAGTCACAAGCTAAAGCCGTAGAAGACTCTTTAAACACTATTGAACAAGAGCGCCGTGGGACTCGTTCACAGTATCAAGAAGCTGTAGCTCGCCAAAAATCTTTACAAGAACAACTCAAGCGTTCTCCACAAAATGCTTTGGTTGCTTCTCGTCTGAGTCAGTCTACTCGCTACCAAGGCTTACTCAACGAAATTCAAAAAACCGAACTGGCGCTAGCTCAAGAACGTTTACGCTTTACGGATGAGACTCCTAACGTACAACAGTTTCAAGAACAACTGGCCAGCCAGAAGAGATTATTGCAACAAGAGGTAGGCAGAACTTTAGGCGTACAGTCTAATGGGGTGATTTCTTCTCAAGCCCCACTTTTGGAACAAGGGCAATTTGGTGAAATTGACCTCAACTTGGCTAGTCAGCTAGTGGAGACGCAAACAACTATAGTTGCTTTAAGCGCCCGCGATCAAACTTTGGCGGAGAAAGAAAATCAATTGCGTTTGGAAATCAAACGCTTTCCGCCTCTGTTGGCTTATTACAATCGGATTATGCCACAGCTACAATTTAGCCGTGAAAGGTTAGAAGAGCTATTGCGAGCCGAGCAGAAGTTGCGCCAAGAACTTGCCAAGGGTGGGTTTAATTGGGAAGTTGTGGAAGAACCACAATTGGGGATGTACTTAGGCCCCAATCTTCAGCAGAATCTCTTGTTGGGTGGAGTCGTGGGGTTGATGTTGGGAGGTATTGCTACCTTTATTCGGGAAGCTTCTGATGATGCTGTGCATACTACTGCTGAATTGGAAAAGCAGGTTTCCTTACCGTTGTTGGGAACCACTCCCAAACTGCCAAAAACCAAGAACAAAGAATCAATTATCAAGTTGCCTTTTGGTAAACCAGAAGTTCTGGCTCCCTGGACTATTCAAGTGTTGCAATCCCCTCCACGTTGGGAATCACTGGATTTAATTTTCAAAAATATTGAACTGTTAAATTCTGTGCCTAACTTGAAGTCTCTGATGATTACTTCCGCTTTGCGAGATGAGAGTAAGTCAGCTTTGGCATTGGGTTTGGCGATGAGTGCGGCTCGTTTACACAAACGGGTGCTACTGATTGATGCCAACTTACGAGAGCCTAGTCTCCATGAACAGCTCAATCTTCCCAATGAGCAAGGGTTATCTACTCTCTTGGCTAGTGATGTCACTATCCCTAACCAAATTGGTGTTCCTAGTTTGGGTTCAGCCTACATCGATATTTTGACAGCCGGACCCATACCTGCTGACCCAGCAAATCTTTTGAGTTCACCACGGATGATGCAATTGATGGCAGCATTTGAGGATAATTATGATTTGGTACTCATCGATGCCCCACCAGTTCTGGGTTTAGTGGATGCCATGCTGACCGCTTCATCTTGTCGTAGTGTGGTGCTGGCAGCCAGTATGAGTAAAGTGACTCGCAGTCAACTAGCTCAAGCTACAGCCATGTTGAGCAGGTTGAACCTGATTGGGGTTGTGGCTAATGGAGTTTCAAATTCTGGTAGTACCTATGTACAGTATCCTCAGCCGTCTGATTCGTCTCAATTGGCGCTGCAACAAGCGATAGAAAAATAGCGCTTATTTTGGGGAGGGGGGAGAGACGAGATTTATCGCGTACATGGTCATAGGAAGCCTCTACTTGTATCTGTGTGCAAATTTACCAATTGAAAGGTTTTTGATTATGTGCGATCGCACCGTTTGGTATGGGATCGCACATATCTTTTTTTTGGCTGATTGGCTGAAGATCAGAAGATGCGATCGCTGGACAACATCACTTTCATTTAAATATGATTTTTTTATGGTATTACTATTACTTCCACCTCAGTATATTCATAGCAGCTTTATAATTAACTAGAAAAAACACGGACTGTTTAAAGAGTAAATAAAGAATCCATCCCAACATATAGCCATTCAGATAAAGTCTTATATCCTAGAGATTAACTCCCCTTCCCCACAGCTAAAAGACAAAGGTGAACTGGTTTTGTAAGATTGATCCAAAAAATAGGTAGTTGTAACTAAACATAGATATGAAGTCATTGGGCATTTGAGGAACGGGGGAAATTTCCTCTGTACTTCCCCATCATCCCTATTTATCAGAGAGAATCCCACGTTTTTCAATTAGCTTTCCCCGTATGTTTACTGCTACTTATCGGCTGGGTATCTTTCTTATTTGTGCATCTTTATACCAGCAGAATTTACCAAGAGATGGACTTGTCTAGAGTGCCAGTTAAAAAACTATATTTTGCCCACAATTACTGACATCTTTGGGGATAAAAATAAAATTCTGTTTGGAGTCTTTGGCATTGATAATTTTCGATATTAACTCAGCAAGTCACTATTCTATAGTTCCAAAGACATTATGACAAGTTCATTAGTTCCTACTCTTCAGAACTCCTATCCTGAGACTCAGCCACACAAAAATAATCGCTTTTCATCTTGTACACTCCAATGGCGGCGGGGTCAATTATTGGTCAAATCTGCCAAACAACCTCAACAGCTTCATCTGCCTTCTTTATCTGACCCTCAATTATTAGTCAGATGCTTGAAAAAAACTCTAGTAAATGTGGTGAGTATAGATCCCAATGTTGGTGAAAATGATCTTAAACTTTGGGTTGAAGCCTGTGAACAAGCTGGTAAGCCAATATTTCTCCGCCTACCTTCCAGCAATCAACAGTTTAAACAACGTAGCCATTGGCAAAAACTAATTGACTGGATTGCCGCTTTATTTTTACTACTACTCATGAGTCCAGTGATGCTGGCATTATTTGTCATTTTACAGATTGACTCACCCGGAGCAGTTTTGACCAGTGAGTGGCAGGTTGGAGAACGAGGTAAAGTTTTTCGTGCTATCAAGTTTTGTACAACGGCCACTCTCAATATTACCCCTCTAAGCCGTTGGATGCGTAAATACGATTTAGATCATCTACCGCAATTGTGGAATGTTCTACGCGGTGAAATGACTTTAATGGGATCTCGTAGTTGCACTTTAGAAAATGCTGTGCGGCTAACCTTGGCTGGACAACAGCAAATTAATTCACTATCAGATATGACGGATTCATGGGAAGAGTCGAATCTGTTGCATTTAGATAGCCAAACACTGTGATTTACTCGTGAACTAAATCTAACTCATAGATTCACGTTTCAGACAGTTATTCTCTAGACTTTAATTCTGCAAAACTTATTCTCTACCTTTAGTGCGGTAATTAATTATTTGATTTACCGCACTGGAAGTAGAGCGAGAACTGGGCTTACTTTGCCAAAATCTTGTGAGAAATTAACAACCCATGCACTTGACGCTAACTAAAAAACTCCGTAATTTACTTCGAGCTAACACCTTCTATCAGGAAAACTATGTGATATTGCGAGAATTTAAAAATTTCCGCAAAGTCGCGATTCTGGCTTTATTCTTTTCATTTATTGCCGCTATTTTTGAAGGTGTTGGTGTCAGTCTGTTACTGTCTTTTCTGCAAACGATTACTAATCCAGAAAATGAATCATTTCGCACAGGAATAGCATGGTTTGATACATTTTTGTTAGGAGTAAATACATCACACAATAGCCAGCTATATCGAATTTCTGGATTAATTTTAATTAGTACCTTAATTCGTTCATTTTTTACTTATTTTTCCCAAGTTTACACTGAAATCACTCAACTGAACTTGGTTGATAGACTACGACGGCAAATTTTTGAAAAACTCCAATCTGTCCAAATTAGTTATTTTAATAATACTAAATCTGGCGAACTCATAAATATACTGACAACGGAGATAGAAAGACTTAAACAAGCCTTTAGCGCTGCCGGCTTTCTTTTTACCAGAATCCTGAATGCGAGTATTTACCTAATGTCAATATTCTTGATATCTTGGCAGTTATCTATCATTTCTTTGATGCTGTTTAGTTTATTGGCTGTAGGCTTATCTACCTTAAATGCTCGTGTCCGTGAATCAAGCTTTGACGTTTCTATTGCCAATAACAATTTTACGGGAACTGCTGTAGAGTTTATCAATGGAATTAGAACGATTCAAGCTTTTTCTAGTCAGGATTTTGAACGCCAACGTTATTATAATGCTAGCAGCAATGTTGTGAAAGCTTCTAGTAAGATTGCCTTTGCATGGATGCTGGTTAAACCACTAGCAGAAGCATTAGCTACTACAATTCTCATTGGCATGATTATTCTGGCATTTACGGGTGTAGTAACTAATGGTGCGCTAAATGTTGGTTCTTTATTAACATTTTTCTTTGTTTTATTTCGTCTTGTGCCAATCATGCAAGATATCAATGGTGTTGGTGCATTCTTTAGCACTATGCAAGGTTCAGCAGCCATTGTCAAAAAACTCTTAGAAATAGATGCTAAATACTATTTCCAAAATGGCAAATTGCAGTTTTCTGAACTAAAACGTTCCATAGATTTAGTATCAGTTGATTTTGGGTATGATGACCTGAATTTGGTACTCAGTAACATTACGCTGACTATTGAACGTGGCACAATGACGGCACTTGTAGGTGCTTCGGGGGCTGGAAAAACTACACTCATAGACTTGATTCCGCGATTCTATGACCCAACTAGAGGGAATGTTTTAATCGATGGTGTGGATTTGCGGAATATTGACATTAATTCTCTGAGACGTAAAATTGCTGTAGTCAGCCAAGATACTTTTATTTTTAACACTTCTGTCCTGAATAATATTGCTTATGGAGCGCCAGAAGCTAGCAAAAACGAAATTTATGAAGCGGCTCGACTCGCCAATGCTTTAGAATTTATCGAAGAAATGCCCGCAGGTTTTGACACTCAACTAGGAGATAGAGGAGTGAGACTTTCTGGTGGTCAGCGTCAGCGAATTGCGATTGCTCGCGCTCTGCTGCGGAATCCAGAAATCCTGATTTTAGATGAAGCAACAAGTGCGCTGGATACTGTTTCAGAAAGGTTAATTCAAGAGTCAATAGAAAGCTTGGCTGTCGGTCGGACTGTGATTGTAATTGCTCATCGCTTATCGACTATTGTTCGAGCCAATAAAGTTGTCGTACTTGAACAGGGACGAATTGTAGAACAGGGTGGATATCAAGAGTTACTAGAGCAAAAGGGTAAGTTTTGGAAATACCATCAAATGCAGCATCAATTAACTTAAATCAAACATTTTAACTAGAAGGCTTAATGAATATGAATCTTCCATTAGAGTTAAACTCTGTTTCAATTTTAATTTGCACTTGTAACAGAGCAGAAAGTTTGCTCCAGACTTTAGAATCTTTGGCGCTGGTGAACGTACCAGAAAACTTAGATTGTGAATTAATTGTAGTAGATAATGCGTCAAGCGATCGCACTGCCCAAGTCATTCAATCTTTTTCAATGCCGAATATGGTATTACGCTACATTAGCGAAACCAAACGTGGTTTATCTAATGCTCGCAATGCCGGAATTACTGCCGCACGAGGCCAAATCATTTTATTCACCGATGATGATGTCCGACTACCGCAAAACTGGATTGCACAAATGTGTCAACCCATCCGATCTAGAACGGCTGAAGTTGTTGCCGGTGGGGTCAAAATTGCCTCACATCTAGAAAGAGATTGGATGCAGCCTATCCATCGGGCTATTTTTGCCTCTTCTGAGTTTATTGACCGGGAATCACCTAACTGTTTAGTAGGTGCAAATATGGGATTTTTAAAAGAAATATTAGACAAAATTCCTGGCTTTGATCCTGAACTCGGTGCGGGGGCAATTGGCTATGGAGACGATACATTATTCACAGCCCAAATTCAACAAGCTGGATACCGCATTGCGTCGGCTTTAGATGTGGTTGTAGAACATCACTTTGATGAATCACGATTACTGCGTTCTCATCTTCTCAAGGCTGTCAAAAATGCTGGCAAGACATCTGCTTATCTGGCATTTCACTGGCATCATAGCCAAATAAATTTTCCACGTTTGCGCCTATTTAAATGTGGAATAAATTTGGCTTTTTGGCGCTTGAAAACCTTGCTAAAACCTGTAAATAAAGAAGGCTTATTACCGGGTGAATGGGAAGTTCTCCACATTATTTATTTTTATCAACAGTATTTAGTTGAATGGAAGCGACAACGGAAATATAAACAATATGGATTAATTAAATTAGCATATTAGAGATTTTACCACCCAGCAACCTATCGCTAAAATCAAAACTGATGTTCCCAGGGATTGAGAGGCTAAAGACACTAAGCAATGAAAGAAAAAATTTCAGCTTTTCCTGATATTGCTCGACAAGGCATCGAGCATTTAGGTGTTAATTCTCTATTAGATAATTCTAAAAAGCTTTTCTGCATAGCTCATGATTTACCACCTTTAAAAACACCAATTGCCAATCGTGCTAATAAATTGTTGGGGCAATTTGAAAAAAGTTGGCAGTTGCAAATATTGACTGGTACTGAAAATGCTGTTTTGCATCAGCCAGCTAATATTCATTATGCTAAAACTTGGTATCCTCAAGGGTTAATTAATTTTCTCAATAAGCTGAAGTTAGAGAAATTATTACAATTATTAATCTGGCCAGATACCGAAATTTTTTGGATTTTGCCTGCTTTATTCCGGGGCTATCAATTAATTAAGCAGCATAAACCTGATGCAATTTTTGTATTTATGATGCCTTATTCAGCCGGGGTGGTGGGAGTCATACTGAAGTGGTTAACAGGTTTACCCTTGGTTTTGAGTTTGGATGATTCCCCCACCTGTACTGATATGCATCCCATTTCTCCTAGCTGGTTGCATCATTATTTAGAATGTGGGCTAGAAAATTTTTATGTGCGTCAAGCTAATGCAGTTGTTTATGTTTCTCAATTCAATTTAGATTTGGTGAAACAACGACAGCCTGAACCGCAAAAATCAAAGTTCAACTTGATTCGTTGTGGTGCTGACCCATCAGATTTTGCTACTCCAATTCAAGCTGAAGTTACTGATACAACTTTCGAGATTATTTATACTGGTGGGATGAATGGTTGGTATGAATTTTATCATCGTCCTGAAGAAAAAACGCTGCTGAAAAAACTCTACAGAACTTGGATGGAATTAGGTTATTATCGCCGTGCAAAAATTGATTATCGCAGTTCTAGCCCTATTTTTGCAGGTAAAGCCATACAAACACTATTAATTCAACATACTGAATGGGAGAAAAAAATTCAGCTCGCAATTTACGGTAATAGCTTTGCAGAATCAGTTGTCCAAAGAGTCTTAAAAAATCAAAACCTGACAGATGTTGTTTCTGTATTTGGTAGTTTACCTCATTTTGAAGCTATTCAACTCGCTCGGAAGGCAGACCTTTTATTTATTACCTTACCAGATCGTCCGGATAGTAGTGCTGGTGGACGTATTTCTTGTAAAACCTATGAATATTTGATGACAGACCGCCCCATTTTAGCAGCAGTACCTAAAGGTGAGAACTGGGACTATTTACAAGATAAACCAGGAGTTTGGCTAGTTGAACCCACAGACACCGCAGCTATGAGTCAAGTGATCAAAGACATAGCAGCAGCTAAATTTTCTGGTTGTCCGCTGCGATTTGATCGTACAGATATCCAAAGAGAACTGAGCTACATAAATTTAGTGCAAGATTATCTAAAAATCTTAGACAAAGTTTGCTCAAAAACAGTTATTGCTAATTCAAATTCATGAAAATTACTCTTACTTGCAACACTGGTTTAGGTACAGGAGGACAGGGTGTTTGTTTAGCCAATGCAGCAGTAGGTCTAAGCAAACTAGCCGATTTAACTGTATATTGTTCAGGAGTAGAAAAACCTCAAACCCATTTTCCAGTTAATCCTTTGGGCTATTCTCGCTGGAGTAAAAGATTACTGGCTACTCCTGTGCTACGTCGTCGTCATGATTTGGCTGTGTTATTGAGTGATTTACGTTTTGATCACCAGGTAAGTAAGCAATTGCAGTCTCAACCTTGTGATTTAATCATGGGGGTAGCAGGTCAAACAAATCTAAGTTTTAAAACCGCCAAGGCTAAAGGTGCAAAGACTTGGTTATATTGCTTGAATAATTATTTACCATTCATGCAGCAACAAATTCAACAAGAGATGAAATCTCTAAATGATCCTACTGTTGCTACGATGAATCCGATGATGTTGCACCGCTTTTCAGGCGAGTGTCAGCAAGCTGATTTAATTGTTGTGCTTTCAGAAGTAGCAAAACAAAGCTTTGTCAAGGCTGGATTTGCCTCAGAAAAGGTGGCGGTATTGACACCTTTTGTAGATACAAATAGATTTCGTCCAATTCCAAAAACTGATTCAGTATTTCGGGTACTTTATGTTGGGACAATTGAACCCCGCAAAGGTATAACTTATTTAGTTGATGCTTTTTTAAAAGCCAATATTCCAGAATCAGAACTGTTAATAGTTGGTGGCACTTCTACCCGTGCTTTGCGAATTTTTATGGAAAAAACCTTAAATAAACACTCTCAAATCAAACAAGAATTTTGGGATTTTAGTAGTGCTGATCCGACAGAAATATTTGGTAAATCTTCAGTTTTAGTATTACCTTCTGTAGAAGATGGTTTTGGCTTAGTGGCATTAGAAGCAATGGCTTGTGGACTACCTGTAATTGTCACTTCACAATGTGGTGCGGCTGATGTTGTAGACAATGGTGTGAATGGTTTTGTAGTGCCACCGAGAGATAGCCAAACTATGGCGGATAAACTGGTATATTTAGCAGAGAATACAGCTAAATGCCTAGAAATGGGTAAATCGGCTAGAAATGTGGCTGAAGCACAAACTCAAGCACGTTATCAAGACAACTTAAGCAAAATATTCAAGCATCAAGGACTACTTAATTAAGCTTAATATCTACAGCGCTGTTAATTACCTGTGTTTTTTACATTTATTATGTATTTCACCTAATGGCAAAATGCTGTATGTGGTTTGATGCTTGAGTATAAAACTATTGTGGAAATTACAAACTTACTTCTAAGCATATAAGTTAAATATGAATTATTCATTAGTTGTTGAGCAAAAAATGATTTATCACTGTTCCCGTGCTGATATCAAGGGAGGTGGTGGTATTGAAACTTATTTAGCGTCTTTGGTAAATTCTCAAATTACTGGGGTAAGCGATCGCACTATTTCTTCTCTCCAAAAAATAGACCAGCAGCAGCCCCAATTACTGCACATTCACGACCCAGAGATGCTGCTGGATTTGCGGGAAGAATGCCCAGCAATATTGACTCTGCACAATCACGGTAGTTACTGTCCTAGTGGGACAAAATATTTAGCTAATCGGGGGAAAGTGTGCGATCGCGTGATCAATCCTTTGGGATGTGCTTGGGGACATTTAGTCGATGGCTGTGGTAGCCGCCGACCCCAAAAAATTCTGAAAAATTGGTTGAATACTCAGCATCCTCTAGAAAGACTCAAAAGCCTAAAAATTCCCGTAATTGCTAATAGTGATTATGTTCGTCAAGAAATCATTCATAGTGGTCTAGCACCTGAACGAGTAGTAACACTGCGATGTGGTGTCAAAGCACCCAAAAATCCGACTGCACCGTTAAACTGGGCAACTCATAAAAATCAACGGATTTTGTTCGCTGGTCGAATTGTTCCGGATAAAGGGGTGGAATGGCTGATTAAAGCTTTAACACAAACTAACCAACGCATTTATCTAGACATCGCCGGTGATGGTTGGAGTAAGCCCAGTATGGAAAAATTAGCACGTCAGATGGGGTTAAGCGATCGCATTACTTGGCATGGTTGGTGTAATAGTGAAAAATTAGAATCACTTTATCAACATTGCTTTGCTGTAGTTTTTCCCAGTCTTTGGCCTGAACCTGCTGGTTTGGTAACTCTTGAAGCCTATAGTCATTATCGACCAATCATTGCTAGTGCAGTCGGTGGTATTCCCGAACACGTCCGAGATGGTGAAACAGGAATCTTGGTTCCACCTAATAACATCAAGCAGTTAGCTGCTGCCATCAACGAACTCGCCATAAATCACCCCAAAAGCCGATTGATGGGTGAGATCGGTCAGGCTTGGTATCAGCAAGAATTTACCATTGATATTCACGTCCAAAGGCTGGCACAAATCTATGCCAAAACTATCGCTGAATTTGAAGCTAGAACTCCTAATAATCAGGCTTTAAATTATTGCTCCATCTGAGAAAATTAATCAATTTTTGATTTGGGAGTGAAGTTTTGGAATTGATACAGCCAATCCCATCCAACATCTCAGTCCAGTATTTAATTATACAAAAACTAGATAAAATCTATTTCTATTGAAATAGTCAACTTGAAAATCCCACAAGTTAAACTGATGTCACCAGCCATGCAATATTCCCAACCTTTAGTCAGTGTAGTTATCCCCACTTATAATCGACCAGAGTATCTCCATCAGGCGATATCCAGTGCCATCAACCAAACATATCAAAATATTGAAATCATTGTTTCGGATAACTGTAGTCCAGAAAATCCCCAAGAAATTGTAGAATCTTTTGGAGATCCACGCATTCGCTTTTGGCGACAACCGCAAAATCTGGGCATGATTGCCAATCAGATGCACGCCTTCAAAATGGCACGTGGTAAATATCTTGCGAGTCTCCACGATGATGATATGTGGAATCAGGATTTTTTAGCCAAACTTGTACCACCATTAGAAGAAAACTCTAATTTAATTCTGGCTTTTTGTGACCAATATATTATTGATGCCAATAGCAAAATTAAACATACACTTACAAAAGTAAATACACGTAGTTACAAGCGACATCAACTGGCAGCAGGAGTTCATCAACCATTCTATAAAATTGGGTTAATAGATCAAAGTATAGCCACTGCTGCTGCTTGTTTAATTCGTAATGATTTAATTGATTGGGATAGCATTCCCGCAGAAGTTGGCGGTATGTGGGATTTATATTTAACCTACCTCTGCTGTATATCCGGTTATGGTGCTTACTATCATCCAGAAAAACTCACACTATATCGAGAACACGAGCAAACTGATACCCAACTTAGTGGTAGTAAAAATGCACAGGCAAAAATCCGTAAAGCCAAAAATGAAATCTTCTGTTACCAAATTTTTAGAGACGCTCCTGAACTAAAAGCATTCAAAACATACTTTCAAGAAAAATGGTTAGAATCTCATACAACTTTAGGCATTGGTTTACTGCGAAATCAACAAACAGAACTAGCACGTTCTTTCCTTTGGCAAGCCTTAAAACAGCAGAAATTTAATTTCCGCACCATAGCAGCACTCAGCCTCAGCTTCATCCCCAAAATGTTAGCTAATCCAGCCATAGGAATACCAAAATCAAACTAATGTGGTTTCTTCATCTTGCTTAACTTCCCTCACTTTAAGTTAATAGTTAACAATAGAGGTAATAAATGGAAATTTGCATTGTTACCCACACCGTACAAAAAGGCGATGGTCAAGGTAGAGTTAACTACGAAGTTGCCCAAGAAGCAATTCGTCGCGGTTATCACTTGACATTATTAGCCAGCCATGTAGCTTTAGAACTCCAAAAAAATTCCCAAGTCCACTGGGTTCCTATTTCTATTAAAAGCTGGCCAACCGAATTTATTCGCAACTTGATATTTTCCCGAAAAAGCACAACCTGGTTGCGAAAACATCGCTCAAACATGGACATAGTAAAAGTAAATGGCGCAATTACTCATGCCCCTGGAAATGTGAATGCAGTACATTTTGTGCATAATTCTTGGCTAAAATTTACCTCTAGTAAAAACCAACCAAAATCAGATAAATTCGGATATGATTTGTATCAGTGGGTTTACACAAACTTAAATGCACATTGGGAAAAACAGGCTTTTCGTAAAGCGCAAGTAGTAGTGGCAGTTTCTGATAAAGTTGCCCAAGATTTACTAGAAATAGGTGTAGCGGCAGAGTCAATCAAAGTTATTTTAAACGGTGTTGATTTACAGGAATTTTCCCCAGGCGTTAGCGATTCCTACGGAGCGCTACGCCAAAAATGGCAATTACCGGAAAGCGTACCCTTAGCAATATTTGCCGGCGATATCAGACTTTCTCGTAAGAACTTAGATACTGTCTTACAAGCCTTAGTAAAAGTACCTGAGTTACATCTAGCGGTAGCCGGAAATACTGAAGGAAGTCCATATCTTCAGCTAGCAGAATCACTGGGATTAAGTCAGCGCGTACATTTTTTGGGACAAAGGTCTGATTTGCCAGAACTGATGAAAGCTGTAGATTTTTTGGTTTTCCCCTCACGTTATGAGCCGTTTGGCTTAGTAGTGATTGAAGCAATGGCTTCTGGTTTACCAGTAATTACCGCTAGTTCCACCGGTGCAGCCGACTTAGTAACGCCAGAATCTGGAATAGTTTTGTCAGACTCAGATGATTCAGAAGCTTTGACACAGGCGTTGCAATTACTAACTAGCGATCGCTCATTGTGCCAAAACATGGGTCAAGCTGCACGTTCAATCGCAGAACAACATAGTTGGACAAATATGGCACAAACTTATTTGGATCTATTTGAGGAGTTAATTAATCATGAGAAATACAGTTCTCATCCCCACTTATCGCCGTCCTCTGGATCTATCACGTTGCCTTCTGGCACTACAAGCACAAACTAAACCCGTTGATCAATTAATTGTAGTGGTACGGGACACGGATACAGAAACTTGGGAATTTCTCGCCGAATTTAATTCCCAAAATTTACCACAGCAAACTATAAAGGTTACAGAATCGGGAGTAGTAGCCGCACTCAATGCCGGATTAGCCGCAGTGGAAGGAGATATTTTTTCTATTACTGATGATGATGCCGCACCTCATCCTGATTGGTTAGAAAAAATCAATGCTCACTTTAGCCGTGATAGTAGTATTGGTGGTGTCGGTGGTCGTGATTGGGTACACTACGGCGACAAAATCGAAGACGGTGAAGAAGCAATAGTTGGTAAATTGCAGTGGTTCGGGCGAGTCATTGGGAATCATCATTTAGGAGTCGGAGAACCTCGTGAAGTTGATGTTCTCAAAGGCGTAAATATGAGTTTTCGGACTCAAGCCGTCGGAAAATTACAATTTGACCAACGAATGCGGGGTACAGGAGCGCAAGTACATTTTGAAATGGCATTTACTCTGACTTTAAAGCGGGCAGGTTGGAAGATAATTTATGATCCAAATGTGGCAGTAGATCACTATCCCGCCCAACGTTTTGATGAAGACCAACGCCATAATTTTAATGAGATTGCTTTTATTAATTTAGTTCATAATGAAACTTTGGTTTTATTGGAACATTTGCCGCGATCGCGCCATATTATATTTTGGTTTTGGGTAGTCCTTGTGGGGACACGAGAAAGTTTAGGTTTAATACAATGGCTACGACTTTTACCCAGCCAAGGTAAAATTGCCGGACAGAAATTAATAGTGTCTTGGCGTGGACGTTGGCAAGCACGAAAAGAATTCATAGTTCGTAATTCGTAATTCGTAGTTAAGAAACTTTTGTTTTCACACGTCTGATTTAAAATATAAAATTGGTGGATTTATCGTGATTTCCAAGCAAGTACATTTCAATAGTTTTTTAGAATCACACTTTTTTCCTCAAGAGCGATCGCTACAGGGTTGGCTGGCTATTTTAGGCTTTATACTACTGAATATAGTTTGCTATTTTGCTGGTGCGACTGCTTTGTTGCGCTTTATTTATCCGGCGACAGCTTTGGCGGTAGCAGTATTTTTATATTTACGACATCCCATTCTTTATATGGGATTTACTTGGTGGATATGGTTTTTGACACCCTTAGCTACTCGCTTAGTTGACTATCGCATTGGCTGGGACCCCACCCGTCAAATGCTCATCGCTCCTTATTTAGTTGTATTTGTCACCATAGCGACTTTTTTACGGCACTCTCCTCGCGCTTCAACTCAAGGAGGATTGCCGTTTCTTTTGGCGTTTATGGGTGTATTCTATGGCTTTTTAGTGGGTCTAATTTATAACGCACCGCTTCCTGTTGGACGGGGCTTTTTAGATTGGCTGAGTCCGATTATCTTTGCTTTTCACCTATTTGTTAACTGGCGAGATTACCCCAGCTACCGCCAGAATCTTCAACGTATATTTCTCTGGGCTGTGCTGATTTTAGGTATTTATGGTGTCTATCAATTCGTGGTAGCACCTGAATGGGATAGATACTGGCTGATAGAATCAAAAATGTTTACAAGTTCGGGAGATCCGAAACCGTTTGGAATGAGGGTTTGGAGTACGTTACACTCACCAGGCCCCTTTGCTTATGTCATGCAAGCAGGTCTATTATTATCATTTACCAGTTCAGGAGCATTAATTTTTCCAGCCTCAGCCGTTGGTTATATCTCCTTTTTGTTAGCACAAGTCCGTACTAGTTGGTTGGGTTGGTTACTAGGAATCGTGATGATTTTTGGCTCAGTCAAGGCGCGGATTCAAATGCGCTTAATTGCCATTATTTTAATCATGCTCATGTGTGTTGTGCCATTGACCAACATTGAGCCTATTTCTGATGTAGTTACAGAGCGTCTGGAAAGTTTTTCTAATCTGGAAAAAGATACTAGCTTTCGAGAAAGATCAGAAAGTTATGATAGAAACTTGAGTTTAGCTCTTTCTAATATTTTCGGTAGTGGATTAGGTAATATTTGGAAAGTTAACGAAAAAACAGGTCAAATAGAAGTTGTTGTGCTGGACAGTGGGATTTTAGATATGTTTTTTACCCTGGGCTGGTTGGGTGCTATCCCTTATCTGGGTGGATTAATCTTGATCCTCCTGACCGTATTTAAATATACCGAGGCGAGTTTTGATAGTTTTGTCAGCGCTGCTCGTGCTATTAGTCTGAGCCTTTGTGTGCAGTTAGTTGGTAATAGTGCAATGCTGAGTGTAGCAGGTATGATTCTTTGGGGATTTTTAGCTATGTCTATGGCAGCACATAAGTATTATCAGCAGCAAAGAGTCAATACATTTGTTGAAGAGGTAATGAACAACCGAGAAACGCCTACAAAAATTTAACTTAGAGTATTCCAAGTAAAAAAATGCCCAATTTGTAGGGTGGGTTAGCGCAGCGTAACCCACCATTATCCTTAAACTTTATGGTGGGTTACGGACTAGCGTCCTAAACCACCCTACGATTTTTGGATAATTTATTTCTTGCAACACTCTTACAGCGATTTTCAGGTTGTAATGGAACGTTAACGTAGTTTGCCGTAGGCGTAACCCAACACTTGCATGACTTTGTTGGGTTTCACTTCGTTCTACCCAACCTACAATTTTCTTAACTGAACCGTATTGTGCTATAACACCGTAATTCTTGACTGTTAATAGGGTATAATCAAATACGTAGCAATTATTCACTTAAAAACAGTGGTTGGGCATCAAAAAATGATCCATGCGTCAAGAATACAGTTAATAGCGTTGATTTTTCTAGGGATGGTGTTGGGCGCTTGTCAAAAATCTGAAATTTCCGCCCAACCAATTCCTGCTGGTGTATCTGTCACATCTGCACCCACGGAACTCCCAACCATTCCAGCCTCTACAACCACTGCACAGCCTCAAAAGAAATCTGCACAGAAATCGGGAACAGTTATTGGTCAACCCATTGACTGTGATAATGATGGACAGGATAATGATTTTCGCATTGATTACGATGGTGATGGTATTCCCGATGATTGTATTATCAGTGAAGATAGTCTATTAAATATTGAAAACACTAATTCCCAGGGTTCCTATGAGCAAAGCATGAAGTCCTTGGAACAAATAACTCAAAATTGCGAAGAAAAGACTCAAATTAATGGTGATATAACTTACTCAGTCTGTACTGTTAATGGTCAGCCTGTGAAAGCGTCAGAATTTCTCACGGAATTAGGTGATGGTTTAAGTATCTGGTTTGAAAACGGTCAAGTCAAAGCTGTACAGCGCACTCATAACGGGGAAACTTTCTTTTTTGATAATGGGAAGTTAACAGTCAAGTTTGAGGATTACGGGGAACAAAGGCGTGAAACTGTCAGCAATCAAGAACGCAGTGAAGCAGAAGAACTGGCGCAAACTGCCTACCAAAGCATATTTCAGGTGTTTAATATCCGCTAATTTCCCCAGCCTTTAACGTGGAATTGCAAATTTATCGAAGAAATATGTCGGTGGCACATCTCAACTTGGTAGAATTCAGGGTGAGCCAGAGGAGAACAGACATGGTAGCCGCCCAAACGAATTTAAATATTCCCGCCTTAGAAGCAGAATATAGTCAAAGAACACCAAGAGAAATTATCAAATTCGCCTTGGAAACTTTTAATAATCTCTCGATTTCCTTTAGTGGTGCTGAGGATGTTGTTCTAATTGATATCGCCTCGAAGATTACTAAAGATTTCCGGGTTTTTACCCTCGATACCGGACGCTTGCACCCTGAAACATATCAGTTATTGAATCAGGTCAGAGAACGTTATGGGATTAAATTAGAAGTGCAATTCCCCGATGCTGCGGAAGTACAAGCTTTAGTAGAAGAAAAGGGTTTGTTTAGTTTCTATGAAGATGGTCACAAAGAATGTTGCGGAGTTCGTAAGGTCAGACCATTACGCCGCAAACTCAATACTCTTGATGCTTGGATTACTGGACAGCGCAAAGACCAAAGCCCTAGTACCCGCAACCATATCCCTGTAATTGAAGTTGATACTGCCTTTTCTACCCCAGACCATCAGTTAATTAAATTTAACCCCTTAGCAAACTGGTCTTCTACACAGGTGTGGGAATACATCCGCGCTTTTAATGTGCCTTATAATAAGCTGCACGAACGCGGTTTTATCAGCATTGGTTGTGAACCTTGCACTAGACCTGTGTTACCTAGTCAGCATGAACGCGAAGGCCGTTGGTGGTGGGAAGAATCCACAATGAAAGAGTGCGGTTTACACGCTGGGAATTTAGAAAAATAGTTGACATTTAGCGATTCGCTATATATTCTGGGAATACTATGGCGATCGCTACTTTTAAGAAATTTTACTAGGATAAATTTATTTATCTAGCAATAGAATGTTTGCGATTATTGGCCAAGTCTCACAGGTGATTTTTGCTTTTCAGGTTCAGGTTTAACTCCATCTAATTTGTTGAAATGAGTTAGCAATTTATCAGGAGCAAAACCACTTCATCTACGTCTTGTTAACAGATAAACCGTTGATTGCTCTACCGTAATAATTTTCGCAGATTCAACTTGTGTCAAATTGCGATTACTAATTGTTTCGCTAACTTTTTACCAAATCTAACTCAAACTGGATCAATCAATGCGTGTCCTACATATTTTAAATCATGTCCGAGAAATAGGGAACGGGATCGTCAATGTAGCTGTAGACTTAGCCTGTCTACAAGCCAAAAACGGTCATGAGGTGGCTGTTGCATCCGGTGGTGGCGAATATGAACAATTATTAGCAAGTTATGGTGTTAAACATTTGCAATTAAACCAAACTCGCAAACCCGTGAATTTAATCTTAGCAACTGCGCGTTATCGCCAGATAATCAAGCAATTTCAGCCAGATATCGTTCACACCCACATGATGACGGGAATTGTACTAGCCAAAGTTCTTAAAGCCAATTCTCACTATAATTTAGTATCTACAGTACACAACGAATTTCAACACAGTGCTATACTCATGGGTTTAGCAGATAGAGTCATTGCTGTCAGCAAAGCTGTGTCTGAATCAATGGCCAAACGAGGAATTCCACAGCATAAATTACGGGTAATATCTAATGGCACATTGGGGAGTGTCCGGAGCAGTAATATTCAAGAGTATGAACCTGTAGAATTACAACATCCAGCGATTGTGACAGTAGCAGGAATGTATCAACGCAAGGGTGTTAGTGAATTAATTGATGCTTTCGCCCAAATAGCCGCAGATTTTCCGGAAGCACATCTGTATATAGTGGGAAATGGCCCGGATAGGCAAAGTTTTGCGGAACAAGCCCAAAGTACACCTTGCAATCGTCGCATCCATTTTGAAGGTTTTCAGCCACAACCGCAACGCTACCTATTAGCAGCTGATATCTTTGTTCTCGCCTCCCACCGTGACCCATCGCCATTAGTGATTCCCGAAGCCAGAGAAGCAGGTTGTGCTATTATCGCCAGTGATGTAGATGGTATTCCCGAAGCTTTAGATCATGGTGCAGCCGGTATTTTATTCCCAGCTAAAAATAGTCAGGCTTTAGCAGATGCTTTAGCTAACTTACTGCAAAATCCTGATCTTCTTTCCCAGTGGCAAGACCAAGCACAACAAAATTTACAAAGGTTAACAGTTGGGCGGGTGAATCAAGAAACTTTAGCCGTATATGCTGAATTAATGCCCCAGGACTTATTTATTGAAACAGCAGAGACGTATAGGACACAGAGAGTTTATAAATGCGCTTCTCCTAATAAAACAATAGAACCGGTTAACTCTTCAATTACTTGAGTTGTGACTTGACTAACAGCTAAACCCCCTGTGGTGCGATAACGGACAGAACGTAAAACGGCTAAATCAAATGCTTGAGCTTCCCGAACTATGGCTTTAGCAACATCATCATCTATAATGATTTGGATATTTGTATTTACTTGTAACTGACTTTTGGCAACAATTTCTGACAATTGAATTGTAAATTGTTCTACTAAATTAGAGGGAGTTTTGCTATTTGATACGTGCAGTAGTACAACTTCAGCTTTATTCACATCAGCTAGCATTTCCGCAAACCGCCAAGCGCTGATAGTTTGAGGTCTTAAATCTCCAATTGGCACAATAATTCTCTGGATTGCCTTGGGACTACTAACTAGGCGTGTAACTGCAACTGGACAGTGAGAAGACCAAAAGACGCTATCAATTATATTACCAAACAAGCGGGCGCGTAAACCTGTGGTTCGGGACCAACCCATGACTACTAAACTAGCATTTTGTTCTCGACTGGTGCGGCTAATTGCTAAAGCTATATCATCATCAATCCGAATTAATGGTGAGACTTTAACATCAAATTCTTGACTGATTTCTTTGGCTAATTTTAGTCTTTGGTGATTTTGCTCTAGTGATATTCCTAATTGTGGGTCATCCATGTGAACATGGGCTTTAGTAATAGCTAATGGTAAAATTTGTCCAAATTCATGTTGAGCTATTAATGCTGCCATTTCAATCAAGTAGCGTTGGGTTTTAGAGTTATATATTGGGACTAAAACAGTGAATGGATGTTGAGTTTGTTCTAAGGGTTGTCCTTCATAAGTTTCCCACCAAGTTGAAAGATTTTCTGATTCAAAATCTGTCTGGGGCATTTGTAATAAAGCCGCAAATCTGGCTGTAATTAATGGTCCCATAATTGAAGTAACTAGCATGAGGACAATCACACTATTTAAGACAGCTTCACTAATTAGCCGTTCGCCAGCAGGATTTAAAGTTTGATAGGCAACTAACGATGCTGCTAATGTCGCTGCTACCTGTGGTAGTGACAATGACCACATTGTGAGCATTTCCGCCTTGTTGTAGCGGTAAATTAACTTGGCTAACAATGCTGCCATAAATTTGCTAGAAATCAAAGCTACGACAATGACTACTGTGAGCCAAATTGAACTGAGGGTTTTGATAAATGCCGGTATATTAATTAATAATCCCATATCTACAAAGAAACAAGGGATAAATAAAACGCTGCCAATAAATTCAATTTTTTCTTTGACTGGGCTGCGTCCTACAACGTCATTGACTGCTAAACCTGCTAAAAATGCCCCAACAATTTTTTCAACTCCCACTATCTGCGCGCCCACAGATGCTAGAAATAAAGCTAATAAAATAAATAAGAATTGGTTACTTTGTTCATCCCCAGAACGACGGAAAAATTCTTTACCTGCCCAGTCAAACCCAAAAAGGACAATGGCAGAGTAAATTGCTAATCCACCTAATAAAGTTACTAAACTAATTGCCGAAAATTCTCCCCCATGAATTCCGACGCAAATTGCTAAGACTAATAAAGCAGCTGTGTCAGTAAAAATTGTTGCTCCCACGGTGACTGTCACAGCTTCATTCATCACAACTCCCAGACGACTAACAATGGGATATGCTAAAAGAGTATGGGAGGCTAGTAAAGAACCAATTAAAACAGCAGCATTCCAACCAAAACCGAATAATCGCCCCACAGATATCCCAGCAATTAAGGGGACTATAAATGTTAAAAATCCAAAGACAATTGAGCGATTTTTAGTTTTACGAAACTGTCCTAAGTCAATTTCTAACCCAGCAACAAACATTAAATAAACTTTGCCGATATCTGAAAGCAGTTTGACAGTTTCAGAGTTAGTGTCTAAGAACTTTAACCCATTTTGCCCTAATACCACACCGGCTACCAGCAAACCTACTAAACCAGGTAGTCGCAGTCGCTCAAATATAGGGGGGACAGTAAAAATTACTGTCAGGAGAATGGTAAACTGAATAATGGGACTGTCAAGTAAGTTAGATGCCATTGGTAATTAATAAAGCTAAATGAGCCAATAAACTAATTTATGATATATAAAAATGTTTAGTAATTCCCAAAAATAAACTATTTATAGTATAACTACTGCCACTATATTTTAATAAAAAATGCTAAAAAAGCCAAAAATAAAGGTTGGATTACTTTAATTAGGAATAAATCAGCCAATTCAAACAAAAATCACTAGTAATTTCTGGCTTTTTTACTAAACAGGAGTTTATTTGAGATGAACGAGTTTAAAAATCAGATTTTATCTCTGAAAGTGATAAATACCAAGCACACTCAGGTATTATCTATAATTCATTAGGATGCCGTAAGTGAGAGAAAAAAGTTCTGAAAAAAATCGGTCAGATTCTTCTGGCAGGTTGCTATTAATGATAATTTTAAGAATTGGGAACACTTAAAAAGTTAAGTTTATGAACGTAGCTGACGATAAAACGATTGTTCGTGAGTATTTTAATTCCACAGGCTTTGACAGATGGCGGCGAATTTACGGCGATGGCGAGGTGAACAAAGTCCAGTTAGATATCCGCACAGGACACCAGCAAACCGTAGATACAGTTATTGGCTGGCTGAAAGATGATGGTAATTTACCAGAATTATCAATCTGCGATGCTGGTTGTGGTGTAGGTAGTCTGAGTATCCCCTTGGCAGCAGATGGCGCTAAAATATATGCTAGCGATATTTCTGAAAAAATGGTGACAGAAGCCAAGGATAGAGCTTTAGCAACCTTAGAAAATTCTGAAAATACTACTTTCGCCGTTCAGGATTTAGAATCCTTGAGTGGTAGTTATCACACGGTGATTTGCTTGGATGTTCTGATTCATTACCCCCAAGAAAAAGCCGATGAGATGGTGTCTCATCTTTGTTCTTTGGCAGAGTCAAGGGTAATTATGAGTTTTGCCCCCAAAACCTGTGCTTTGAGTATACTCAAGAAAATTGGCAGTTTCTTTCCTGGGCCTAGTAAAGCCACTCGCGCCTATTTGCATCGTGAGGCTGATGTGGTAAAAATCCTGGAAAGTAATGGCTTTACGGTACAACGTCAAGCGATGACTAAGACTCGTTTTTATTACTCGCGTCTACTGGAAGCTACGCGCAAATAAAATATAGAACCTCACCCCCAACCCCTCTCCTTAGTAAGGAGAGGGGAGTTAGTCCTAACGCACTGAAAATTTAGGATGGTGCGTTGCGCTACGCGACAACACTGAAAGCTACGCGCAAATAAAGTTAAGATTGCGACAGGGTATTAAATTCCTCGTCGCAATTATGAAAACCGTTAAAAAAGTCTGTGCTGGGTTCATGCTGACTGTGGGAGTTTTATTTTTGATGGTTAGTGTTGGCACGTTATTTGAATTAAACGCTGAAAACATCACTTTAGAACAAAAACAAGAAGCACAAGATGCGTTTTTGGGGGGAATAGTCTTAGGTGTACCGTTAACAGCAGGCGGAGGATATATGTTTTGGGGTTTGCGCCGAAGACATCAAAAAGAGTTAAGCGATCGCCTGGACTATGTTTTTTATCAAATCCTGCAAGCAAATCATGGTAAAATTACTGTTTTACAGTTGGCTATAGAAGCAAAGCTATCTGGAAAACAAGCCAAAGAATATCTAAATCAAAAATCCCAAGAATTCAACGCCTCTTTTGAACCCAATGAACAAGGTGATATTAGTTACTTATTTCATATTTAACTGTTTTTAATGGAAGCTTTGGATAAGTCAGGTTAGAATCGCAAGCAAAGTTTAAAATCTGATGTGAAATTATGAAGACTGCGGAAAAATTGGCTGCGGGTTGGCTATTCACACTGGGATTCATGTTTTTGACATTATCAGTTTCAGCGACAGTTGAGAAAAAATCCATAGTCAAGCCGATTTCTACAGGATACCATGAGGCGGTAGCCGAAGAATTTATCAATGAACCTGTGGTTTATCTACTTGATAATACAGCCAGAAATGGGATAATATTTGGTATCCCGACAATGATGTTAGGTGGTTGGTTAAGCTTAGGGTTGTATCGTCAAAGTAAGAACGAGAAAAAAGTACAACAGAAACAACTAAGCGATCGCCTCCAATCGAATTTTTATCAAATGCTACAAGAAAATAACGGGCGCGTCACTGTTTTAGGTTTGGCGATGAATTGTCAACTACCAGCAGCAGACGCACAAGAATATTTAGATATGAAAGCTAAAGAATTCAATGCTGATTTTCAGGTGAGCGAAAAAGGCGGAGTATCATATCATTTTGACATCTAGAAGAAATCCTAATTAGGAATGGCACAAATATTTGTCAGCATAGCTGCCGTTTTAGGCGGTTTATCTGTAGCCGCAGGAGCTTTTGCTGCCCATGCGTTGAAAGAAAAGATTAGTGAGCGATCGCTTGAAATTTTCGATACTGGCGCACGTTACCAAATGTACCACGCTTTGGCGCTTTTGTTAGTAGCTTTATTAATTAGTCGCACAACATCGCCTCAACCGATGTTAATAGCTACTGGGTGGTTATTCATTGTTGGTATTGCGATTTTTTCAGGTAGCTTGTACGCATTGAGTTTAACTGGTGTGAAATATTTCGGTGCAATTACGCCTTTGGGTGGTGTAGCCTTTCTCATTGGTTGGGGGACTTTGGCTTTTGCGGCTTGGGGTTTGAAATTTTGAGGAAACGAACCGCAAAGGACACAAAGAACACAAAGGAAAGAGGGTTTCAGAGAGTTTTTGCGAGTAGAATTTAGCATTTCTCTTCCTTTTCTTTCTTCACTTCGTGTTCTTCGCGTCTTCGTGGTTCGTTAAAAAAAAGATTTATTTCTACCGCGAACGTACAGTTGAAATATTTTATCTTTACTCCGCGCCTTCAATGGGTGCAAAACCTTGACGCTGAATATTTTCCGTAACCGTGCGCGGTTCTAAGAATTGCAGAAGATAATCAGGGCCTCCAGCCTTAGAACCCACACCAGACAGTTTAAAACCGCCAAAAGGTTGTCTAGCCACAATCGCACCTGTAATATTGCGGTTAATATAGACATTCCCGACTTCAAAATCCGTCTGTGCTTGCTGAATGTGGGAAGGTGTTCGAGAATAAAGCCCCCCAGTTAAAGCATAATTAGTCCCATTAGCTACGGCTAAAGCTTCAGCAAAATCCTTCACTCTCGTTACAGCTAACACTGGGCCAAATATTTCTTGCTGGGCAATAGTCGCATCGGCTGGAACTTCACTAAAAATCACAGGGCCGATATAATACCCCTGTGCAGGTGCTGTTAACTCCAGCGCCACTTGTGCTTCTGTCCTACCCTTCTCAATATATTCTAGGATGCGATCGCGTGCCTTAGCATCAATGACTGGCCCAACTTGGGTACTAGGTAACTCAGCCGCACCAATATTTAAAGATTTCGTCGCCTCAACTAACCGCCGCACAAAAGCATCATATACCGGTGACAGCACAATTACTCGTGAACAGGCAGAACATTTTTGTCCACTATAACCAAAAGCTGATTGTACCACCCCCACCACAGCTTGGTCTAAATCAGCACTTTCATCCACAATAATCGCATTCTTACCGCCCATTTCCGCAATTACCCGCTTCAGATGCTTTTGTCCAGGTTTCAGCGTTGCGGCTTCGGAGTAAATCCGACAACCCACTTCCTGAGAACCAGTAAAGGCAATGATGTGAGTATCTGCATGATTTACCAAGTAAGCCCCAACTTGGGAACCCTTACCGGGGACGTATTGAAATACACCTTTAGGGATGCCAGCCTCAATCAATATTTCTGTAAATTTTGCAGTAATTACAGAGGATGTTTCCGCAGGTTTAAGCAAAGTACAATTACCCGCAACCAAAGCTGCAACTGTCATTCCACAGGCGATCGCTAACGGAAAATTCCAAGGAGAAATCACAACAGCAATTCCCCTGGCTTGGTAAATATAACGATTAGTTTCCCCAGCTACGTCATAGATTACACCTGCATCCAGACGTTCCATCTCCTCAGCATAATACAGGCAAAAATCTATCGCCTCAGAAACCTCAGCATCTGCTTCCTTAACAGGTTTCCCCACCTCCAAAACAATCCAAGCCGCAAGTTCAGCCCGACGTGCTGACATCAAATCAGCCGCCTTCCTGAGAACCCCAGCCCGTTGCTGTACAGGCGTTTTCTTCCAACCAGGAAAAGCCGCCTTAGCCGCCCGCATCGCCTCCTCAGCCTGTTCCACACTCATCAAACCAACCTTACCCACCACCTCACTAAAATTAGAAGGATTCAGCGAATCAACAAACTCCGTAGTATTCACATACTCCCCATTCACCAAAGGTAAATAAGTCCTACCCAATTGTTGACGAACCAATTCAAAAGCTTTAGCAGACTTCATAGTGGCTTCCTCCTCCGCATAATCCGTATCCGCCACACCGAGGAACCCCCCCTCATTCCCCCCCGCAAGCGAGGGGGAGGCTGGAATTGGTGGCGCGAGTAATTCCTCAATTGGTCGATTTTCTAGATTTTGCCGTAAAAACGAACTATTAGCGGTATTTTCCAACAAACGCCGAATCAGATAAGCCATCCCCGGTAATAACTCACCATAAGGACAATAAACTCTAACTCGATAACCTTTGTCTACCAAAGCTTTCGCCAACTTATCCCCCATCCCATACAACACTTGCATTTCAAAGTGACGACGAGGGACATTTAAACTTTCGGCTATGGCAATTGCACGAGCTTGCGATCGCACATTATGACTACCAATAGCAGCATACACATATTGGTGATTTTCTAACAATAGCTGAGTAATGGTTTCAAAATTGGCATCTGTAGCCGCTTTATCGTTATAAACTGGCTGTTTCCAGTGCTTTTGTTCCGCTTTAATGGTTTCCTGATCCCAATATGCACCCTTCACCAAACGAATTGTGAGGGGATAACCGCGCTGTTGTAACCAAGAAATCAGGTTTTTAACATCCTCTTCACTATCACGCAGATATGCTTGGATTGTCACACCAATATCTGTACGTTGGCGAAACTCATCTTCTAACAGTAGCTTTTGCAGAATATTTAGAGTTATATCTTTGTAGGCGTACTGTTCCATATCAAAATGCACAGCTGCGCCTAATTCTTTCGCCCGACGTAATAAAATACGAATGCGATCGCTAACTTTCTCCTCACTACCCTCAGCATCTAAAGGGTCAAATTGAGAATAAAAGGCTGTTAGCTTGACAGAAACTTGAACTTGTGGTATAGATTCACCATCTGCTTGATCAATTGCTGGAATTACAGACCAATTTTTTGATGCTTCCACCAATTGCTGCATCAATTCAAGATAGCGTTCTAGATAAGACTGGGCTTCCGTTTCCGTAATTACCGCTTCACCAAGTAAATCAATGGTGAACGCCATTTTATCTTTACGCAGTCGTTCAACTGTTTTAATGACTTGTTTAATATTTTCCCCAGAAATATATTTATGCGCCAAAGTTTCCACGGCTGTAGAAACAGTTGTGGCCGCAACTTGTCCCGGCATAGAATCAGGGTTAGCAAAATTCAGCATCCCCTTTAAAGCCGAGGGTAACTCTACAGACTCTTCTCCTAAATATTCTTGTAAATGTGCGGCAATTTCTGGTTTATTTTGTAAGGCGGGTAATGTATCAATAAACCGAAATAGTTGCACCCGTAAACCAGGATTACTCATCGCCCAAGCTAGTAATTTATCATCCCAGCGCATTTGATCGCGTAGGGAACCTAAAAACGAGCGATTTTCTTGGGTAGCGCCCAGAAGCTGTTTCGCAATTTCTTGAGTTTTCGCTTCGTAGGTGCTGGTTTTTACTTGTAATACCACTGGTAACTCCTTATTTTGGGATTGGGAATTGGTTGGTAGGGGCGGGTTTCATAATATTGTGGGGGAGGGCAAAGATGCCCGCCTTCTTCCTTGAATCATATCGATGATAGCTTGCGTGGCGTAGCCATACCCGCCCCTACAAGGGATTATGAATTGGGGATTGGGTAATGGTAACAGAAGTTTCCCCCCTGCACCCTGCCCCCTGCCCCCCTGCTTGTTCATTTTGTGGAATCTAAAATAATAAATTTTGTTTCCAGATAATTTTTATACCGAGTAAAACAGTATTACAATTTGACTGTAAAGTAGCCAACACCAATTTGTATACCTCTGATAGAAGTATTTTTCATTGTGGTTAAATTTGGATTTGGGGAAAACTGGCCTTTAGTGATTGTGGTAAGTGTGATTACTTACTTGGGTGGTTGTACAAACCAACCCACAAATGCACAACTGGAAGTATGGCGTAAAGAGGCGATCGCGCGCAATGCGGAAATTGTGGCAGATAATGCCAAAAACACAGAACCTAGTGAATGGAGTTTGTTAATTCAGGGTGAAACTGCAACGGGGGAATCTGTGGAATTAAATTGGCAACAATTACAGGCTTTAGCAACTCATCATGTTAAAACCCCAGATCCTCATGATGTCGTCAACCCGAATCAGATTGTTGATTTTCGTGGTATTAAGGTTTCTCAACTTCTAGAAGAGTTTGCTATCACCAACAATATCTCGGAAATTACTTTTGTGAGTTTCAACTCTTACTATGTAACTGTGAGTTTGCCAGATTTGTTCAAGTATCCCATGACTTTAGCGATCGCCAAAGATGGTCAACCTATTCCCCGTCATCAAGGTGGACCGCTTTACTTAGTGTTACCTTTCACTGAATACCCCGAACTACAGCAAAAATATAACGAAGCTACTTGGGCTTATTATGTCAGTCATGTAGTTGTTGGCACTGAACCAGTTAGGCTGAGGGTGGGTAAACAGCAACTTGATTTAGCCGCCCTAGATAAACTTCCCCAAATCACACTGAATGAACCTGTCGGTTACAGATTTTCTTGGCCTAGTGGCGAAGTCAAATTACATGGTGTGCGGTTGCGTGATGTCTTAGCCTTAGCTGGCGAAAATTTGCCACCAAATAAAGAAATTATGATTCGTGCTAAACCACCCATTTACCACGACACAGCTAATGCTGTCCGTTTAGCAGTTAGTGAAGTACTTGAGTGCGATGTGATCTTAGCCACTCGATGGGGTGATAATCGTCAACTGATTCCCGCCAAGATGGGTGGCCCGGTAACACTGGCTTTTAGTTCAGAATGTCCAACCACAACCAAGCAAACACCTTGGCTGACTTTCGTAGAAGAGTTAAACACAGCACCATGAAATTTTTGGCTTTCCCATCAATTCGGATGCAACTCATGACTGCTGTAACAATGTCCAGTTTGACGTTACTTGGTTTAGTCGTCTTGCTGTGGGCGAATACAGGTAGTCATCTTTTACGCCAGCAGAAATTGAATGAAGCTCAATTATTTTCTAGTCTATTAAGTAGAACATTATTCCCCAATCATTTAGCAGAACAAAACTGGAGTCAAATTCGCCTCAATCTTGATGTACTGTTGCGGGAAAATGAAGATTATGTCTATGCTTTAGTCTCAGATTCGCGCCGGGGAAATCAAATTGTTGCCGCTTCTTCTAGTGAATTTCAGTCTCAATATATACCCGATATTGTCCCATCAGAAGTAACAAATAAAGCATTGAATTTGCCAGAGCAATCCAGTGTTATAGAGACATTTGTATTGCGAGATATTGAATTTTCTGGCAGTTTACGGGCTAAACGTGGGGAACGAATTATTGAAATTGCTTCCGATATCCAGCTGCTCAAAGGTGAAAAAATTGGGACTTTGCGGTTGGGAATCTCACTCAAACCAGTGGAAATGGCTGTTGCTAAAATCTTCAATCAGACTTTGGCAGTAGGTGGCGTGGGATTTGTCTTAGGTATAATACTGGCTTATATTCTCTCCATCCGTTTAAGTAAACCAATTCAGAGTTTACAAATAAGTGCGGCTAAAATTGCGGCTGGTGATTTAGAACATCGGGCAGAAATTACCAGTTCCGATGAGATTGGGGCTTTAGCGGCTTCTTTTAATGAAATGTCTATGGCTTTACAGGATTCTTTTAGTCGGTTACAGAAGACTTTAGAATCCTTTGAACGTTTTGTACCAAATAAATTTATTGCAGCGATCGCACCCCAAGGCATAGAAAATATTAAGGTGGGTGTGTGTGTCATTCGGACAATGACGATTTTATTCTGCGATATCCGGGGCTACACTTCCATGTCGGAAGCAATGACACCAGGCGAAATATTTATCTTTTTAAATGACTATTTGGCTTGTATGGGAGAAGCAATCAGTAAAACTGGCGGTTTTATTGATAAATATATAGGTGATGCAATTATGGCGCTGTTTGATGACAAAGCCACTGATGGCGCACTTAAAGCCGCTATTTTAATGCAACAGTCTCTAGATAAATTTAATCATGAGCGATCGCAACAAGGTTTACCAGAAATTGCCGTGGGTATTGGCATTCATCGTGGTGAAGTGGTCATGGGTACGGTAGGATTTACTTGTCGCATAGATTCTACTGTCGTCGGTGATGCGGTAAATATCGCCTCACGGGTTGAAAGTATCACTAAATACTATAACTGTGGAATTTTGGTAACTGATGCAGTGGTTTTGAGTTTATCTCAGCCAGAGTTATTTTCACTGACATTGGTAGATGAATCTGTGAAATTAAGAGGTAAAGATGAAGCGATCGCTATTTATCAACTTCAGGATAAAATTTTAGATGACAAACCTTGAAGGAAAAGTAACTTTAGTCACAGGTGCTACACGGGGCATTGGCAAAGGCATTGCTATTGGACTGGGTGAAGTCGGGGCAACTGTGTATATTACCGGACGGACATTAGATAATTCTGATACAGGTAGTGAAATATCAGGAAATCTCATTGATACCAAAATCGCCGTAGAACAAGCCGGTGGTATCTGTATTCCCATCCAGGTAGATCATAGCAATGATGAAGAGGTGCGATCGCTCTTTGAACGTATCCAAGACGAGCAAAATGGACAACTAGATTTATTAGTTAATAACGTTTTCTCAGGAGTCCAAGCAATAAGTAATAGTCAAGGCCAGACTTTTTGGGAATGTGAACCCAGCCTTTGGGATGCTAGTAACAACGTCGGTTTGCGTAGTCATTATGTTGCCAGTATTTATGCCGCCAGAATCATGGTCAAACGTCAACAGGGATTAATTTGTACCATTTCCTCATGGGGTGGGATGTCCCAAATTTTTAGTGCTGCCTACGGTGCTGGTAAAGCTGCTTGTGACCGATTAGCAGCTGATATGTCAGTAGAACTCAAACCGCATAATGTGGCTTCTGTATCTTTATGGCCGGGAATCGTGGGTACTGAGCAAATTTCCAGTTTAGCAGATAAAGTTGTAGCACAAAATACTGCTGACCCAAAAAACTCAGTATTTGCAGACCGCTATAACTGGGAAACTCCCTTACTTACAGGGCGAGTCATTGCAGCCCTCACAGGTGATACTAACGTCATGCGCCGCACCGGAAAAGTGCAGATTGTCGCCGAATTAGCCCAACAATATGGAATTGTAGATCAAGAAGGTAATATCCCGGCATCACTCCGTTCCCTAAAATTTCTCATCCCAGCAGCCTTACCCGCACTGAGAACATACTCATCCCTGATACCAGATATCAAAGTACCGTGGTCACTGCTACTGCTAACAACTCTCAAATCACCCCAGATTTAAAACTAGCCCTGGCGAATTATATTCGCCTAAAACTGTGAAAACATCCTCTGACCAGCAAACCCCAACTCAGGTATGAAAAAAACAATCTGGATAGTTACCAAAAATTGATATATTAGATAAATACACGGAATTTTAAAATCATAGAATCCCGAAAATAAACTAATTTCATAAAAATTATTTATAAATTGGCACAAAAATATGACCCAACTAGATCAAGCCGTTGTGTTAATAACTGGTGCATCTGGTGGGTTTGGACAACAACTAACCCGACAGTTATTAGAAGCCGGTAGCCGACTGATATTAACTGATTTGCATGAAACTGTCCTGCGTGAACAAGTTCAAGCAATTCAACACCAAGTTACAACCGGGGATGTACTGGCTTGCCTAGCTGTTGATCTCTCCACCAGAGAAGGCTGTGAAAGCCTTTATCAACAGGTAAAAGCGCTGAATATCCCCGTAGATATATTGATTAACAACGCCGGGATTGCCGTCTTTGGTCGCATGGACGAAATCCCCAAAGAGAAATGGGAACGCCTCATGCAAATAAACCTGCTTACACCCATGCGGTTAAGTGCTTTATTTGCTACTGATATGATTGCCCGTCAACATGGTCACATCGTCAATATTTCATCCTTAGCAGGCTGGTGGTCACCACCTGGATTAATTCATTACGCCGCCAGCAAATTTGGTTTGCGTGGGTTCAGTGAAGGATTGTTCCATGAAGTAAAAGATTACAATGTAAAGGTAACGGCAATTTACCCATTTTTTAGCCGTACCCCCATTCTCCAGTGTGAAAAGTTTGGCAATTTAAGCAAAATTGACCATGAGTTTCTGGACAATGTGGCCACCGACCCAGCCAAGATAATGCGCGCCACACTTCGAGGAATTGAGCGCAATAAACTCCATGTCTTTCCTGATGCGATCGCTCAAAATGCCCATCTTCTCAAACGATATTTTCCTCAAATAGTCAACTTGATTAATCATACATTCGTTAGGAGATTGAAAAGTGGTCAAAGAGAGAAACTCTAGTAAAATTCAGCAGATGGTCGATAAATCTGACAAGCATTTGATTATTGGGGCGGGTTTCGTCGGTTTGGGTATGGCTCAAGCCCTCAAAGCTGCTGATATCCCCTACGATCAGGTTGATGCCAGTGATAGTATTGGCGGAAATTGGTATCACGGCGTTTACGAAACTGCACACATTATTTCGTCACGCAAGATTACCCAATTTACTCACTTCCCCATGCCCGATGATTATCCTGATTTTCCCAGCGCCCAAAATATGCTGGATTATTTAAACTCGTTTGCTAATCATTTTGATTTGCTTGGGCAAATTGAACTGAATCGGACAATTAGTTATGTGCGACCAGTGGAAAACAATCTTTGGGAAGTCACCTTTGCCGATGGGGAACAGAGAATTTATAAAGCTGTGGTGATGTGCAATGGTCATCACTGGCGCAAACGTTTTCCCGAATTTCAGGGAGAATTCCACGGCGAAATTATCCATTCTAAAGATTACAAACATCCAGACCAGCTGCGTGGAAAGCGAGTTTTAGTAATTGGCGGTGGAAACTCAGCTTGTGACTTAGCCGCAGAAGCAGCCCGTGTTAGTGCCAAGTCTGTTCTGAGTATGCGCGAATCAGTCTGGTTTATTCCCAAAACATTTGCTGGAGTTCCAATTGCTGATTTTCCTGGACGGCGAAAGCCAAAATGGTTGTCGCATTTATCAACTACTAAAAATTCTAGCAACCGTAAATTTACTGGAATTACTCTTCCTAATTGGCTCAAATTGCGCGCCCCACAATGGTTGACGCGCCTGATACTTTATACAATCATCCGTCTGAGTTTCGGTAGTCACGAAGATTATGGTTTATCCAAACCTCAGCATCGGATTTTCGAGAAACACCCCACCATTAACAGCGAAGTCCCCTATTACCTCAAGCATGGAAAAATCACCCCCAAGCCGGCTGTACGTCGCCTCGATGGCTGGGAAGTTGAATTTGTCGATGGTAGTCGAGAGACATTTGACCTAATTGTTTGTGGAACTGGTTACTATGTAGCATATCCATTTTTACCTCCAGAACTAGAACGTGTAGAAGGTTCAGTCGTTCAATGTTATGCAGACTCATTTCTGGATGATTACAAAGGACTTTACTATATCGGTTGGGCGCAGTTCAGAGGTGGAGTTGGCTCGGTAATTTCCGCTTACGGCACAATTTTCTCGCGATATCTCAAACTTCAAGATGAAATTAATGTCCCTCTTGGTTTAGTGTTCAAAGAAATGGGACACAAGCTACCAAAAACTCATCTTGTTGACCCAGAGGAATTCTTTAACCAATCAAAAATGAGTGATGCTGCATTTAATCGCTTAGTGAAAAAAGCACATCAAATTGATGCTCAACATCCTAACTTTAGCAACCAGCCACTTCCTGCTCTGCAAAGTAGAGAGCCAATTCAGCCCTTAGTGCGTTAAAGGTAGCAATGGGATTATTTGGGTATTGGCAGCATACACTCCAAAGCTTTGCAGTTGACCAAGTAGCATCTGAGCAAGTCTTTACTGATTTGGTTACAGCTTATTCTACAAGCGATCGCCACTACCACACACTCGAACACATTGATCACGTCCTCGGCACAATTGATACTTTGCAAACCTACGCTCAAGACCTTGCGATCGTGCAACTAGCGGCGTGGTTTCATGATGTAGTTTATAATACGCAGGCTCAAGATAACGAAAAAAAAAGTGCTGACTATGCTTTTAATCTGCTCAGTTATTTGGGGATTCCCCTTAGTAATATTACTACTATTATTCGTTTAATTATTAACACTAAACATCACCAAGCTGCTACAGATGACTATAATAGCCAAGTCTTACTGGATGCAGATTTAGCAATTTTGGCAACTAACCCAGAAGATTACGGAAAATACAGCCGTGCTATTCGCCAAGAATATGCCTGGTTGTCAGAATTAGAATATATTACAGGTCGTAGACAAGTTTTAGAGCGTTTTTTGCGCCGGCAGCGTATCTACTATACGCCCTTAATGTTTGAAATTGCTGAACAATCTGCTCGTTTCAATCTCCAAGCAGAAATTCAAACCCTTGACCTCATTTCACGTTATGTGTAAAAACTAACGCAAAACCTAACCCCCTAACCCCCTTCCCTACCAGGGAAGGGGAAAAATTTAAAGCCTCTCTCCTTGCAGGCTACCGTGTACACACATCGTCAGCCAAAAAGAGTTTCCAGCCCTAAAAACAAGATTTAATCAAAAATCTTGTTCCCCTCCTCGCTTGCGGGGAGGGGTTAGGGGTGGGGTTTTATGACGCAAAAGAGAATTTCCTGACTTGTGTGTACATCGTAGAAGCGGGGTTTTCCAGACCCCGTGAAAAGTCAGCCTAACTTCCGCCTTGGGGTACTAGCCTTATGGTAATTTAAGGTTACACTCACACATTGCAATCGACTACTTTTATCCGCATGACTGGAGAGCATCACCTTGGGAATAGAATTACGCAGTTTTGTATTTCTCGACAACCTGCAACCTCAACACGCAGCTTATATGGGAACAGTAGCCCAAGGTTTCTTACCATTACCAGGAGATACATCACTGTGGATTGAAATCTCTCCAGGTATTGAAATTAATCGCATTACGGATATAGCCCTCAAATCGGCCTCTGTGCGCCCAGGAGTGCAGGTAGTTGAACGGTTATATGGTTTATTAGAAATTCATTCTAGCTCTCAAGGAGAAACACGGGCTGCTGGTCAAGCAATCTTAGCAGCACTAGGAGTGAAAAAAGACGAATGTCTCAAACCCCGTGTAGTTTCTAACCAAATTATTCGCAACATTGATGCTTACCAAACCCAATTAATTAATCGCACACGTAGAGGACAGCTACTCCTAGCAGGACAAACACTCTATGTATTAGAAGTTCAGCCGGCTGCTTATGCTGCACTAGCTGCGAACGAAGCCGAGAAAGCCGCAGCAATTAACATCTTAGAAGTGCAAGCTGTAGGAAGTTTTGGGCGATTGTATTTAGGTGGAGCAGAACAAGACATCCTCGCAGGTGCAGACGGAGCATTAGCAGCCATTGAAAATGTAGCAGGTCGCGTCAATCCCCAAGGTGGGGGAAACGAATAAAGGAGAGAAAATGGCAAATCAAGAGCATCTAGCTTTACTCAAAGCGGGTGCAGTCCAATGGATGGAATGGAGACAGCAAAATCCCCAGATGAAACTAGATATCAGCACTGCAAACCTCAAAGGAGACAACCTCAGAGGCGCAAACCTCCAAGGGGTGAATTTAAACAAAGTCGATTTAAGTCATGCTTTACTGGTGCGAGCCAATCTTAGTAATGCTGACCTGAGTAGCGCAAACCTTCACCAAGCCAAGCTGATAGAAGCTAACTTGAGCGAGGCTAATTTGAGTGTGGCTAATTTGAGTGGTGCGACACTTACCCAAGCAAATTTGAGTTACGCCCATCTCATTGGGGCTGACTTGAGTGCAGCTAATCTTCAAGGCGCGATTATTGCTGAAGCGAACCTGATTGGAACTGACTTGAGAGACGCTAACTTGAGAGATGCTGATTTAGGTACAGCGAAATTAATCAGGGCTAACCTGAGTTTCGCCAATTTGATTGAAGCTAACTTAATTGGTGCTGATTTAAGTGAAGCAAATTTGTACGAGGTGCAATTAAACGGAGCTTACCTTTATAAAGCTGATTTTTACAAAGCTAATTTAAACCAAGCTCACCTAAGTGGAGCATATTTGTTACGAGCTAATTTCACAGAAGCTAACTTGAGTGGTGCTAACTTAACTTGGTCTAACCTTACAGGAGCGAATTTGGCTGGGGCTAATCTCCAAGGAGCTAATTTGAGGGGTGCTAAACTCCAAGGTGCTAACCTCAAAGGTGCTAATCTTCAGAATACTATTATGCCTGATTTATCTAAATGTGATAAATATTAGTAGGTAAAAACGCGATGACTCGCGTCTGTAAAAGAAAGTAGGGAGTTTATCTGTGGTTTGTTTTTCTTCGGATATCTACCCCAAATAACAAACCCCGTAAAACCATTTATTAAAAACCATGAAAATTGAAGCTAATGATAAAGAAGTTCGAGATATATTTGCTCTAGGATATTTTAAAATCCCCAGATTTCAACGTCCTTATTCATGGACAGATGAAGAGGTTGAGGATTTTTGGGAAGATGTCGTCATTAGAGACTATGAACATTATTTTATAGGATCAATGGTTGTTTATCAAACAGAAAAACCATACTATGGAATAGTTGACGGACAACAAAGATTAACAACTATTACATTAATGCTTGCTGCTATAAGAAATGCTTTCCTTGATTATGGAGATGAAAACTTAGCTAGGGGAGTACATCAATATATTGAAAAAGCAAATATAGATAACATAAATGAATATGTGATAAATTCTGAGACATCTTTTCCTTATTTTCAAGACCATATACAAAGCTTCAAAAAAGCAGACATAAAATGTACAGTTGGCAATGAAGAACAAAATCTAAAATCAGCATTTGAATTAATCAATAGACAACTTTATTCAAAAATACCTAAATTTGATATACATGACTCTTCTAGTGATTTGTTTCAAGAACGAAAATATCAAATTATAGAGATTTTAAAAAATACAAGAAACAAAATTCTTTCTTTAAAACTAGTATTTATTCAATTGGATAATGAAGATGATGCTTATTTAATTTTTGAAACTCTCAATACTCGTGGAAAAGATTTGACTACACCAGAACTTATCCAATATATACTGGAAAATCTGACAGGACCAAATATCAATGGACTACCCGTTGATTATACTTCTGCCAGTATTGAACACTTACTACCACAATCAACAGGAGACGAAGAAATAGTTGGTAATATAGGAAATTTAATACTAGTAGATAAAATAACTAATGGGGAACAATTAAGAGATTTTGATTTTATGAAAAAAATTGAAATTTTAAAAAATAAAAACTATCCGCTTGATAACTATTTGTTAACCGCCACTCAGTGGACTGAGGAAGAAATTAAAGAGCGAGGTAAATCAATAGCTCGCAAAGCATACTATGAAATTTGGAAATTGTAAATTAAATATGCTTAATATAAATAACATCATATTCTGATTCTGAAGCGCTTACTGCTGTTTTCTAATTGCACGGGCAATTAGAGGAGCTTTACCTTCTAATCCTGTCAGAGTAATTTCACCATCTAGATAAAGCTGATACCATTGTTGACGTTGACGGATGACTCGCTCATCATCCCGCAGATACAGTCGTTGCAGAGTGAATAATGACATACCTTGAAATTTTTCCGCCTACCTACTTAATATCTGAATATCTGATAAAATTCTTTGAGTTGAAAAAATAAATCAAAACACACAAATCAATTAATATGACAAGTGCATCTTATATTTTTCTCGCAGGGGCAAGCCGTGGTGTTGGTAGAGAAATTGCCAAATGCTTAACCGCGCAAAATCTTCAAGTAAAAGCACTCCTGAGAAATGAGTCGGCTGTTGCTGAACTAGAAGCAATTGGCATTCAACCTGTAATGGGAGATGCTTTAAATGTCGGCGATGTTGAAGGTGCAATAATTGCAGACCAGCCTATCCACACAGTTATTAGTACCATTGGCGGCTTACCTTCAGAAGGTGCTAGGGCTGATTTCCTCGGTAACAAAAATCTCATTGATGCCGCAGTTAAAGCTGGTGTCCAAAGGTTTATTTTGGTTTCTTCTATTGGGACTGGTAATAGCGCTGGTGCTTTACCTCCCCAAGCTTTAGCAACTCTGGGGCCTGTGTTGGTGGAAAAGGATAAGGCGGAACAACATTTAATTGCTAGTGGACTGACTTATACAATCATTCGTCCTGGCGGCTTAAAATCGGAACCAGCAACAGGTAATGGGATTTTAACCGAAGATCCCCGGATTATTGGCACTATTCATCGCCCAGATGTGGCGCAATTGGTTTGTAAATGTCTAAATTCTCAGGGTTCTCACAATAAAACTTTGTCCGCAGTAGACAAAAATATGTTAGCTGGGGAACCAGAGTTTGTAGAGTTTAGTTTCTAACACTAGCTCCAGCGACTAGAAGTCGCGGCTATACAAACTAAGTCCGCCTTCGCGGACTAACAGCTCTTTCGTGAGAGGCTTCTTGCTGTTTAAGCTAACGAAAAATTAACCCACGCAGGTGGGTTTCGTCTGTGTAGCCGCGATTTCTAATCGCCGCTGCTAAGTGTTTTTAAACCTTTTACTAATCTTTCTATACCTTCTTTGGCGGTATCTTTTTGCAGCGCACCATAAGCAACCCGCAGATAACATCCGTCTTTCATCCCGAAGGTTGTACCAGGAATCACTGCTACTTGATGTTCTTTAATTAACCTTTTCACTAATTCAAAGGCATCTATCTGAGTATAAACTTTGAGGAAGAAATAAAACGCGCCATTGGCAGGGGCTATGCTACATAAACCTTCTAGGGGTTTGAGGGCATCTATAACTATTTCTCGGACTTGGGCAATCGCACCAATACTTTCCTGTAAATACTCTGATTTAGCTTGTAATGCTCCTAACGCTGCATACTGAGAAACAACGGGCGGACAAATTAAAATCGTATCTTGAATTTTTTTGACGGCGACAAACAAGTGTTGCGGAATTACCATATAGCCAATCCGCCAACTGGCAAAACCATAGGCTTTAGAAAGGCTATACAGGGAAATGGTGTAACCTCTACTACCACTAAAAGCCCCTGGTGAAATGTGTTTTACGCCGTTGTAGGTGAAATATTCATAGGCTTCATCGCTAATGTGGTAAATGCCATGAGTTCCACAGATTTGATTTACCTGTTGTAATGCGGCTTCTGGATAAATAACTCCTGTGGGATTATTTGGGGATATTGTAACTATAGCTCGTGTTTTGGGGGTAATTGCTTGGGCGATCGCCTCTGGACGCAGTTGATAATTGGCATCTGTGGCTACCAATACTGCACGACAACCCGCCATTGCGATCGCCATCTCATGATTGAAATAATAAGGCGTATTCAGGATAATTTCGTCACCGGGGGAAGTAATCGCCAAAATAGCATTCATAAACGCCATATTGCTTCCCGCAGTCACCACAATACAGTTATCTTGATTAATTGCAATCCCATTGAAAGTTTGTAACTTTGCCGCCAGCGCTGCCAATAATGGGGAAATTCCCTCAACAGCTTTATATAAATTATTAGAAGATTCCGCCAAAAATTGGGGTAAAAGCTCAATGGCTTCTGGCGGTGGGTTGTATGAAACTACACCTTGTCCTAAAGAAATAGTGCCAGGAGAATTTTGAATTAATTCCCCAACCACAGGAATGATTGGCGACTGTACCGCCTGCATACGGGAGGTTAGGGATTTCATATAAAATTAGATTTTGGATAAAAATAAGACAGTCAAAATCCTATCACCTTTTGTGAGTCTAATTTGCTGCCATACTCAGGGGAGATTTTTGAGCCAACCTTTGACCTGTAATCATCATATTCACACCACGGCCAGGCGCAAGGGTAACACCTCGACGGCGGGGGACTTCTGGTTGATCATCAGTCAATGCGAGTTCATAGCGTGAGAGTATTGTTGCCAAGACTAGCTTCAGTTCAAATACTGCCAAAGCTTCACCTACACAGCGACGCACACCACCACCAAATGGGATAAACTCATAAGGAGAAAATTGACGTTCTAGAAAACGCTCTGGTCGGAATTGCTTGGGTTCTGGATATAAATCTTCACGCTGGTGAGTCAGATACATAGAGCCAACTAATACCGTACCAGGGTCGAGAGCATAACCCGAAATTTCCACAGGTTCTTTGACTATTCTGGGAAATGTCAACATGGCCACAGGATGAATCCGCAAGGTTTCATTACAAACAGCCGTCAGATAAGGTAAGCGGAAAATGCTCATAGGATCTGGTGAATCACCAAGGGTGTCCAGTTCTTGCACCAGTTTTTCTCGAACTTCCGGGTGTTTGTGAATAAAATATAATCCCCAAGCCAGTGCTGTAGCTGTGGTTTCATATCCAGCAAACAACAGAGTCATTAACTCATCGCGTAACTCCTGATCTGTCATGGGATGACCAGATTCATCTTCTGCTGACATCAGCAACGAAAGGATATCAATCCGATTTTCCAAGTTCTGCTGGCGACGTTCAGCAATTTCAGTGTAAATTAAATTATCAAGTTCCTGTCTATCCCTAACAAACTTACCCCAGGGACTCCAAGGGCCTAAATCCTTTTGCAGAGACGAGAAAAATAGCATACTAGAACTCAAAGGTGAGCGAAATATATTCGCCATTAGCTCTAGTTGTTTCTTGAGTTTTTGGCTGATTTCTGCCTGGTATACGCCGAAAACTGCCTGTATCATCACTTGTAAGGTGATATCTTGGGTGACATTACGAGCCAGAAAAGATTTATTTGTCGGTAATTGACTCCAGACTTCTTCAGTAATCTTACTAATAATTTCACCATAACTTCGCATCCGATCGCCATGAAAAGATGGCATTACCAATTGTCGCCGTTTTCTATGGCGATCGCCATCTAGCATGATCATGGAATAATCACCTAATAAAGGCTGCAAAATTTTATTTTCTTTACCACCAGCGAAAAGCTTCTTGCGGTCATTGGTTAAAATTTCTTGCATCGCCTGGGGATGGTTGACAAATACCAAGTTATTACCAAAACCGACGACTTGAGCCGTGAAAATATCAGGATATTGTTGGCTGGCTTTTTCCATATACCCTACAGGATCGGCTACCCACTGTAACTGCTGGAGAAAAGCAGGAGTTTTTAAACTATTAGGTGCTGACATGAGGTATTTGCTCCCGAAATTATGATTATTTCAGTGTAACTTTTAATTTTTGCTAGCTTCATCACTCCCTTGACTCAACTTAAAAGGTTTGAGCCAGCCGATTTTAATTGTGGTATCGAGAGCGATCGCCCCAATTGCAAACCACAAAACGCTCTCCCCAGCTAAGATAAAATCAGGTAAAACTAAATCAGCACCATCTATTTGAGTTAAGCCTCGTACTAAACCAAAAGCCAGTACACCACCAGATTTGAGTTGAGGATTTTGGTCTGTGCGGATGATATAGCGATAGGTGACACCAAATAACAAGCCAGAGAAAGCCGCAATTCCCCCACTCAGCCACCAATGCCAATTAATCTCTCTTTCCAGACTTGCAAGTGTCGGAAAATACCTTGCTAACACCAGAGTATTTACCAAATTGGTCATCAGGAAAGCCAGATACAGAGTAAAACTCCCAATTATTCCAGCCTTCAGAGATTCTAGGCGTTCTGCCATTAATTGCATATCGGAAGTTTTGTTCACCTTGGATCTATGCTAGGACTTACGCACTGTACAAATTCATCATGGTATGCAGTTACCAAAATAGCCAATTTCCGGCTTTGAAAAATGATTATGTTGATAGTAAATATACCCGTGTTGTAGGGGTTTAGCAATGCTAAACCCCTACGCAATATGTGTTTTTTAGTGTTATACATATTTGGTATTTATTGTCAATGCGTAAGCCCTATATGCTTAAAATAATGCATTATGTTTCTCTTATGGAACAGGCCTCTTGCCTGTTCTGGGGGGACTAGAAGCTTATCCCACAATATTTATGCTTATGCACTATTTTAGGCTTGTCAGTCCAGTAGCGTGGGTGAGCGATCGCTTAACCCATCATGATCCTGAGCCAAAGCGTTGCAGAATCAATAGCCCTTTCCCATTATCATAGGTATTAGAGACGTTTTGTAATTATTTAGAAAGTAAGACTATGGCAACGTTGACACTGGGTTGGGTATCGCTCTTGGTTGTGTTCACTTGGTCGATTGCGATGGTAGTTTGGGGACGTAACGGATTATAGGGGAAGCGTGGAAAATCCATTCCTGAATATTTTGGCTTTATTAGCCTTATTACTGCTCGTAGCTGTTACAGGTGGTGTTGGTTACTTAACCCTAGCAGATTGGCGCGATCGCCGTCGCCGAGAAGACGAAAAACGCGAAATCCGCCGCAGTTCTCCCAAACGGCGATAATTCACTCACACTTGAAAACTCTTTTCGTAGGGACATGAGCATATCGTGTCCCTACATTGTTGTATAAAAAAATTAATTAATGTTAAATTATTATTCAATAGGGTAATTCTACAACAAGATAAAAAACTTTCAATATTGAAAATCTCCCTGGATATCGATAAACCTGCTCAGAGACCAGCAATAAGACTGAATCCTAGACAATAACCAAACAAGTCTGATATGACATCCCCTCTATCTCACAGCGACAAGCAGAAAACTCTATCTGGAGTAATTTCCCGCATTCGTGAGTCTCTGGATATAGACACTATTTTTAAAACCACGGTAACAGAAGTCCGCCAACTTTTAAATACTGACCGGGTAGGGGTATTTCGTTTTTATCCTAACTTGGGATGGGAAGGAGAATTTATTTATGAAAATGTCACAGCAGAATGGAATTCGGCATTAAAAGCTCAACTGCATGACCACTGCTTTGCTAGGGAGTTTGTTGGACTGTATCAGCAAGGGCGAATTAACGTCATAGCTGATATCTATCAAGCCGATATGAGTGAATGCCATATCCAGATGTTAGAAGCGTTTCAAGTCCGTGCCAATATAGCTTCGCCTTTGATGAAGGGCAAAGATTTATGGGGATTATTGTGTATTCATCAGTGTAGTGGTCCTCGCCAATGGAATACATCGGAAATTGAGTTTGTGCAACTAATTGCCGAACATCTGGGAGTAGCTTTGCAGCAAGCAGACTACTTAGAACAGGTAAAAATTAAATCGACACAACTAGCAGAAGCAAAAGCCAGAGAAAAAGCCGCAGAATGGCAAAAAACCATAGCCATAACTATAGAAAAAATCCGTCAAACTCTTGACATAGAAATAATTTTTCACACCAGTACCGCCGAACTGCGTCAGTTGTTGAATGCTGACCGTGTAGCTATCTATCGCTTCAATCCAGATTGGAGTGGTGAATTTGCCTTTGAATCTGTGGGAGATGGCTGGACTTCTCTCGTTGGTCAGCAATCACAACAAACAAAATTACGTGAAAATATTAGCGAATGTACTGTTAAAGATTTAGCGAAAATTCCCGAAATAGATACTTACTTGCAAGATACAGCCGGTGGTCGCTTTACTAGAGGTGAAGTCTATCGTATTTGTAATGATATTTACAATGCAGATTTTAGTGAGTGTTACTTAGAAGTTTTAGAGACATATCAGGCCAAAGCTTATGTAATCATCGCTATTTACCAAAGTCAAACACTCTGGGGCTTGTTAGCAGTATACCAAAACACAGGCAGTCGTGTTTGGCAAGAAGATGAAGTCTATTTACTCACTCAAGTAGGCACTCAATTAGGTGTAGCTTTGCAGCAAGCAGAATTTTTGCAACAAATGCAAACCCAAGCAGCAGAAATCAGCAAAGCTGCAAAAAGGCAAAAAGCCCTAGCGAACACTATAGAAAAAATTCGTCAATCTCTAGATATTGATACTATTTTTAAAACCACGACTCAAGAAGTATTACAACTATTAAAAGTAGAAAGAGTTGCAATTTATCGTTTTGACTCGGACTGGAATGGTGAATTTGTTGCTGATTCCATTGTTGATGGTCGGACACCAGTGGTTAAGCCACAACCCATAACAGAAAATGTTCTGTCCTTAGATATACAAGGGAATAAATACGCACGGAATGAAGTATTTGTGCCAATAATTGCTCAAGGGGAAAAACTCTGGGGATTGTTAGTAGCTTATCAAAACTCCCAGCCCCGTTATTGGCAAGAAGAAGAAATAAATTTGCTGACACAGGTTGGTATTCAACTGGGGGTAGCATTACAGCAGGCCGAATCTTTACAGCAGGTGAAAAACCAAGCCCAAAAACTTTCTCAAGCGGCTAAAAGAGAACGCAAAGCAGCACAAAGAGAAAAAACCTTAGCTGTAACTGTGGAAAAGATTCGTCAGTCTCTGGATATCGACACCATTTTTAAAGCTACTACTCAAGAAGTCCAACGGCTATTAGAAGTTGATAGAGTCACAATTTATCGCTTCAATTCTGATTGGAGTGGCGAATTTGTGGCTGAATCCTTATCTCCAAGTTTGACATCCGTACAAGAACTTTTACCGATGATTGCAGATGAATATTTGCAATCAACTCAAGGGTCAGATTTTGCTGATGGTAAAATTTTGGTGATTCCAGATATTTATCATATCAATAATACTCAAAGTTATATTCCCCTCACCACGCCAATTTTAGCTAGGGCCTTGATGATAGTGTCAATTTTTCAAGGTGAGCAACTTTGGGGTTTACTAGCTGCATACAATAATATTGAACCTCGCAACTGGCAAGAGGATGAGATAGATTTGCTAGTCCAGATTGGCACTCAATTAGGCGTAGGTATTCAGCAAGCAGAATTACTGGAACAGACGCAAAGGCAAAAAGAAGAACTCGCACAGACTCTGAAGGAATTGCAAAAAGCTCAAAGCCGATTAATTCAAAGCGAGAAAATGGCAGGCTTGGGTCAGTTAGTTGCCGGAATAGCACATGAAATTAATAACCCAATTACCTTCATTTACGGGAATATTTCTCATCTTCACGAACACACAGAAAATTTATTGAAATTTTTGGATTTTTACCAGCAAAAATATCCTCAAGCAGTAGCAGAAATTGAAGCACAAGCAGCCGAATTAGATTTAGATTTTATTGTTGATGACTTGCCAAGAATTCTGGCTTCCATCAGCATGGGAGCAAATCGTATTTCTCAACTAGTTCTGTCCTTAAGAAATTTTTCTCGGCTGGATGAATCTGGAATGAAGTATGTTGACCTTCATGAAGGTATCGATAGCACTCTATCTATTTTAAAGCATCGCCTGCAACCACATGGAGATTCTTTCTCCATTGAGGTAGTTAAGGAATATGGTGATTTGCCTCCAGTCCTCTGTTATGCAGCCCAAATGAATCAGGTATTTATGAATATCATTAATAATGCTATTGATGCTTTGGAACAGTCTGTAGCAGATGGAATAATAACTGCACAGCCTAAAATTTCTATTTGTACTGAAGTCATAGCCCAAAATAGAATTTCAATTCGGATTTTTGATAATGGTTGTGGTGTTCCTGAGAATCTGCGATCGCGCATTTTTGAACCTTTCTTTACCACTAAAGAACCGGGAAAAGGTACTGGTTTAGGTTTATCTATTAGTTATCAAATTATTGTCGAAAAACACGGTGGTAAAATTGAATGCGTTTCTGAATCTGGTAATGGTTGTGAGTTTTGCTTAGAAATTCCCATAAAATAATCAGGGATAAAAAAGTGCTGAGTTGGTAGGGGCGGGTTTAAGCAGTCAGTCTGTGGTTCGTCAAAATCTGACTTTTCACGAGATGTGGAAAAGGCGATTTTAACGTTTTCTCAAGCCCTGATTTTTTCGTTGGCTATTATCATTAGTTTTAAGCTATTGATAAAAAGCCTGTGAAAAAAGTAACGTACTTCCTTTGCTTGAGGACTTACCGTGAAAAGTCAGCGTCAAAATCCTTAGTAAACCCGCCCGGACACCGAGTGCTGAGTGTTAGCCCTGCGGCGTTCGTGTAGCGTCTCGTAGAGAAGCGGGACGTTAGGGCGTGTTTTCAAAGTCTAAACGTAGGTTGGGTTAAGCGCAGCGCAACCCAACGCTGCCAATGATGTAGGGGCGGGTTTATTAAAATTCTTATTAGTAATTGAGCATATCTGTAAACCCACCCCTACCTGGTTTTGACTCAGCACTCAGCACTTTGCTATGGTTCAAATCTAATCATGAATTGTACCATCTGGCATAATAGCACCAGCTAGAGTCGCTCCTTCTAAGTTAGCCCCACTGATATTCGCGTCTTTTAAGTTGACTTTTTCTAGTTCGGAACTGCTCAAATTTGCACCACGTAAGTCAGCCGCAGTGAAATTGGCTCCCGCTAGGTTGAGATTCTGAAGGGATATTCCACAGAGGTTGGCTTCGTGAAAATTTGCACCACTGAAATTACCGTGAAGACTCACACCAATAAAATTTACTCTACTTAAATCAGCACCACTACAGTTGACATAAGATAATGTTGCGTTTGTCAAACTAGCCCCACTTAATACAGCCGCAGTGAGGTTAGTTCCACTTAAATTTGATAACATTAGTTCTGCATTTGTCAGTATAGCAGCAGTAAGATTAGCACCAGTTAAATTCACTTGATTCAAGTTTGCCCCTGATATCTTAGCCTGAATAAGTTTTGTATTACTTAAATTTGCTTTGGTTAAATTTGCATTGCTCAAGTTAGCCTGACTTAAATTTGTACCATCTAATCTTGCCGAATAGAGGTTAGCCGATTGTAGATTAGCCCCTGTTAAATTAACCCGACTTAAATCAGCACCTGCTAAGTTAGCATTTGCCAATGATGCACCTGGAGCAATTAAATAAGCCCCTGATTCAGTAGGAATAAAATCTTGGGGAAAAATAGTACTTTCATTGTAAATGGCTGTTTGCAAATCCGCTTCCTGAAGATTTGCACCTTCAAGATTGGTTTCCAATAAGTTAGCACTACTAAGATTAGCATTACTCAAATTTGCTCCGCTTAAATTAAGTTTTCGCAAATTTAAACTACTTAAGTTAGCTCCACTTAAGTTAGCTCCACTCAAGTTAATGTTATCAAGATAGGCTCCAACAAGGTTAGCTTTTCTGAGTGAGATTTTTTCTAGACTTATGGAAGTGAATGTGATTTTATAAAGATTGGCATGATCAAAATTTGCTTGCTTCAATTTTGTATCAAGTAAACTGGCTTTACTAATATCTGCATACTCAAGATTTGCAGCACTTAAATTTCCCGAAATAATGCAAATACTACTAAGATTGGCATTTTTTAGGTTAGCTTGACTTAAATTAATATTTCTCAGAGTTTTCCCACTCAAATTGATTCCGGTTAAATTCAAATGACTAAAGTCTCGTTCTCCAGCTTCATAACGCCGCAAAAATTCTTTAGCATGAATAGGTATATCCAGACTTTCTGATTCTGATGCGTAAATTCTGTTAACTAACCACATCATTCTCTCAAGCTGAAATTCTAAATTCGCGAAATCAGTATTATTTTCTACCTCTTTTTCAGTAAGTGATGTGACAAATTCTTGTTCAAACACTGTAATATCATCATTTTTATCATCAGCAACTGCTACCACCAAACTTGGTTGACTTTTTTGCTGTTCAACTCTTTCAAAAAAGTGCTTAACAACTTCAGCATCATCAAAATTCCCTGACTCAATTGCGGAGTCAGTATTATCCACAGTTTTAGGCAAATTTGCTGATGCCTTAAAGGATTTTTTTAACTCAGCAAATTGGACATTTAAAAGTGCAATTTCTTGTTGTATCAATTCAACTTGCTGTATTTCAGGTCGGCGCTGAAATGCTTGTTTCAATTTATCAAAGTACTGTTTTAACCAAGCAATGTTTTTTTTACGGTTATCCTCTTCAATCTCTAATTTGGCAATCCGTGCTGCCAAAGATTCTAAATTAAGTTCAGGGTCAGAAATATTCATTAATTTATCACCAACTGTATATCGAATGCCTATATCTATAAATTACCCAATTTAAAACCCACACTAACAACTAACACTTATATAGGAAACTTAAATAAGTGACTAACATAAAGATCCCCGACTTCTTCAAGAAGTCGGGGATCTAAGTCTCTCGGTGTTTGCAGCAGCATCACACCCCCAAATATTGAGGGGATACTAAATTCTTTTGTCCCTTCGCGCCCTTTGTGCCTTGGTGGTATGCGTTACGCGAAGGTTAAAGCTGCTTCACTTCTGAAACCAACTTAGAAACCATATCCTTTGCGCCACCAAAAAGCATTGTAGTTTTTTCTTTGTAGAATAATTCATTATCTACACCGGCAAAACCTGTACTCATCCCGCGCTTAATCACAATTGTCTGCTTCGCCCGATCTACTTCCAAAATCGGCATACCATAAATTGGACTATTTACATCACTACGTGCTGCCGGATTTACTACATCATTAGCCCCAATTACCAAAGCCACATCCGCAGCTTCTAATTGAGGATTGATGTCATCCATGTCGTATAACTGCGTATAAGCCACATTAGCCTCAGCCAATAACACATTCATGTGTCCTGGCATTCTTCCAGCTACAGGGTGAATGGCATACTTAACATCAACACCCATGCGTTCTAACTGATCTGCCAATTCCCGCACAGTGTGCTGTGCTTGGGCAACAGCCATCCCATAACCAGGGACAATTACAACGCTACGGGCATAACCCAACATCATCGCGCCTTCTTCAGCATCGATGCTGCGAACAGTTTGATCGCCTGTAGCACCTGTAGCACCTGTAGCACCACCAGCAACCGCCCCACCAAACGCACCAAACAGCACGCTGAATAGAGAACGATTCATCGCCTTACACATAATCTGGGTGAGAATTAAGCCAGAAGCCCCCACCAGTGCGCCAGCGATAATCAACATATTGTTCATGACCACGAAACCAGCTGCGGCTGCTGCTATCCCAGATAGGGAGTTTAACAGCGAAATTACCACAGGCATATCGCCTCCACCAATAGGGAGAACGAACATGACACCCAATACTAAAGAAACTCCCACGACTCCGAAGAATATGGGTAAGCTGTCGGGTGTGATGATTAAATAGGCACTGCCTACTATATAACCAACTAGCAGTAAGAGGTTAAATGGTTGCTGGAAAGGTAATTTAATCGGTGAACCACTGATTAAACCTTGTAATTTGGCAAAGGCGACAAAACTACCGGTTAAGGTGACACCACCGATTAACACGTCCAGCAAAATGGAAATGTTCACATCTAGAGGGATGGGTTCAGATGCTGCGATTAACCGCCAAAATTCAGCAACGGCGATGAGTGCGGAAGCTGCACCACCTAAACCATTGAGTAAACCCACCATTTGGGGCATTTCTGTCATTTGGACTTTGTAAGCGGCGATCGCACCAATTCCGCTACCAATCGCCAAGCCCACCAAAATCATCTGGTAGTTCAACACCTGCTGATCTAAGAGTGTGGCGACAATCGCCAGCAACATACCCACAGCCGCGACAACGTTACCATTCCGCGCTGTAGCTGGAGAACCGAGTTTTTTCAAACCCAGAATAAATAACGATGCAGCGACTAAGTACGTCAGCTGAATCCCAGTTGGTAGAAAATCGCTCACGCCTTAACTTCCTTTTTTTTGAACATTTGCAACATCCGATCTGTGACGAGAAAACCACCGACGACGTTAATTGTCGCCAGTACCACAGCAATTAAACCGAGAATCACTGAGATGCTGGTATCTTTAGCACCAGCAGCCACAATCGCCCCTAATACCGCAATCCCAGAAATTGCATTTGAGCCGGACATTAAAGGCGTGTGTAAAGTCGGTGGGATTTTGTTGATGACTTCAAAGCCAATAAAAGATGCCAGAACAAACACAAACAAAGCAGCAAGTAATGCCTCTGTCATGAAATAAAATCTCCTGTTGATCACCGCCCATCGACACAGATAAACTTTTATCGGTGTTTATTGGCGGTTAATTAATGTGTGCCAATCTGAGTACTCAAAGCCTGTAAAGCATCCCGCACCCGTTGATTACGAATTTCCCCAGCGTGGGTAATACAAGCTGCATTTACGATGTCGTCAGCAAAGTCTATCTGTAAAGCTTTGTCCTTGACTAATAATTGCACTAAGGATGTTAGGTTCTTAGAATATAACTGGCTAGCGTGAATTGGCATTGATGAAGGCAAATTAATCGGGCCAATAATGGTTACGCCATTCCAAACAATATCTTTACCTGCTTCCGTGCAGGCGCAGTTACCACCCTGATCAGCCGCTAAATCGACAATCACCGAACCGGGTTTCATTTGTGCCACCATTTCTTCTGTAACGAGCCGTGGTGCTTTTCTCCCTGGTACTTGGGCGGTGGTAATTACGACATCGGCATTTTTTACGTGTTCGGCGACAACTTCCTGAGTTCGTTGTTTACTAGCTTCAGAAATTTCTTTGGCGTAGCCACCAGCTGCGGTGGTTTCTTCTTCGAGTTTGACTTCGACGAATTTAGCCCCCAGACTTTGCACTTCTTCTTTAACGGCGGGACGAATATCAAAGGCTTCTACTACCGCACCCAAGCGTCTGGCTGTGGCGATCGCTTGCAATCCAGCTACACCAGCACCCATAATAAATACTTTCGCTGGGGCGATCGTGCCGGCGGCTGTTGTCAGCATGGGGAAATACTTTGGTAATGCAGCTGCGGCGATTAATACAGCCTTATAACCAGCTAGTGACGCTTGGGAAGACAAAGCATCCATACTTTGCGCCCTAGTAGTACGGGGGATCATCTCTATACTAAAGGCTGTAATTTGGCGATTTGCCAGTTCTTGCGCTACTGCGGGATTTGCCAAAGGATTCAGGAAGCTGATTAATACAGCCCCTTCCTTGAGTAATTCCACTTCTGAACCACCATTTTCTCGCTCTTGCGGTGGGCTAACTTTTAATAAAATATCTGCTTCGCCCCATAATTTAGCAGTATCACTGACAATTGTCGCTCCTGCTGCTTCGTAGGCAGAATCGCTAAAATAAGAGCGCTCTCCCGCACCTGTTTCCACCGATACTTCCAAACCTTGTTTGATTAATTTGGCTACGGTGTCAGGGTTTAATGCTACACGTCGTTCACAAACTTCAATTTCTTTAGCAACCGCTATTTTCATGAAATCTCCTGGAGATAAATACCTCTTTGTTTGGGGAATCGGTCATTTTCCCCTGACTCAACCTTGAGGGCAGTAACTGTCTGCGATGGCTTGTTTTGAGAGATTGAACCGATAATTTTTCCTTGAATATCTTGATTCTCCAGTTTCCGCCACACTTTGACCCTTGCAGATGTCACACTTGCTGATAGTTACAAATAGGTTCACATATTGCAAATCCTAAGTTGATTACCAAATTTGCATCTTTGTCTTTAGGTTGTTTTAGGATTCCTGGCTAATATTTTTGAATCTTGATAATTTTTTCAGTTATTTCTGGATGATTAGTGCTTTAATTACAGCCCATTTTCATCAATCTATCCCAAGTTCATAGGCGATCGCTGAATATACAGATCAATTTTTATCACAAAAGGTTTATATTAAGATACATTTATACATATTTATAAACAGAATCAAATCTCAACTGGATTTTCATTTAGTGTAAATCTTACCAATTTGGTGGTCAAAATGTCTACGTAAGCAAAAGTTAAAATTATTACCTAATAATTATTCTGGTACTTGAGCTTATAGAGATGAAGGCACTTCTTTCTTAAATTTAACGTCAATTGCCAGGGGGTCAGTAGTACAGTTTAGTCACAACGACTAAATTTTGGTTATTTATTTAGTAACAAACCTATTTTCTGGTGGTGGAGGCCTATACTATGCAAAATTTACGATTTCCAGGTTCTAAGGGCAAATTGCCTCTGAGACTGCTTTCGGCTTTAGCCTTGACTAGCTCTTTGCTGGCTGGTTTTGTAGTGGTAAATGAAGCGCAAAGTTCAGAGGGACTTATATTATTTGGCGGTGTCAAAAGCGAAAGTCGGCTACCCTACAGATTCGATTTTGGTGGTAATGCTAATAGCTGGGATCGAGTCAGACTGAGAATACCAGCCAAAAAAATGAATTTAGCAGCAGCTCAGTTTGCCGTTAGCTATCCAGATTATTTCAAAGGAACTTTCAATCCCGAAAAGATTGAGGTCAAAGTTGGAGGCAAAAAAGTTCCTCTGACTGAAGTGAAGTGGAACAAAGAAGCTCGCCTACTGGAAATTTTCCCCGAAGAGCCAGTCCCAGCAGGACGAGAGGTGGAGTTAGTGGTATCTGATATGCGAACTTCGCGTTTTGGAGGAATGTATCATTTTAACTGCCAGATTCTTTCTCCTGGGGATGTCCCACTACTGCGTTATGTGGGAACCTGGCTTGTGAGTATAAATTAAACATTTGTCAGTGGTCAGTTGTTAATTGGTAACTTACCAGCACCATTAACCGTTGACCACATTTTAAGCAATTATTTATGATTTTTGGCTCTTGAAGTGATATAGTTATGGATTGTAACTTTTTATAAAAATCGCCTAAGAGGAGAACGGTATGAAGAGAACCCTGGGCGGCACTTGCCGTAAGAGAAAAAGAACCTCTGGTTTTCGTGCCAGAATGCAGACACCAACCGGAAGAAACGTGATCCGGGCGAGGAGAAAAAGAGGTCGTCATCGTCTGAGCGTTTAGGAAATTTCCAGCACAAAGAACAGATGTGGCTTTGCCCAAAGCAAATAGATTAAAATCTCGAAAAGATTTCCAGGCAGTTTTCCGGGAAGGAATTCGTCGTCACAGTTCTCATTTCATCTTGAGAGCTTTACGACCTTCAAGTTCAAAAAAGCCTTCCTTGGATACTGCTACCAGTGACAAACCCCTATCCAGCACACAATTTGGCGTTTCTATTAGCACCAAAGTCAGCAAAAGAGCAGTAATTCGTAATCGAATCAAACGCCAAATTACGGCGGCTTTGCATGATTTATTGCCAAAATTGTCCCCAGGCTGGCGGGTAGTCATCGTTGTTAAACCAACAGCAGCAGAATCTAAGTGCGTAAGCCAACAATTTCTGCAAGAATTAGAGCAGTTGTTGGTAAAAGCTGAGGTATTTGATGGGCATTCGTGAAGAAGTTTATTATGAAGGTGGCCCCCACATTGGGGACTTAATTCTCAATTCGTTGATTGGACTAACTGTTGTGGGGCTACCATTGGCAGTTGGAGCCATCGTAAGGGCTTTATGGCTACGCTACCGCATCACCGACCGCCGAATTTCGGTGACGGGAGGTTGGAGAGGACGCGATCGCACTGATATTATCTATTCAGAAGTGGTTAAAATCGTCAAAGTTCCCCGTGGCATTGGCTTTTGGGGAGATATGGTACTAACCCTGAGAAATGGTAGTCGCCTAGAAATGCGGGCTGTTCCCAATTTCCGCGAAACTTATGACTACATCAACGAAAGAGTTACAGCTAAAAATCCCCTCTATAGCGGGGCTAAAAAATCATAGGGAATAAAATTGTAGAGACGCGATTCATCGCGTCTGTATTTATCTGTATTGATCGCGTCTGTACAAAATAGTTGGAAGTAGCGAAGTTAAATTTGCTCACAATAAAACATACAACTTCCAACTCCCTACTGATTAACCATTCCCAAAATTTTGGAATGTGCGGCTATCCGTAGCGTAGGATAGTTATATAGGAATCATGATTTAGATAAATTAGATTCAGTTCAGTTTACAGTAGCTCAGGTTAAATTCAGAATAATGGATTTTGGTATCGGGTTTCTTTCAAACAACGTGATGCTGCCAATCATAGACTTTTTCTATGGAATTGTGCCTAGTTACGGATTGGCGATCGTTGCCTTGACATTGATAATCCGCTTCGCGCTCTATCCCCTGAGTGCTGGTTCAATTCGTAATATGCGGAAAATGCGAATTGTACAACCTCTGATGCAGAAGCGGATGGCAGAAATTAAAGAGCGGCACAAGGATAATCCGCAAAAGCAGCAAGAGGAAATGGTCAATGTCCAAAAAGAATTTGGCAACCCATTGGCTGGATGTCTGCCCCTTGTACTGCAAATGCCAGTATTATTAGCGCTGTTTGCCACATTGCGGGGTTCACCTTTTGCTGGTGCAAACTATAGCGTTAACCTGCAAATTTTTCCCTCCGAACAAATTGAACGCATTCAACCCCAAGCTTTTGCGACTGCTCCCCAAAACATCTACATTGCTGATGGGGAACGTACTCGTGTCACAGCTATTCTGCCTGCTGGTAACAAATTAGCCGTAGGAGAAAAAACTAAGCTGCAATATCAGACTGTTGAAGGCAAACCATTTCAGGCGCTGTTAGCAGAACATCCCGAAAGTAACCTAGTTCCTGAATGGAAAATTACTAAAGGGGAAGAGAGGGTAAAAATAGATGCTGAAGGCAATATAGAAGCCTTAGAACCAGGAGATGTGACAATTCAAGGCTCAATTCCTGGACTAGCAGCAGAAAAAGGATTTTTATTCATTCAAGCTTTAGGTAGGGTTGGCGCTCAAAATCCTGACGGACAGATTAATTGGGATATCGTCTCCATGATCCTGTTTTTCGGGGTGAGTCTTTATGTCAGCCAAATGATTTCCGGGCAGAATTCCAGTGGAGGTAATCCACAACAAGATACAGTTAATAAAATCACACCAGTTATATTTTCTGGGATGTTTTTGTTCTTCCCCCTACCGGCTGGGGTGTTGATGTATATGGTAATTGGTAATATTTTCCAAACTGCTCAAACTTATATTCTCTCGCGTGAACCTCTACCAGAGGGACTACAAGAAATCGTCGCCACCCAAGAGAAAGAAACAGCAGCAGAACAAAGAACTTTACCATTTGAGCCAAAGAGTTCTAAGAAAAAGACTACAGGTTGATGATGCTGGAAAGTCCAATGCAAAGAGGGCAGCAGTGGTTAACAACCCTGCTGCAACTAACAGGAACACCTGCCGAAATTAAGGGTAATTTAGAAGTTGACCCGCCTCAATTTGGCGATTCCCCAGAATTAGATAGCTATTGGTTAACCATTGACCAAACTAATTTAACAACCGAACAAATTCGCGTGTTAATTGGCGCTGATGGTTCGGTTATTGATTCGATTCAGTATTTAGCTAATTCTGTACTAAACCTTGGCTTACCCGAAGCAGAACAAGCCTTTTATACCATTGAGTTGAATGGCTACCGTGTCAAAAGACAAGCAGAAATTCACGCAATGGCAGAAGCCGCAGTTAATGAAGTCCGGGCTTCTGGTGGAGAAGTAGAACTAAAATCTCTGAGTGCAGCAGAAAGGCGGCAAATCCACTCTTTATTGAAAGAATTTGCAGATTTGCAAACTTTCAGCCGTGGTAGAGAGCCACACCGTAATTTGGTGGTTTGTCCAGCAACGGCGGTTGAATAATAGTAGTTACAGCAGTTTTCATTGAGAAGAAATACAAATTTATCTGTGTTTGTTTGTAGTCTTTTTTTTGATGTATTACACTTACCTGTAAACTGCTGTAAATACAAAATTTCTATGGTTCTGAAGAGTTAAAATAGGGTTGTATTGTTAGCAAAACTGCTGATGGTAAAACCTGAATTTTTGTGATTATATCAAAATCCTATGGACGCAATTTTTATTCCGCAGCTCACCAAAGCCCCGGAGCAAACAGAGGAAATTCAAGTTCAAGAGTTTCTCCCTGGTTTGGAAAGCTTGACACCTGTTCGCGGTCGCTTGCGGGTGCATCATCAAGGTAGTTACTTGGAAGTGTCCAGTCAGGCGGAAACAATTATCACTTGTACTTGTAACCGTTGTTTGCAGCAATATAATCAACGTTTGACGGTAAATACCAAAGAAGTTATTTGGTTAGATGAAGCTGCTGCTCAAATAGAGGATTTGCCTTTAGAACGGGAAGTGGTGATGGAAGATTTGGTGGAAACGCTCTCACCTAAAGGTTATTTTTATCCCAGTGAATGGTTATACGAGCAGATGTGTTTAGCATTCCCTCAGCGTCAGCTTTGTAATCTCGATTGTCCGGGTATTTTGAGCGATGATGCTGATGGTTCGGATAAGCCGGGGGATAGTCGTTGGGCTTCTTTGGAAGCGTTGAAAAAGCAACTTCCGGGATGATTTAAAGGGGACGTGATAGATTTAGACGCGATGAATCGCGTCTCTACAAGTTTTTGGGATTATTTTTAATTTGGGCTAATATTTCTTGGGCGCGTTTTTTTTTAGGTTCGTAGTTAATAGCATCAGCGAGTTCAGCCGCCTGGGTTAAAGAATTAAGTGCAGCTTCTGTCTGTCCCATTTTAAATTGCATATCGGCAATCAATAACAGGTTGCGGCTTTGGCTGTAAATATTGCCAATTGGATTATAGAGGCTTTGGGCTTGTTGGAGATATTCTAGTGCTTGTGCTGGGTCATCTTGTAATTTACCAAACTCTTGCAGTACGTTAGCTTCCCCCAAGCGAGAACCAATATCGCGATAGAATGCTAATGCTTGTTTGTATTTTTCTAAGGCTTCGCTGTTGCGTTTAAGGAACTGCAAAACATCGCCGATGCCTTGTAATGTATTTGCTTCCCCCAAGCGATCGCCAACATCGCGATAGAATGCTAATGCTTGTTCGTATTTTTCTAAAGCTTCACTGCTGCATTTAAGGAACTGCAAAACATTGCCGATGGCTTGTAATGTATTTGCTTCCCCCAAGCGATCGCCAATATCGCGATAGAATGCTAATGCTTGTTCGTATTTTTCTAAGGCTTCGCTGCTGCATTTAAGAAACTGCAAAACATCGCCGATGGCTTGTAATGTATTTGCTTCCCCCAAGCGAGAACCAACATCGCGATAGAATGCCAATGCTTGTTCGTATTTTTCTAAAGCTTCACTGCTACATTTGAGGAACTGCAAAACATCGCCGATGGCTCTTAATGTATTTGCTTCCCCCAAGCGATCGCCAATATCGCGGTAGAATGCCAATGCTTGTTCGTATTTTTCTAAAGCTTCACTGCTACATTTGAGGAACTGCAAAACATCGCCGATGCCTTGTAATGTATTTGCTTCCCCCAAGCGAGAACCAACATCGCGATAGAATGCTAATGCTTGTTCGTATTTTTCTAAGGCTTCGCTGCTGCATTTAAGGAACTGCAAAACATCGCCGATGGCTTGTAATGTATTTGCTTCCCCCAAGCGATCGCCAATATCGCGATAGAATACTAATGCTTGTTCATATTTTTCTAAGGCTTCGCTGCTGCGGTCGAGGAACTGCAAAACATTACCGATGGCTCTTAATGTATTAGGTTCTCCCAAGAGATCGCCAGTATCGCGGTATAATGCCAAAGCTTGTTCGTATTTTTCTAAGGCTTCGCTGGTGCGGTTGAGGAACTGCAAAATATCGCCGATGGCTTTTAATGTATATGCTTCTCCCAAGAGATCGCCAACATCGCGGTATAATGCCAAAGCTTGTTCGTATTTTTCTAAAGCTTCGCTGCGTCGGTTGAGAAACTGTAAAACATCGCCGATGGCTTTTAATGTATATGCTTCCCCCAAGCGAGAACCAATATCGCGGTACAATTCCAATGCTTGTTGATAATAATCTTTAGCTAATTTGACCTCATTCTTCAGTTCAAAATAAAGATGCCCCAAATTCTTCAAACTATCCGCTAAATCAGCCTTTAACCCCAACTTTGTTTGTAACGCAATGGCTTTTTGATAGGCTTGAATTGCTAATTGACGATTTTGATGATTTTCATATCTTTGTTCATAGGCTTTTGCCAGACTTTCATATAAAGTCGCCAGTAAAGGTGCTTCCTTTCCTTTTGCCTCAATTTCTGCAATCAGTTGTAATATTTCTTCTAGAGGTAAACCACCAATGTCCTCTGGTGCAGATTTGGATATTTTATTTGTTCCTGAAATCCCTCTACTTTCTACAGTCACAGACTCGCGTGTAAAGCAAAATACCCCACCCCGCCAACTCCAAAAATCTGGTGCGCGTTCTGCTAAACGAATCAAGACTGACTCAGTTACCCACAACACAATGGGAAAAGTAAATTCTCTTAGCGCTTCCCTTGTCCATTGTAAATAACCAAAAAACCTATCCTGCTCTGATTTGGGTGCGTCTAACTTCACAGATAACAGTTCATCTATTCCCAAAACTGTAATTACAGCAGCCTCACCTGGTTGTAAATCTGGCTCGGTTTCTACCAAATGTGCCAAAGCATAACGTAAACTGGGATCTTGCCTACGTACCCTCACGCGATAGGTTAGAAAGTTCTGCTGTTTGAGTTCACTTTCATACTGCTGAATTAAATTAGCTCGTAAATTGGGGTCATCACAAACCGCAATCAGCAAATTTAAAATTCCTTGGCTGGCTTCCAAGGATACAATCAATTTCTGATAATTTCGTTGATTTTCCGCTTTAACATCATCTGGTAACATTATTCAATCAACTTTTTGCGTTTGAGTAAATCTGCCACAATGGGATGCACGTCATACCATAAATCATCATTTTCATATTCCAGTACAGACAATCCATGTAGTAAAGACAGAAATTCTTCACTTTTTGCGTCTGGAGGTGTCAGATGATTGTAGGTAGTTACTAATATGCTATATAATTTATCGCCCAATGGACGAGCAAAATCATTCCGCAAATCTTTGATTGCTAATTGCAGAATTTCATCATTAATTTTGATATCCGTTCGCTGTGGTTCAGAACGAATTAATAGCAAACATTGAGAGCAACATTCTCTACCTATTCTCACCAATTCTCTAACTACACCACCACTTTTTAAGACAATTTGCCTTGCAGTGTCTGGTTCCATTAATTCTTCGGGAATCCGCTTTTTGAGAATTTGCAGAAACAAGTTTATCAGTTCTTCCTTTGGTACACCGTCAGGTTTATGGCTATCTCCTTGCTTAAAGAATTTACAAACTGCCATCAGATAGACACGTGGTGTTACTGATTGTAAGGTAGCTAGTAAATCATTATTACGAATTACCGCAATGGGAATTGTATAGATAATTCTAAACTTAGGTAGGAATAAAGAATTAATATTATTTTTATAAATCTCTTCTACTAAACTTAAATCGAGTTTATCTAAATCATCAATTATTACTAAAACTTCTTTTTTAGTATATGCTTGAATCAGCGCCGCAATTTCATCAGCTTTTTTTGCTAGTTCCGAAACTTTTCGTTCATAGGTTTTCTTGATTTCTTCTCGAAATGTTGCTTCGTTTTTAAGTTTAGCGGTAATTAATTTGAAGAAATCGCCACCTAGTCCTACTTCAGTTTTTAAATCTTTAGTAACTGTTTCTGTCTGTGTGGTAGTAAACCATTCTCTTAAAGACTTTTCGGTGTCAGGAGAAATATTAATTTTTAGTTCTTGAAGTTTGTTTAAAAGAGTCAGGGTAATAGCATACAAAATATTCACATGATTAATGTCTGACATTTCAATCATGTCAGCTACAGAAAATAAAGTAACTACATATCCCTGTTCCATCATTTGTGCAGAAAATTTTGCCAATAGCGTAGACTTACCGCAACCACGATGTCCAGCAAATATAAGTTTGCCGTTAGCAGGTGCATCTTCTACTGCTTGCTCCAAACGAGCGATTGTATGATTAGCAAAATCAACTCGAAACTGTTCAACTTTTCTCCAATCTATCAGGGGAAATAGTTCTAAATCTCGATATGATTGGCGAAACTTTTCTAACAAAACTTTTTCTTCCATGTCCATATATTTTAGAATACTTAAATTATCATCTTCAAGTCCGGCAGGATAATTACATTTAATATGCCATTCTTAATTACAAATTATGAATTATCCATAGGAGTTAGTATATGAACTTTCGTGAAGAATTTAAATTGCTGCTACGCGCCCGCTATCCTTTGATTTATATTCCTACTTATGAGGAGGAACGGGTAGAAACGGCGATTCGGGAAGAAGCCGCAAATCAAGGTAATCGTCCTGTATATACTTGGGATTTTGTGGATGGCTACCAGGGAAACCCCAATGATGCGGGATTTGGTAAGCGTAACCCGTTACAAGCTTTGGAATTTGTGGAAAAGTTGCCAGCCTCTGCTCCTGCTGTCTTGATTTTACGCGATTATCATCGGTTTTTAGATGATGTAGCGATCGCACGCAAACTTCGCAACTTAGCTAGACTCCTCAAATCCCAACCTAAAAATGTGGTATTACTATCGCCACGCATCGCCATTCCTGACGATTTAACAGAAGTTCTCACAGTGGTTGAATTCCCATTACCCGCAGCCGCAGAAATTAAAACTGAGGTGGAACGCTTACTACAAAGCACTGGTAGCAACTCCCTTTCTGGAAAAATTCTGGATGACTTGGTGCGTTCTTGTCAAGGCCTTTCAATGGAAAGGATTCGGCGGGTTTTAGCCAGAGCGATCGCATCCCACGGAGAACTGCAACCAGAGGATGTAGACTTGGTTTTGGAGGAAAAGCGCCAAACTATCCGCCAAACCCAAATCCTGGACTTTTACCCCGCCACTGAGCAGATTTCTGATATAGGGGGACTAGATAACCTTAAAGATTGGTTACTGCGTCGGGGAGGCTCATTTACTGATCGGGCGCGTCAGTACGGATTACCACACCCCCGTGGTTTAATGTTATTAGGTATTCAAGGTACTGGTAAATCTTTAACAGCAAAAGCGATCGCGCATCATTGGCATTTACCCCTATTACGCCTCGATGTTGGACGCTTATTCGGTGGTTTAGTCGGTGAATCAGAATCCCGCACTCGCCAAATGATTCAAGTTGCTGAAGCCCTCGCGCCTTGCGTTTTGTGGATTGATGAAATCGATAAAGGCTTTTCGGGACTTGGTGCCAAAGGTGATGCAGGTACTGCTAGCCGGGTATTTGGAACTTTTATTACCTGGTTAGCCGAAAAAACCTCACCTGTGTTTGTTGTTTCCACCGCTAACGACATCCAAGCCTTACCGCCGGAAATGCTGCGTAAAGGGCGATTTGATGAAATTTTCTTTGTGGGTTTACCTACCCAAGACGAGAGAAAAGCAATTTTTAACGTTCATTTATCCCGACTGCGCCCCCATAACCTGAAAAGTTATGATATTGACAGATTAGCTTATGAAACGCCCGATTTTTCTGGGGCTGAGATTGAACAAACCTTGGTTGAAGCGATGCACATTGGATTTAGTCAAAATCGCGATTTTACTAATGACGATATTCTCGAAGCTGCTAGCCAAATTATACCCCTGGCGCGAACGGCTGTGGAGCAAATTCAACAACTACAAGAATGGGCTGCATCTGGAAGAGCGCGTTTAGCCTCGAAACACAATCCTTTGACTGATACTTTCGGTAAGTTACGTTAACGTATTCAGCTACAGCTGTAATAATTAGGTAATTAATCATTCAGATGTCAATAGTCAATATTTAAGAACTACTATTGACTATTGACCATTGGTGATGAGGTTTTAAAAATGTTTACTAATTTACTAAAGTTTATTCTAGGGGTGATCTTAGCGATCGCCATTTTAACGGGTAGCGGTGTAGCAGTTGCACTCTATTTCATGAATCGCGCTTTTATGCCCCCACCTAAACCTCTGTTTGCCAATGATACTCCGGCGTTGAAAGAGGAAGCTCCTCCAGCGACTGAGGTAAGCAGTGCATCTACACCAAAACCAACGCCAACGCCAACTCCAACTCCCACGGACGAATTACCACCGGGGGCTTACCAAGGACGTGTGACTTGGCCTCAAGGCTTGAGTGTGCGAGCTGAACCAAACATGGATGCTGAACGTGTGGCTGGAGTTGGTGCTAATGAAGAAGTGATTGTCTTGGAAGAAAGTCAGGATAAAAATTGGCAAAAGATTCGCACAGCAGGGAAACAAGAAGGTTGGGTCAAAATAGGTAATACTGAACGGGTGGAATAATTCGTAATTCGTAATTCGTAATTCGTAGTTCGTAGTTCGTAATTCGTAATTCGTAATTCGTAATTCGTAGTTCGTAGTTCGTAGTTCGTAATTTAGCTGTTACAGCACTTCCGGCAGCTATGAGGTACATCCCCAAAACTGAAAGCTATGATAGGAGAGGGACACAGGATAAATCTGTATTGCATAATAGCCGGAAGCGCTGTAATGAACCTCTAGCTTCAACAATGTTAGTTAGAGGGTGTTTGAAAAGTTTTGGGCGAATATAATATGGCTACGCTTCGCGTTAGCGATACGCTACTACACAAACGAAGTCCACCTCCGTGGACTAATGAAGAATTAAGGCTTTTAACCCGCGCAGGCGGGTTTTGTCTGTATAGCCGCGACTTCTAGTCGCCTGGGCTAGTAATAAATTAGACTTTTCAAACAACCTCTTAGAGGTATACTCACATTGACAAACTGACTTGGGAACCTTGCTGGGTTTTATTAACCTCAATGCGGGCTTGAAAGGCTTCTTTGAGATGGGGCATATGGGTTACAGTCAGTATACAGGCGAAGTCACAAGCGATCGCATTAATTGACGCAATCAAGCGATCGCATCCTTCCGCATCCTGTGTACCAAAGCCTTCATCTATAATTAATAACTGCAACGCCGCACCCGCCCTTTGTGCCAATAATTTCGCCAGGGCTAAACGGATAGCAAAGTTAATTCTAAATGCTTCTCCACCAGAGTAAGTCTCATAAGCTCTTGTTCCCCTGGAATCGGCAATTAAAATATCTAAAGTATCAATCAGCTTGGCGTTTTTCTTCTTAGCTTTACTACTGCGTCCAGATTTCTGAGTAATAAATTGTACGTGTAGTTGATTAGCACTCAAACGCGATAACAGTTGATTTGTCTCAGCTTCCAGTTGCGGCAACACATTCTCAATCATCAGTGCTTGGATACCATTTTTACCAAACGCCTGCGCTAATTCCTGATAAACCCGTTGTTCCTGCTTACAAGATTGTAACTGCTGCTGCTGTTGCTCATACTGATTTTGCAGAGTTTCCAATTGCAGCATCAGCTGTTCTAAACGCCCTAAACTGGCGATTTTTTCATCAAGTTGTCGGCGACGGGTTTGAATTTGCTGCTCTAAAGCGTTAATTTGTTCAGTGGGATTGGCTGATTTGGCTAACTCCTGGGTAATACTTTCAATCTGAGTCAGTAGTTTTTGCCGTTCTTGTAATCTCTCGCTTCTCGAAACCTCTAAATCTTGCCATCGTTGCTGGAGTTGGGGATACTGCTGTTGCGCGGATAAAAGCTGTTGATAACGTAATTGCCAAGATTGGGCTTGGCGTACAGCTACGCGCAGGTTATTATGTTCCTCTGAACTGTAAGCAATTTCCGCAATACGACGCTGAAGTTCAGTGATTTCTTTAGCACAGTCAGAATCAATTTTATCTTTTTGGATTTGATTCTGTAACTGAGAAATAGTTGCTTGTAATTCTGGCTTACGGGCGGCTATTTGAGCTTGTCGTTTAGCTGCGTCTTTAATCTGCCCTTGTTTAATTTCTGCCCATCGCCAACGCTCTGCTTCACTTCTAGCTAGAGCATGGTCTTGTTCATTATAATTCAATTGTTGTAAATATTCTTCTAATTGTCGCAGTTGGGCTTGTTTGTCAGGGGCGTAATCACCTGCTTGCAGCGATCGCTCTAAATGTTGCTTTTCCTCAGCCAGTTGTTGTAATTGTTGGTCAGCATCACTGGTAGATTGGAGTTGTGCGGCTAATTGACCTCTTTGTTCTCTGAGAGTGTCATAAGGTGATACTTTTTGCAATATCTCCCGATATTCCTGCCTCAGTACCTGAATTTCTCGGTCTGAAACTGCCTTTTGTTCCCGAAATACCCACAACTGTCCTTCAGTATCCTTGTACTCGTCTTTGGTTTTATCTACCACACGATTCCAATGATGTTCATCTAAAGGACGCTCACACAGGGGACACGTGGCATCAGGAGTACGGAGCATTTCCAGTTTTTGCTCTAATTCCCCCAATAACCTTTCATATTCCCGTTGTTGAGCTTGTAGACGTTCCATAAAATGCCGTCTTTCCTGCCCTTTTTCCTGGACTCGTTGCAGATAAACTTTGTCTTTCTCCATCTGCGAAATCTGGAGTTCTAACTCTCTCGCCGCTTGCTGTAATTGCGGTTGACGTTGGGAGGAGCGTTGTAGTTGGTTTTCTGTAGCTTGTAACTGTTCTAGGCGTGCTAATAAACCAGCATGAACTTTATCCAGTTGACTTTGCAAATTTTGCCGTTGTTGCAACAAAGGAGAAACTTGCATTTGCAGTTCATCTAATTGAGTCACACGGCGACGAGCTGCGGTAAGTTGGGTTAAAGCCGCTTCGACATCCGCCGATTTATTTAGAGTCTGCTGAATTTCTGGCTCTTGTTGTTCTAATGCGAGTAATTGTCCTTGAACTTGTTGCAGTTCCCTTTCTAGTTCGTGAATTTGGTTAGTTAATTGCTGTTGCTTTTGTTGCAGTAAAGCCGTTGCATGGGTGTATTCTTGAAATTTAGTAGCAAAAGCTTCTTCTTGAGCTTGCAGAGTTTGATACTGGGTAAAACCAGATTTAATTTCAGCTTCCTGATTTAAGATGGCTGCTAAATCTGATAATTGACTCTGCACAGCTGACTGTTCTTGTTGCAAGCGATCGCCATCTTGAGTTAAATTTTGATGTTGTTGCCTGACAAAATTCAGTTGTTGTTCCCAATTTTGCCTCTGGTGCTGCACAACTTGCAAACTTTGTAATTGAATATTCTCAAAAGCTTGGACTTGTTGCAGTTGATTCAGTTCAGTTTCTAACTCGGTTTTTTGGGCTTGTGTTGCTTCCCGTTGTTGCAGCTGAACTTGGCTCGATTCCAGAGAACGCTCTAATTCTTCCGCCCTCGCTTTAAACTGGCGATATGTCTCTTTTGCCCGTTCTTCCAATTGATCATATTGATTTAGTTTTAATAATTCTGCTAAAATTTCCTTCCGTTCACTGGGACGCTTGATCATGAACTCATCAGCACGACCTTGACGCAAATAGGCAGAATTAATAAAAGTATCGTAATCAAGTTTGATGTGTTCTAAAATTAAATCTTGTGTAGCTCTGACTCCTTTCCCAGTTAAGGCGCGAAACCCAGAAGCTGTTTCTATTTGAAATTCTAAAACACCACTAGCACCCCGAACTCTGGTGCGAATTACCCGATATTTCTGCTGATTACATTGAAAAACATAATCAACCCTAACTTCTTTCGCACCTGAATGAATCACATCATCTTCAACACCGGCGCGACTTTGACCCCAAATTGCCCATGTAATTGCTTCTAGAAGAGAAGATTTACCCGCACCATTAGAACCACAAATACAAGCCGTATGCAAACCCCGAAAATCTAAAGTTGCATCACGGTAACTGAGGAAGTTTTTGAGGATAAGTTGTACTGGAATCATTGAGGCTATAGTGCCGCATCTAATGTTTTACGAACTTGCAGTACAGATGCACTATTTGATAGTTTACCTATGTGATTATCACTATTCTAGTCTTGAAGTCGGTAATTTTACTAATCTTAACAATATTTAGACCAGGTTTTTCATTTAGGCAAAATATTTTGCTTAATATGGGAGAAAAATGGAACTTCCATTTCCTGAAAAAACTTAAACCTGCTAACTTGGGTTGTATTTTTATGGTTTGAAAATCTTTCTTTCCCAAACCGGAATGAATTTTATACTGACCTGACGCAAAACTTAGGCTACTATATCCCCTATTGCCTTTGTGCAGTGTATGTGGGGAGTAGTGCAGGTCAATGAACATGATAAATGAGATAAATTTAATTGCTATAGCCGAACAATTTACGCCTCAAGGTCAGATTAAGGGCATTCAATCATTGGGAAATGGTAATATTAATGACACTTTCCTAGTAACTCTAGATTCACCAGGGAAAAAGCATTTTGTACTACAACGCATCAATACGCAGGTGTTTCGGCAGCCGGCACTAGTGATGCAGAATATGCAGATTTTAACAGATCATGTTAACGCTCGGCAAAGCCACGCCGCAGGCAATCGGCGTTGGGAGGTTCCCCGTGTTTTATTAACTCAGGAAAGCCAAAACCTCTGGACAGACCAGAATGGCGGTTACTGGCGGGCTATCAGCTTCGTAGAAAACGCCCAATCATTCGACACTTTAGCAGATAGTTCACAAGCTTCCGAAATCGGCTATGCCTTGGGGATGTTCCACAATCTCATCAGTGATTTACCCCCAGCAAAACTCGCTGATACTTTACCAGGTTTCCACATTACACCGACTTATTGTCAAGAATACGAAAATATCCTGAGAAAAGCTTGCCCACACTCATCCCCAGAAGTTAATTATTGCTTACAATTTGTCAGGAGTTGCACTACTTTTGTAGATATCTTAGAAAATGCTAAAGCTACAGGCAAATTACCACTACGCCTAATACATGGCGACCCTAAAATCAATAATGTCTTATTTGATATTAATACTCACAAAGCAATTAGCATCATCGACCTCGACACTGTAAAGCCGGGATTAGTACATTATGACATTGGCGACTGTTTGCGGTCGGGTTGTAATCCGGCGGGAGAAGAAACGGAACAGTGGGAAGAAGTTTATTTTGATACAGACTTGTGTCAAGGAATTTTACAGGGATATCTTGATGTTGCTCAAGCTTTTCTCTCAGAAAATGATTATATCTATATTTACCCTGCGATTCGTCTGATTAGCTTTGAGTTAGGGCTGAGATTCTTGACTGACTATCTAGCCGGGGATGTCTACTTCAAAATTAAGTATCCAGAACACAACTTAGCCAGGGCGTTAGTCCAGTTTAAGCTAACTGAGAGTATTGAATCTCAAGAAACCAATATTCGCCAAATTATCCAAGATTTGAGATGAAAAATCAGACATTTTCCCTACAACCATTTCCGTCTGAAAAATCTCTACCTATACAAATTACGGGTAATATCGCCCGATATGCCAATAAACTTAGCCTCCATTACCAACTTCTCGGAGACTTAAACCAAGTCATGATTCCCCCGTTATCAGATACACCAACCCGAAAGCATGAACTATGGGAAAATACTTCTTTTGAATTCTTCATTGCCATCAAAGATTCTGCCCAGTATTGGGAATTTAACCTTTCCCCATCTGGACATTGGAATATTTATCATTTTGATAGCTACCGTCAAGGAATGCAAGAAGAAACAGCCTTTAACATCCTTCCATTTACTGTTCAAAAACAATCGGATAATTTAACCCTGATATTAGAAGTAGATTTGAGTAAAATCTTGACGCAAACACAAAAAATTGAAGTTGCAATTACAACAGTAATCAAAGACAAAAATAGTGATATTACTTATTGGGCATTAACGCATCCAGGAGTAAAACCAGACTTCCATCTGCGAGATAGCTTTTTAATCCGCCCAAATTAAACCTCCTCAACTCCCCTCTCTGCGCCTCTGCGCCTCTGCGTGCCAAACAATCTTGCCCAAGTTATTTGCCGATTACTTCCATCCCCATCCCAACGCAACAAATTAGCAGCAGGACTAGAAATAATACCCGGTAAATTAATCGCTTTTCTAGGTGAATTAGTTGCTAAAGCGATCGCACTTCCTAAATCACAAATTCCCCACCTCACCAAATTTTGCACACCCAGCAACAAAGGTAAAGTAGTCCCTGATAAAGTCCCATCAGGTAATCTTGCCGTCCCATTTTTCACCTCAATGTGCCGATTATCCCAAGGATACACCCCATCGGGTAGCCCCAGAGGTGCGAGGGCATCACTCACCAAAAATAGCCCTTGTGCGTAGTTACTGGCGCGGAGGAGAATTTGCAGCATAGTGGGTGTAACGTGTTCACCGTCGGCAATAAAACCACACATCACATCAGGATGATTAATTGCTACACCTAAAAGCCCAGGTTCACGGTGATGTAATGGCGGCATGGCATTAAAAGCATGAGTTACCATTGTTGCCCCTAGTGTAAAAGCCGCTTTTGCCTGGGCTGCTGTTGCCAGGGAATGCCCTAAACTGACAATTATCCCCAAAGAACGCAAATATGGAATTACTTCCCCAGTGGGGTCTAATTCGGGGGCTAAAGTGATAACTTTCACAACATGGGCATAATCGCCCAAAACTCTTTTAACCTGATCAATTGTCAGAGGTAACAAATACTCGGCTGGGTGTGCGCCTCGCTTTTGGTAATTTAAAAATGGCCCTTCTAAATGTACCCCCAAAATCTTTGCGCCTACTTTTTGAGTGGAAATAGTATCAGCAATTATGGCGAGCGATCGCTGTATATTTTCTACTGAGGTTGTTACTAATGTGGGTAAAAATTCATCCACACCCACATCCCAGAGGTATTGCGATATTTTGGGCAGAATATGAGAATTTTCAGCGTTCAAATCTGGAAATGCCAACCCCAAAGCCCCATTAATCTGTAAATCGACACCACCCAAAGAAATCCAATCACCAGCAACATCTATTGAAGACTCACAGCCTGTAACTACAGAACTCATGGGCAAGATTTGCTCAATTATCCCCTCATCGTTAACAGAGATTCTTTGTAAATCTTGATAATCAGGTACTCGTGCATTAATAATATCTATGGGCTTTTGTGTTGCTGTTGTCATCACCTTAGTTCGCTAAAATCCAAAATCTAAAATTAATATGGCTCCTCTTATCGGTATTATCATGGGCAGCGATTCAGATTTACCCACCATGAAAGATGCGATCGCAATTTGTGAAGAATTTGGCGTAGAAACTGAAGTAGCAATTGTTTCAGCCCATCGAACTCCAGAACGCATGGTGCAGTATGCCCAACAAGCCCACGAAAGAGGTTTAAAGGTGATTATTGCTGGCGCAGGTGGTGCAGCCCATCTTCCTGGCATGGTAGCATCTTTAACTCCACTTCCGGTAATAGGCGTTCCCGTAGCTACTCGCAATTTACAAGGCGTTGATTCTTTATATTCGATTGTACAGATGCCTGGAGGTATTCCAGTCGCAACAGTGGCCATAGGTAATGCTAAGAATGCTGGACTGTTAGCAGTGCAAATTCTGGCTACACATCAACCAAAATTACTGGAAAAAGTGCAACAATATCGCCAAAATCTCTCAGAATCGGTAATGGCAAAGCAAGCAAAACTAGAACAACTAGGATATCAGCAATATTTGCAACAGGAACTGTAATTGCGTAACAGCAACAATATATCTGCTATCCAACTGTATTCGTTGATTTTCGCCGATTTTGATCATTGAACATGATTGGTTATTAACAGTTTATTTAACATTTTTATAAAATTTTAATAATCTTCTTGACTTTTTGAGCTTGAAGTCAGAGAATGCTGACACTGTAAAGGATACAGTTTCTCGCTCCGAATAGTTACAGACGGCTACAAGAGTCAAAGAAAATAAAAAAGTATCCGAAAATACAGACTTTCAGTGGCAGGAAATAGAAAATCAATCAAATTTGTGAGCGACTTTACCAAAAGTTGTTACATAAATTATTTTAATCATGCCAGTTGTTGGGCATTCAAAGAGTCAACTTGTAGTATAATTATCGCCTTCTAGCGGAATTTTTCCGCAAAAATTGGCAATTGTGGAGATTCTTCGTTCCAAAACATGACTATTTCTAGGTTCAAAGTTTAAGAGAGGGAGGCTTGACAGTTGCATAAAATGCATAATACTTTTTCCAAAAGAGCATCACGAAGTATTTACAAATGTACTAGTATTTGCCTAAGATTTTAGTTAGTTCATGTGAATTTATGCTTTGCAAAATAGTGGTCTAAATGACACATATCATAATCCATTAGGTTTAACTTTTGGCTCTATTCTGTTGGCTAAAGTAATCTTTTTCGTACAAGATTGGAGGCTGTAATTTAAACTCATGTACAAACAAAAATCCCGAAGAAAAAATAGGTCACTGTCTGCAAGAAAATACGCTAAAAATACACAATTTAACTCAAAATTCCAAAAATTAAAGCTAGGAATTCAGAAACTCTCTCCTAGCTGGCAAGCCTGTATACCTCTAGCTTGTTTGATTGTTTTGGGCTGGGGTTATGTAGCAGTTGCCCAAACACCAGATGCCGGACCAACCACAGCAGAATTGAAAGTAGCTCTGGACACGCTTTGGGTAGCAGTTGCGGCCTTTTTAGTATTCTTTATGAATGCTGGTTTCGGGATGTTAGAAACTGGCTTCTGTCGCCAGAAAAACGCCGTCAACGTTCTTTCTAAAAACTTAATTGTTTTTGCTCTAGCTAGTATTGCTTTTTGGGCAATTGGCTTTGGGATTATGTTTGGTGATGGTAATAGCTTCTTGGGAACCTCTGGGTTTTTCATCTCAGGAGCAGATAACAGTCCTGTAACAGGCGATGCTTATCAAGGTGTCTTCAGTTCTCTGAGTTGGGCTGGTGTACCTTTAGCCGCCAAGTTTTTATTTCAATTAGCATTTGCAGGAACTGCGGCCACAATTGTTTCTGGTGCAGTCGCCGAACGCATTAAATTTGCTGACTTCTTAATCTTCAGCATCCTACTTGTCGGTATTGCTTACCCCATCACCGGACATTGGATTTGGGGTGGTGGTTGGTTAAGTGAATTTGGATTCTGGGATTTTGCGGGTTCTACCGTGGTTCACTCCGTTGGTGGTTGGGCGGCTTTAATGGGAGCAGCATTTCTCGGTCCACGCATCGGTAAATATCAAGACGATCAAACTGTGGCTTTACCAGGTCACAATATGAGTATTGCTACCTTGGGCTGTTTAATTCTGTGGTTGGGCTGGTTTGGTTTTAACCCCGGTTCCACAATGGCTGCTGATGCTAACGCGATCGCTCACATAGCTGTTACAACTAATATGGCTGCTGCTGCGGGTGCAGTTGCCGCTACAGGTACAGCTTGGATTTACTTAGGTAAGCCAGACCTATCAATGATTATCAACGGCGTATTGGCTGGCTTGGTAGCAATTACAGCCCCTTGTGCTTACGTAGGTATTCCGGCTTCTTTACTCATCGGCTTTATTGCCGGAGTCATTGTAGTCTTCTCAGTCACACTCTTTGACAAAATTAAGATTGATGACCCAGTAGGAGCAACATCAGTTCACCTAGTTTGCGGTATCTGGGGAACTCTAGCAGTTGGACTCTGGTCTGTCGGTCCTGGTGTTTATTCTTGGTACGGTGAAGGTGCTGGACCCACTGCGGGTTTATTTGCCGGTGGTGGTTTAGGACAGTTATTCATTCAACTGGTGGGTATTCTGAGTGTAGGTGGGATCACAGTTGTTGTTAGCAGCATCTTCTGGCTATTACTTAAGGCTACTTTAGGTATCCGAGTCTCTCGTGAAGAAGAGTTAGAAGGTTTGGATATCAGCGAACACGGTATGGAAGCATACAATGGATTTGTCACAGAAACTAGTCCTGGTGGATTTCCTGAAGGATATGGTTCATCTGGAATCTCACAAGATAAATATTAATTCTGTTTGATTATTCAACAACACCCGCCCCTAAAATTTTTGACCTTGGTCTAACTGGCGGGTTTTTTCATGCAAAATTTTTTCTAGCTGATAAATCAAGACGCGATAAATCGCGTCTCTACAGTCAGCACTAATGACATATTGGCGCGAAGGATTTAAAATCTGAGTCAAATCATTGGTATATTTTGCTATTCGTGTCCACTTCTGCAAAAACCTTTCCTCTCTGGGGATTTTTCTTGCTAGTAACCAACAGCATACTCATGTTGGCGGTTATCTTGCTCATTTGGCAACAACAGCGATTTAAAGCTGTTTTTGGCAATCCACTCTCCCCAGATCAAGTTCGTCAAACCCAAGTCGCCACACCAGAGTTAGGTTCCCGTCATCAACTCACTTATCAGCAGTGGGTAGATATTCTTAAGCAAGAAGCTAAAGTGGCCTCTGACCAACCTCCTGAGCGTTTAAGTATCCTTACAGGAGATTCTCTGAGTCTGTGGTTTCCGCCTGAGTTGTTACCTGAAGATAGAAATTGGCTCAATCAGGCGATTTCTGGTGAATCCAGTGATGGACTATTAAGAAGATTAGATTTATTTGACAGTACCCAGCCAGAGGTAATTTTTGTGATGATTGGGATTAATGATCTCGTCCGGGGGGTAAGTGATCGAGTCATTATAGAAAATCAGAGAAAAATTATGACTTACCTCCGTAAAACCCATCCGCAAGCGCAAATCGTTATCCAGTCAATTTTGCCTCATGGGGATGAAGAAGCAACTTGGGAGGGAAAAGATAAACTGCTGAAGATTCCCAACAGTCGGATTCGCCAGTTAAATCAACAACTACAAAAAACAGCTACCAAAGTAGGTGTTAAATACCTCGACTTGTATCCTTTGTTTACCAATCAGCAGGGTAATCTCCGCAGTCAATTTACTACTGATGGTTTACATCTGAATTCCACAGGTTATCTAGTTTGGCGAACTGCGTTACAAATGTATAACAATATGGAAGTAGGGAGTAGAAAGTAGGCTTAATTTCTACTTAAATTTTTACATCTTCTATCAAATCGTGTCTTAGCACGAGAAAATAAGAAATAGTGATTTAAATTGCCAATACAATGGATACAAAAGCTTTTAAACGTACACTCCAACATTCAGACAATTACAACCGCAAGGGATTTGGACACAAAGCCGAAGTGACTACCCAGTTGCAATCTGAGTATCAAAGTAACTTGATTCAAGAAATTCGCGATCGCAATTACATCTTGCAAAGAGGTGATGTCACCATCAGACTAGCCCAAGCCTTTGGTTTTTGCTGGGGTGTAGAACGCGCTATAGCAATGGCTTATGAAACCCGTCAGCATTTCCCCACAGAACGCATCTGGATTACCAACGAGATTATTCACAATCCCTCTGTGAATCAACGAATGCAGGAAATGAATATTGGTTTTGTACCGATGGAAGCTGGTATAAAGGATTTTTCTGTAGTGCAGAGCGGTGATGTAGTCATCCTACCCGCATTTGGAGCCAGCGTTCAAGAAATGCAAATCCTCCATGATCAAGGTTGCAAAATTGTAGATACCACTTGTCCTTGGGTGTCTAAAGTTTGGAATACCGTAGAAAAGCACAAAAAAGTTGCTTACACTTCCATTATTCACGGTAAATATAAGCACGAAGAAACAATTGCTACTAGTTCCTTCGCTGGCAAATATCTGATTGTGCTGAATTTAAAAGAAGCCCAATATGTTGCAGATTATATTCTGAATGGAGGCAATCGCGAAGAATTCTTGCAAAAATTCGCTAAAGCTTGTTCGGCAGGATTTGACCCTGATCAGGACTTGCAAAGAGTGGGGATTGCCAACCAAACCACCATGCTCAAAGATGAAACTGAGCAAATTGGTAAGCTGTTTGAGCGGACAATGATGCAGAAGTATGGAACCATTGAGCTAAATCAGCATTTCCAAAGCTTTAATACCATCTGTGATGCTACTCAAGAACGGCAAGATGCCATGTTGGAATTAGTACAAGAAAAATTAGATTTAATGTTAGTAATTGGGGGATTTAATTCATCGAATACGGCTCAATTACAACAAATTGCAGCTGAAAGGAAAATTCCTTCTTATCACATTGACTGTGTAGAACGCATTAAATCAGCAAATGCTATAGAACATCGCCAGTTAAATGGAGAATTAGCGATCGCACAAAACTGGCTACCCAATGGCAAAATAGTCGTAGGAGTAACCTCTGGTGCTTCCACTCCAGATAAAGTAGTCGAAGACATCATGGAAAATATTTTCGCATTAAAGGCATTAGTACCAGTAATGAGTGCTGAGTAGTAAATTAAACGTAGGTTGGGTTAAGCGCAGCGCAACCCAACGCTGCCAATAATAATGATGTTGGGTTTCCTTACGTCAACCCAACCTACAATTTTTTACTTAATTTCTACTCAGCACTCAGCACTCAGCACTCAGCACTTCTCTATAACTACAACCTGGGTAAAATTTCCGGCAACAAATGACCAGGAATCTGAGATAAAGCTAAATTTTGTCCTTGTATCCCCAATTGACTGTGGAAAGCTCGAATTGTTTTCAGAATATAAGTGAAAGTTGTTTGATAAGCCTCTGAGTCTGGGCTAAATCCATTTAAGGCTTGCAAATGATTCTTTAATGCTGCCTCCAGGTGTTGTGAACTTGCAGCTTTGTCACTATTGAAAGAATTATCTGTGATTAGCTGATAATGAGCTAAAGCCAAATTATTATGAGCAGCAAACAAATCAAAACTTAAAGGTGTACCGCTAAGTGAGTGAGCCAAGGCAATAGCTTCATCATAAGCCTCAATAGACAATTGTAATAAATTTTGTCGTGACTCCTGAGTTGTTTGTGATAAGTTGGCTAAATGCCAATAGGCAGTACCCAGATTATTTTGTGTCGCAGCACAAGCAGTGGGAACATTCGCAGGAGTGCGATATTTTAAAGCGTCGAGGTAGACATCAATCGCTAGTTGCAGATTTTTTGCTGGTTGTTCGTCATATTGTGCCAAATTCCAAAAGGCAGTACCAATATTATTTTGAATCATCCCATATTTCAACGGTTCCTGTTTCGGACTGTAGTGAACTAACGCTTTACTGTATGATGCGATCGCTTTCTGCAAATTCACCACTGGTTGATTATACTGCCCTAAATGCCAGTAGGCAGTGCCTAAATTATTTTGACAAGCAGCATACTTTAATGGTTCTATATCGGCTGTCCGATATCGCAGTGCTTCACTGTAAGCTAAGACTGCTTTTTGCCAATTTTCCGAAGGTTGAGCAAAACGAGCTAAATCACCATAAGCAGTACCGAGATTATTTTGTACCCGTGCATAAGTATCTGATTGTTCTGTGGGATATATCAACTTTGCAGCTAAATTATAAAACTCAATTCCCTGCTCTATATAAACTTTTCCATCGCCTGTATTATGAGGGGCGCGGTGCAGCATCCAGTAAAGTGTACCCAAGTCATTTAAAATATCTGGCAGTTGCGGTGAAGTTTCATCGTAGGTAGCCGCCTCCTGATAAGCGAGAATTGCCACCATCAAATTTTCTAGACTTGACTTTCCCTGTTCAATGCGTAGACGATATAAATTTCCTAAACGAAGATACTCGGCTGCTAATACCTCTCCAGAAGCTTGTTGTGAGTGTAGTTCTTCAATCTCGAAGAGAATTTGCTGCGCTGGTTGATTATCCTCTCCATTTTCAGCCGTAGTCCTGTTGAGCGTTGGTATAATTAGTTCGGTTAAATCTTTATTAATATGAGATAACGAAAATTGCAATGGGTTATTACCTTGACTGGATCTGGTAGTGAATTTTTGTTGCTGCTTTGCAGTCTTCAACAATTCCGCAGTTAACGCTAAAGTTTCTTGTTGTTGTTCTGAAGAATGCGTTGTTGATTCCACTGGAAAGTCAAAATCATCCCCAAATTTTAAGCCGTTAGCAGACGAGGCTTTAAGTTCAGCTTCGATGATTGATTCATCGAGAACAGATTGCTCAATATCTTCTAAATCCACATTTCTAGAACGGTCATAACGTTCTGGATAACCTTGATTTTCTGTCGTTGGTGTGGGTTCTCCCGCAAATACAAACACACCAGTCCGCCAGCGCCAGAATTGTGGTGCTGATTGCTCAATAGCGGATAACCAAGGACGCGATACCCACAACAGTACGCTGGATTCTAGAGACTGAGTAGACTCTTGACTAGAAAAAGTCTGCTCACTTAAGCGCAAATAATGTAAAAATAAACGCTGTATCGCCACTGGTTGTTTAGTTAACTGTTCCACACCGACAATCTGAAATATCGGTATGGGTAAAGGTCTACCTGACGTATTTTTTGATGCCCCAACAATTGGTGGCGGATAATTAGCCAGCCATTGATTTATCTGTTCAATAGGATTAGGATCACTTAAATTCAACCTTAATGTCACCAATCGTGGATAAGCTGGAGTGCTAGTTTCATAACTGTTCACAGGTTTATATAGCACTTGCCCGACTGGATAAGCTAAAGTAGAATGCAAACGGGCGGCCACTTGATTGCGTAAGTGTAAATTGTCACTAACTGCCAAAAAAAATTGTCGTCTTAAACCAAGACTAAGGGCAAGTTTTAAACGATGATATACTTGTCGGTTCCAAGTAAAATTACTGCGGTTTTTAGTATCATTCACGCTCATGGCGGCTAAGAAGCCCAAACATGGTATGTATAAGTTTTACAGGTTAAATGACAGCAGACAGACAAAAATTTAATTATGACTGTTGATCTGCTCAGTATGCTTTAGCTTTTTCAGATTTGTGGAAGTACAGCCAAGTGCTGAATAGAAACCAAATAGGGGCGGGTTTACAGATATACTCAATTACTAATAATAATTTTAATAAACCCACCTCTACATCAAGGCTTTCAGGAAGCAAAAATGTGCTAACTTCCTTGACAGTTGCTATATAAAGTAGAAAGTATTTATTTATACTTAAAACTTTATATATAATTCTAACAAAAAAACAAAAAACAAGGTTCCTGCTCACATAGAAACCTTGAAACTCAAGATTTAAATTTTTTAAATTTTATTAAAAAATTGGATGCTCAAGTAACATGAGAAACAGAGAAGGCAACAACAATTAACCCAGCAACCAACAATATAGCAGCGAATCCTAAGAAAATATAGGTACGTTTTTGGCTGTTTGTCGGAGGTTCTGCTTGGTAAACCTTTGGTTCGCGGGCGAAATTGTTCAGACGACCGCCTTCTTCGTTTGTATAGGGCATGAATAAATTCCTGATTATTTGCTTTTATTCGTTTTATGTTACATAAGCCCTATATTCTGCTTTCATACTTAGAGACAAATCTTTACGTTGAAAAGCAAGCAGAGGAAAGTTAAAGTAATTTCTAACTCCCCCCTGTCCCCTGCCCCCCTGCTTCTTCACCGATTCTCTAATTAGTAATTGTACCGGTGAGTGGTGAACTGGCACTAGCATAGGTTTTCAGGGGCATTCTGCCAGCTAGGTAAGCCATACGACCGGCTACGGCTGCTAAATTCATGGCTTGAGCCATTGCTGGGGGGTTTTGGGAAAGGGCGATCGCACTATTAATTAATAAAGCATCTGCACCTAATTCCATCGCCTGGGCAGCTTCAGAGGGTGAGCCAATGCCGGCATCTACCACTACAGGGATATTGGCATTCTCAATGATAATTTGAATATTAGCCGTTGTTTTCAGCCCTTGTCCTGAACCAATGGGGGACGCTAAAGGCATAACTGTGGCACAGCCTACATCTTCTAGACGCTTGGCTAACATCGGATCGGCATTAATGTAAGGCAGTACAGCAAAACCTTCTTTGACTAGCTGTTCAGCAGCTTGCAGTGTCCCAATCGGATCAGGAAGTAAATATTTCGGATCAGGTATAACTTCCAATTTCACAAAATTATTATCTTCCTGTCCCAAAAGTTTCGCCATTTCACGCCCCAAACGCGCCACCCGAATCGCCTCTTCTGCGGTTTCACAGCCGGCAGTATTGGGCAACATCCAGATTTTTGTCCAATCCAAAGCTTCAGCTAAACCTTCATGTCCTGCGGCTTTCGTTTGTACCCTTCTAACTGCCACAGTTACAATCTGGCAACCACTAGCAACAACACTTTGCTGCATTTCCTCAATACTGCGATATTTGCCTGTCCCCGTCATTAAACGCGATTGAAACGTCCTCCCAGCAATTACCAAAGGTGGACTTGTAGAGACGCGATTCATCGCGTCTTCCACTTTTTCTTCAACCGCAATATTTCCGTTAGAGAAGTTGGCAGAGTGGGTAAGCATAGAAGTGGGGGTAGATGACTGACTATGAAAGCGGGAATAGTGGAAATTAGACAATATGGGATCAGATTTGTGTTCCCAAATCAAATCGGCAATTAATGCTGCTGTGAGCGGCGCAAGTAATATACCATTACGATAATGACCTGTAGCCAAAGTTAAATTTTTACAGTGGCTAGTGCCGAAAATCGGTAACTCATCAGGTGTCGCTGGACGAAATCCCCACCAAAATTCCTGAATGGGATAATCCTGTAATTGGGGATATAGACTTATGGCTTGTTGAAGTAAAGTTTGAATACCTGCGGGGGTGTTGTGGGGCGTAAAACCCACATCTTCACTTGTTGCCCCAATAATAATAGAACGGTTTCGCCTCGGTACGATGTAAATATTATCTCCAAACAAAACCCGCGTCAGGGGTAATTCGGGGATAAAGTCTGGGACTCGCACCCTCAACATTTGTCCTTTGCGAGGACTTACAGGTAATGGTAATAATTCATTAGACCATGCACCAGTGGCTAAAACATAATGGTCAGCACGAATCACGCCTGTGTTTGTTTGTACGCCAACAACTTCTCCAGACTGCTGTAAAAATGCTTCTACTTTAATGCCATCTTTGAGTTCAACACCTAGAGACTCAGCAGCTGTCCTCAGTACATTTATTAAAGCCCGATTGTCAACTTGTCCATCTTCTGGATACCACCAGCCACCAACGACTTCCGAACCCAATCCTGGCTGATATTGATGAATTGCGGCTTGATTTAGCCAATATGGAAATTGGGCAGGAGCAGTATCTAATTTATCTTCTTGTCCTTGATAAACTGGTGCTAAAATTCCACAAGACCAGTAACCAGTATTTAAACCAGTTAAGTCTTCGAGTTTGTGCGTCCAGTCTGAATATAAGGCACGCGATCGCCTACACAAAGAAAGCATTGCACCATTGGGAATGTTTTCCGCATCTGGTGCTAACATCCCGGCGGCGGCGTGGGTAGCAGCAGCCTGAAAATCACGGCAAAGCACGGTGACAGAGCCTCCGCGCAATTTTAATTCCACGGCGATCGCCAAGCCAATCACGCCGCCACCAATAATCAAAACGTCACTAGTCATTAGTCATTAGTCATTTATCATTAGCTATTTACCATTAGTACATAAACTAATAACCCATAACTAATAACTCGTCACGACTATGCTGGTTTACCACAAAGCCCGAATTGGACTTCTACCCTGATTGCTGGTGCTGGCTGTGCTAGCTGTGCTGGTTGAAGTTGAGGTTGTACTTGACCCAAAGCCTGTGCTTCTAGTACCTGATGTCGTCCTCTCAGAACTGGAAGAAGAATCATTACTTTGAGCAACACTACCTCTATTTTCAGAAGTAGAAAAGCTATCTTGAGCAACACTACCTCTATTTTCAGAAGTAGAAAAATTATCCTGAGCAACGCTACCGCTACTTTCAGGGGCTGTTTCATTACTTGTAGTCCTGCTAGGAGAGGAGCTATTTACATTAATATTAGCTGGAAGTACTTTGGATGTTTTGCCGTCAGCAGCATCATTACTGGCGGTTTGTTGTCCACCCATCGGGAAATTAATCCCTAATAACGTACCCAGTAAAATTGCCAAGCCTCCGGCCATGAGAATTAGTGGAGTCCATCTACCCATCTTAATATTTTCTCCTTTTTTAACCTAACCTTCTGGTGTCCATACTATTTGGGAACCTTGTCCCCAAAATCCATCAAATTTTGTGACTTTTACATCCCCTAGTACCTCAGTTTGACAAGCTAAACGGAGTTCTGTTGTAGGAGAATGGGGAGGAAGCGAACGTCTCGCTTTGTCTCGCCAATTTGCAGCAGATACCTCACCTTCTACTTTGACTGCACAGGTTCCACAACTGCCAATACCTCGACAGTTGATTAACTTAGCGCCGCCATTATAAAGGTCAATATCATTTTGCTGCAAAACTCGCCGTAAATTAGCTCCCGCGTAGCACTCAATTGTCTTACCTTGAGCTAGTACCTTGGGCATATCTTAATTACCAAACAGGCTTTTTGTTGTATATTGGCACATCGCCTTACTAGTTGTCTCGCAAGTCTCAGTTTTATGACCACAAACCCCTCACCTCAACTTTGGCTATATGACACCACGCTACGCGATGGCACTCAGCGCGAGATGCTCTCAGTTTCTATAGAAGATAAGTTACGCATTGCCCGCAGACTCGACCAATTGGGAGTTCCATTCATCGAAGGTGGTTGGCCTGGTGCCAATCCCAAGGATGTTCAGTTCTTCTGGCAATTGCAAGAGTATCCGCTAAAACAAGCAGAAGTTGTGGCTTTTTGTTCTACACGCCGCCCTCATACCACTGCTGACACGGAGCCAATGCTGCAAGCAATTTTAACTGCGGGTACTCGTTGGGTGACAGTGTTTGGCAAATCTTGGGATTTACACGTTACAGCCGGACTCAAGACGACTTTAACAGAAAATCTCGCCATGATTCGAGATACTATCGAGTATCTTTGTTTACAAGGGCGACGGGTGATTTATGATGCTGAACACTGGTTTGATGGCTACAAGCACAATCAAGATTATGCTTTACAGACATTAGAAGTGGCGATCGCAGCAGGTGCAGAATGGCTAGTCCTCTGTGATACAAATGGTGGTACTTTACCCCACGAAGTTGGTCAAGTCGTGGAATCAGTAATTAATTATGTCTCATCAGTTAATAGTCAAAAACCAACCCCCCAAATCGGCATCCACACTCATAACGATTCAGATACAGCCGTAGCTAACGCTTTAGCTGCTGTCATGGCAGGGGCCAAAATGGTACAAGGTACAATTAACGGCTACGGTGAACGATGTGGTAATGCTAACCTCTGTTCATTAATTCCCAATCTACAACTTAAGCTTGGTTATAGCTGTATCGCAGAACACCAGCTAAATCAACTTACAGAAGTTAGTCGCTTTGTGAGTGAGGTCGTAAACCTCGCCCCCGACGAACACGCCCCCTTTGTAGGACGTTCAGCTTTTGCTCATAAAGGTGGTATCCATGTCTCAGCAGTAGAACGAAACCCCCTCACTTACGAACACATTCAACCAGAAGAAGTCGGTAATCTTCGCCGCATAGTAATTTCCGAACAATCTGGACTCAGTAATGTTTTAGCCAAAGCCCGGAGTTTTGGCATTGAACTAGATAAGGACAAACCAGCCGCCCGACAAATTCTACAACGCCTCAAAGAATTAGAAAGTGAAGGATATCAATTTGAAGCAGCAGAAGCGAGTTTTGCCCTGTTGATGTACGAAGCTTTGGGTGGTCGTCAGAAGTTTTTTGAAGTCAAAGGTTTCCAAGTACATTGTGATTTAGTTGAAGGTAAAGAAACTAACAATGCCCTAGCCACAGTAAAATTAGGGGTGAATGGGAAAAATATTTTGGAAGCAGCAGAAGGAAATGGCCCCGTTGCCGCTTTGGATGCCGCATTACGCAAAGCTTTAGTGAATTTTTATCCCCAAATTGCCACCTTTGAATTAACAGATTACAAAGTGCGGATTCTTAACGGACATACTGGTACAGCAGCGAAAACTCGTGTATTAGTAGAATCAGGTACTGGTTCTGAACGTTGGACAACTGTCGGAGTTTCCCCCAACATTTTGGCAGCTTCCTATCAAGCAGTTGTAGAGGGCTTGGAATATGGTTTGTTGTTACATTCCCAAGCCAGGGGGGAAGAGGCAGGGGGGCAGGGTGCAGGGAGCCGGGGGGAGAAGACGGCAACTTCCTAATGACCAATGACTAATGACCATCAAGAAAACTGTTCCCAGGATTGCGTGACCAATTGACTCAGCCAACGCCGTTGTTGCTGATTTAACATGGGATCGTCAGCTAGTAGTTGAGCAGTTAATTCTTCTAAGGATTGTCCCTGAGAACGCACAAGTTTGATCACTCCGGCGATGGCTGAGGCGACTAATTCTGCATCAATTGGCTGTTGCCGTAGGGCAAAAATTTCCTGGGGACTGTCTGGGATGGGATAATTCATGGCGTAGGATTAAAAAAAATACAAAATGAACAATAAACTTTGACAAACTATTAAAAATTCTTTACTCAATCTTTATTGAACCAATAGGGCGGAGTCTAGCGTAGTTTCTACCTTTATAAAATCTGTCTGAGTGAATAGATTCATCGGAGATGTCAGCAAAAAATCATGGAAGAAATACTTTATTTGGAAGTTCCCACACCGGATACTGCAACTGTACTTACTTGGTTGCAAATTGAATTTGAACCAGGAACCGGGGAAAAATTACTCCGACCGGATGGCTTTCGCCTGAAAGTACCGACAGCAGCTAAAAATGATGACGCAGCCATTACCGGAAAATTACCGAGGGAACTTTCTGTATTTGTCTGGTCAGTGCAGCGAACTACTTATCTAAAAGTATTTCGTTGGGGAGATCAGCCTGTTTCTGGAGAAGGACAAATTCTGCAACGTCTAAGTCAGGAAATCAGAAAGCAATTTGCCCATAAATACCCTGAACCTCCGGCTATTGATTCCCAAAAATCGATTTTCGAGGAATTAGAACCTGTTTACCCCCTGACAGTCAAATATTTTCAGCAAATGCCGAATGGGGAATATGACCTCAATCGTGCTTACTGGTGGGAGCAAAGATGGCGCGAAGGTGTCCGAAATCCTCGGCAGCCCCGTCAAGTAATTTTTTCCCAAAATGGAGAATTTGGGGGAGGTCAGAAAGACAGTAGTATAACATCTTCCTTACCATCTACTTACGATCTGATTTACATCGGCGGCGCGTTAGGGGTAATTCATGCGGCTGTGATGGCCAGATTGGGATATAAAGTGCTGCTAGTGGAACGTTTGCCTTTTGGACGGATGAATCGAGAATGGAATATTTCTCGTGATGAGCTGCAAAGTTTAATTAATTTGGGTTTGGTAACAGCCGCCGAGTTAGAAACTGTGATTGTTCGGGAATATAAGGACGGATTCAATAAGTTTTTTGATGGCAATAATCCGGTTAAATTGCGATCGCCTATTCTACACACCCCCACTGTCTTAAATATCGCCTTAGACTCTGAGAAATGGCTGCGGATGTGCGGGGAAAAACTCCGAGATGCCGGGGGCGACATCTGGGATGAAACAGAGTTCATGCGTGCCGATATTGACGAATCACAGGTGACGATTACAGTCAAGCATTTACCCAGTAAAAATCAGCAGCGCGTCAGTGGGCTACTATTAATTGATGCTATGGGAACTGCTTCGCCTATTGCTTGGCAATTAAATGGTGGTCGTGCCTTTGACAGTGTATGTCCCACTGTGGGCGCAGTGATTGAGGGGGGATTTGAACCAGGGGTTTGGGATTCCCAGTATGGAGATGTGCTTTACAGTCACGGTGATATTTCCAGGGGAAGGCAGTTAATTTGGGAATTATTCCCCGGATTTGGTGAAGAATTGACAATTTATTTATTTCATTACCACGAAGTCAATGCCAAAAATCCTGGTTCTTTGCTGGAAATGTATGAGGACTTTTTCGCGATTTTGCCAGAGTATCGACGCTGTGATTTAGATAAACTGGTGTGGAAAAAGCCGACATTTGGCTATATACCGGGACATTTTAGTGTAGGAAGTAGCGATCGCACCATTGCCTTTGATCGCTTAATTGCCATTGGTGATGCTGCATCCCTCCAGTCGCCCTTGGTGTTCACAGGTTTTGGTTCTCTAGTTCGCAACTTAGACCGTTTAACAACACTGTTAGATACAGCCCTCAAGCATGACTTGCTGAGTTTCCGCGATTTAAACAGGATTCGGGCTTACCAAAGTAACGTTTCTGTAACTTGGCTATTTTCTAAAGGCATGATGGTTCCCACTGGGAAATTTTTACCACCCCAACGGATAAACTCAATGCTGAATACCTTCTTTGGTTTATTAGCCGATGAACCACCAGAGGTAGCAGACAATTTCATCAAAGATCGGTGTGATTGGTGGACTTTTAACCGTTTAGCACTGAAAGCTGCGCGCAAAAATCCAGCCTTGCTGTTATGGATTTGGCAACTAGCTGGATTTAGGGATTTAGTCCGGTGGCTGGGTAATTATTTTAGCTTCGGTCTTGATTCCCTCGTCAGTGCTTTACTCAGAGGATGGTTTCCCCGCTTGTTGATGCGGAGTCAATCTTGGCTGGAACCCCGGTATCCGGCGTTGTGGTTGCGGCTGTTGGTGATTAACTATGCGATCGCTGCTGGTAAACTGGGAACTAACTTGTCAGTGCGATCGCCAAACGATTCAGCACCAGTCAATCCAGATGCCATCATCTCCAAATCAGAAGCTAAAATCCTGAATTAGCGGCAAGATACGCCCAAAATCGTCCAAATCTTCCAAATCGTAGGGTGGGTATAGCCCAAGGGGCATGGCTACGCTAAAGCGACAGCGTAACCCACCATTAGGAAAGTGCTGAGTGCTGAGTGCTGAGTGCTGAGTGGGGAGTGGGGAGTACGGGCGGGTTTAATCAGTCAGTCTGTGGTTCGTCAAAATCCTTAGTAAACCCGCCCGTACAGGAGTGCTGAGTTTTGAATCCTAATTGATTGAAAAATCACTGAGGATTATACTTATTATTTATGCGGAAACTCGGTAATTCCACAGATGACAAAGACTTTCGCCCTTTTGGTGGACGCTGAGGATAAACCACTGGTGACGGCGATTGACTATCATTAGCATACTCCTCAGAATCATCGGAAACAAAATCAGCCTGATGCGACTGTGAGTTTTTTAACCAATAATTTTCCAACGCTTCACTAGATGACTTGTCTATAGTCGTCTCGCTCAAAGGCAAAGTGAAATACTCTGATGAATTATTTACAGATGCAGGTGGGGAATCTTCCTCTTTTGCCAGGATTTCAAATTGCTGTTCTGGTAAAATTTCTGATTGATGCTCATTTTCCCTGTTTATCGCCCAAGTCTCCCAAATAGGTGCTTCAATTTGATTGTTCTCTACATGAACTTCAGCCGGGGGTGGCGATGCAGGTGCAGCTTCAGGAGTAAAAAACATTTGAATCAGACTATCCAATTGATCATCTAGTTTTGATGACCCCAGAGATGAAATTGGTTCTGAAGTAGTGAGAGAATCGTCAATTTCTGAAGCTACTGGTTCTGAAACAACTGGTGTTTCTTCCTTAACTGGCAAATTCTCAGGCGATGATGGTATATGCTCAGAATCATGACTGCATGGGGTTGGAACCGTAGATGGATTCCAATGAGAATCAAATTGATCACCATTGGATTCTGATTCTGCCGACCAAGGCCTAATTGGCTGCACATTAGGAAACAAAGACCGAGCCTTTCGCGAAAATCTCGTTTGGTGGTTGGCTGTATCGTCAGTAGAATCATTCATTCCTGGTGACTCCAGACATTTTTCCAGAGCTGCTTTAAATTGTAGAGTCTGGCGTTGTTGACGCATGAGCCTACTACGTAGCTCTCGACAAGTATTTTCTGATTGTGATGCCTGTTGAGACTGTTCGTTATAGTTAGTTTGTAGCAGCGCACATTCTCGCTCTAACTGAGCTAGACGCTGTTGGCTAAGTTGTAGTTGTGCTTTATAAGTTTCAATAAAGTTTTCTTGGCGCTGAACAGTTTGTACAACTGTTTCTAACTCTTTGAATAGAGATTTAATTTGTACTTGAGCTGCGGCCAGTTCTTTGGTTTGTTGGTTAAGCATCGTCTCAGCGACGCTAGAACGCCTTTTTTGCCATTGCAAAGCCTTCTCTGACTCAGCGAAGTCATCTTTGAGATGCTCCACCTCCTGATATAACTGATTATTTGTCGCCCGCAATTCTTCATTCAATGCCAATAGCTTTTGAAATTCAGTATCAACAAATATTTGTTGTTCGCGATTAGGCTCCACAACCCAGTCAGACTGAGTTGTATCCTGCGGGGAGTCAGGCATTTGTTCTTCTGGCTGTGGTTCGGCCGCAGGTTTGAGAAGCGGCAAGTGTCTATTCGCCATATTTTCAGAAGGCACAATTGAGTAAAATGGACAGCTAGGCTGTTCCGGGTGTAGCGAATTATCAGAATTTAGGGATTCCATTCCAGCCCTGTTGTTTGAGGTGTCAGGTTTATTAATGACTCTTGACCCACGCACTTACAAAATGTTCAGTATTGCCATATTTAACATTACTGATCAATTACATCAGATCAGGGTTTACTCCAGAAGCTTAAGTTAGACTATTGCCAACTGTGAGTCATTAGTTATGAGTCAATGCTCCCATTGTTGTGTCTGGAACTGATGCCAGTTTGGCAATCCTTTACCTAAAGGTCAGAGGATTTTCAGCTAGCCTTCTTTATAACATTAAGAGCTTATCTCCCGTCAAGCTTCACCGATTGAAGGGAATTATGGAAATACCACCAATATACAGGCTTGCTTACAGATGCAGAGAAAGGGTTTAAACCTGCTTGACTTTTATTGATATTTATGCATTGTATTTTCCATAGTTATAACTCAGCATTCCCCACTCCTGTACGGGCGGGTTTACTAAGAATTTCAACAAACCACAGACTGACTCTTGAACCCGCCCCTACTCACTTAGCACTCCCCACTCTCCCCACTCAGCACTCAGCACTCAGCACTCCTTAAGGCAACCAACGGGGATGAAATCCTACTAGAGGTAATTTTTCTGGTTGGATGGTGGTATTAGTATCATCAATGGGTAATAAAGGCATTAACCACAGGCTACTAGTAGCGATCGCCTCTCCATCTTCGGTCTTGAGTACATTTGCAGTTAAAGGTACGGGATCTACTTGTGGCATAACTTGATCAAAGAGCAAGCCCAAACCATCCGGTGCTAAACTCATTTGCACATTCCTCTGTTCAACTGGTAGTAACAACAATGGTTTTTGTTCTCCAGTTTTCAAGTCAATTGCCAATAAATAAGGCTGTTCTACATACTCTTCAGCAGATACTAGCTGTGTCAGCAAGCAGTAGAGGGTTGGTGAGGCGGGGTCAAATTGGCAGTTAATAATTGAACCTGTAGTTTTTAACAGAGGTTTCTGGATGCCTTGGTTGGTGACTAAAAACAAATCCCTGGTATAGTCTGTATTAAATTTTACCATTGCTGCTTGGGAACCGTCTTTGGAAAAAGACTGTACTAATCCAAATTGTGGGAGAAAATCCAGAGGTTTGCTGGCATCGGTTTGTAGTGGTAGGATAGCCGCACCTTGACCTTGGGCAACGGCGACAGCTTTACTATCGGGGGTAATCATAAAATCTCCCCCTGGTTGGCTTTTTAAGCGTTGAGGGGTGGGTTTTTCTCTGCTATTGCTAGTCGTGGACATAAACCATAGCCCAAAGTCGCTGGGATCGTTTTTGTTCCCTCGTTGCACAACAATTGTTTTGCCATCTGGCGATAAATCAAATTTCAGGTTTTGATATTGCTTATTATCTAAAACTAGGTCAACTTTACCTGCTGGTTCTGCTGGTGTTTGAGGCTTTGCAGAAATGCCCGTTGTCACTGTATATAACTGTGCTGACAGTAGGTCTTGGTTATTGGAAGTACGAGCCGAAAATAAAATCTTCTCCCCATCTGGAAATGGTTTAAAGTCCATCACAATCAGGTCTTTGGGGGTAACTATATTTTTCTTTTCTTCGGTTAAGTTGTAGAGAACTAACTGACCTTTATTATCTGCATCGGCTCCTATGTACATAATGACGCGATCGCGGGATCTAAAGTTACCTACAAAGGGCTGTATAACTCGATTTTTTCCTTCTTTTAGAGCAAACCTATCACTCGCGTCTTGCAACCGTACTTCATAATTCGTACCATAGGGTGCTGGTGTTAGCAGTGTATAAACCATCCTCCGCCCTGCCCAACTAATTTTACCTGCTAGAGGCGGCTCAATTTTCAAGTTTTCCTCTACGCTTTTGATGTCCATTGGGCGACTAAAATTGAGAGTGAAGGAAACATCTTCTGCTCCAATTTGTTGATTTTGCCAAGTAAATTCCCGGACACGAACTGCTACAACATCACCTTTTAATATCATGAATCCAATCAGTACAGTCAATAGCAGCATCAGTGCGATCGCCGCTCGGTCTAGTGGTTGGATAAATGTCTTGGATGTAGCCATTTTTCAATTATCAGTGATTAGTTTTTCGTCGTCAGTTATTGGGGAGTGGGGAGAGTGCTGAGTGGGTAGGGGCGGGTTTATTAAAATTATTATTAGTAATTGAGCATATCTGTCATAGCTTGCGTGGCGTAGCCATACCCACCCCTACATCAAGGTTTTGAGCGCTCAACACGGTCTTAAGCACCTTGGCGGTTGCTATATTAATAACTATAAGGATTGCGGGGTTGGGGAATTTCTTTTATGGAGGTAGCGGCAATGGTCAAGTTGCGTTTACCTGCTAAAGTTTCTGTGATCATTTTTCCTTCTATTTCCAGCCAAGTGTCAGGAGGATAGCGTTTTTGATTTTCTGGGAGTTTGACTGGTAATCCTACAGGATAAGCATCTGCGGCACAACAAGTCAGCACAAATCGCGCTAAGAAAATATAATCTTCTCCTATATCCGGGGGGTGAATAACAAACCCTTGAACTTTGGCATCTTGACCTATATAAGAGTCTGGTTCTGGGTAGACGTTAAGTGTACGCGCCCAATCTACCAGTGAGCGATCCTCTGGACGAATAGAGGGACGAAAGGATTGGGGTTGAACGCGTCCGGTAGATAGTAAATCAGTCACACCCAGCTGTAAGGCAGTTTCACTAGCAAAAACGCGGGGTGTAATCGTTAAACCCAAAATTGCAGCAGTTAATAACAAGGCACTACCCCAACCGGGTGGGAATAAATTAATATGCTGAAGGTTAGATGTATTAGCCCGGCGACGTTGCCGCCAAAGCTCTCGCATTTTCAAGAAACCAATCACGAGCAGGATTATGCCACAAACGATCACTAATCCGAAGAAATTAGGGTGAATCAACAAATATAATTTGCCCGATATCCAGTATTGCAGCATTAAAAATCCCCACGTTGTCACTGCTAAGGCATCAATCCAGGGTAATAAAATATTTTGCAGGGAAATTTTGGTTTTTTTAGCCATTGGTCAAAAAAGAGGAAAGGGAGCAGGGGAGAAGAGGCAGGGAGGCAGGGGGCAGGGGGCAAGGGGGATAAAGAACAAATATGGTTTGATCAAATTGGGCAATTTATTTTCTGGAAATCCCTGAAATTCTCTCCCATCCAGCTTAATCACTGATAACTGTTAACTGGTTTACAGCACATACAAGTTGAGGAACAGGGTGAACAAAAAGGTCAACTGTGCAGCTAAGGCAAATAAGTAAAATATAGTTTTGGGATTAAAAACGGTTAACATCAATCCGATACTTTTGATGTCAACCATAGGGCCAAATACTAAAAATGCTAACAAGGAACCACTGCTAAAAGCCGAGGCAAATGACAGGGCGAAAAAGGAATCAACGGTAGAACAGATTGATACAACTGCGGCTAATATCAGCATGACCACAATTGAACTAATGTGTCCCGCACCCAAACTGAGAATTAAGTCACGGGGTGCAAATACTTGTACACAAGCTGCGATCGCACTACCTATGACCATTACGCCGCCCAGTTCTCGCAATTCCTGCATGACATTATCCAAAACCAGGCGGAATTTATCCCTAACAGATTTACTGGGGCTGGCGGTTGGGTTAGTCGCCTGCAATAAATTTGGATCTAAGCGCTGAGTTAAGCCTGGTTTTCCTCCTAGAATATAAGTCCCTGATTTCAATACACTGGGTACTTTTACCTGTGGTGTTGTTCCGTAACCTTGGCCACGGCGTTGAGTTTCTGGCTGTGGTGGGGGGTTGAATTTGATATAACGGGCGATCGCTGGTTGCACCAGAGGAGTTACATCTTTCTGAAAACTGAATACAACGCCAATAATTACGGCAATTAACAGCGAAAATACCACTCGTAAAACTACTATTTCTGGCTGATCGCGAAAGGCTAACCAAGTTGCCCAAATCACAATTGGGTTAATTGTTGGCGCTGCTAGCAAAAACCCAATGGCCACGGGTGTGGGTACTCCCTGCATCAGCAACCGCCGCGCTACCGGGACATTACCGCACTCACACACCGGGAACATAAAGCCAATGAGACTGCCGGCTAAAGCACCTAATACCGGATTTCTGGGCATTCTGGCTACTAATCGTCGTTCATCGATAAAAATCAGCAGCACGCTAGAGAATAAAACCCCAAATAGCAGAAACGGCATCGCCTCGACTAGCAAACTCAGAAATATAGTGAAACCATTGTTCAGTTGATTCATGGGTGTCGCAGTCAAAAGCGGTTGAAAGTTTTTAGGTTATGTTTAGCCATTCTATCGGAATGGGGATCAAAAGCATCTATGGGTAACTCCAACTGATTTGAACCCGAAGTTAGTATTTTGTTTCTAGTTAAGCTTAAGCGCTGTTCACCACGAGGGTGTTGTGGATAGTTTTGTTTAATTGTGTGCATTTACTGACGCTGACTAATTTGAAGATTGTCCCACTTCCGAAATGGTTCCGAGTTTTGGGAAATAAGGATCTAGCTGCATGACCTGTGATTACTTAATGTTTATACTTACTGTAAGTTAGTGCGTCAGGATGTGATCTTCCATGAAATTTCATAAACTGTTCACAGTGTTTAAACATTCGGGGATCGCTAACTTTTGTAATTTTCTAGCTTTTTGGCAAAATTCTCGATCAGGGATGGTTGATTTTGTACTATAAAAACTTCAAAACTGCAAGCCCTAGATCCAACAAAAGGGGTAAATAAAAAAGAGTACTTTTACGTAAAGACTTCCCAAGGACTGAAATACGCCGTAAAATTGCATATAAGATTTCCTCATCTACCCAGGTAAAATTTTCTCAGATAAGTAGAGACTCACAAAGACTAAAATATTAGCTGATTACTTGCCAGATTTTATACAAATTAGAGTCACCAGTGCCACAAGAATTTTATTCTCTCATCTCGCCGCCCATTTTTTCTCGTGGTAGCGATCGCGATCTCAATTTAGAGTCAGTAATCGAAGAACTGCCAATATGCAACTTTCAGGTAGAAATAAGTTGTAGTAGTGCTGAAGTTGCTCATTTTTTAGACAAATATCCACTGCTACCAGGTGCAATCTTGCTAGAACAAGGGCAATTTCTGGGGATGATTTCGCGGCGAAGACTGCTAGAATTTTTGATTCGTCCTCATGGACAAGAGTTATTTACCCAAGAAACATTGGGTGTGCTTTATAGTTATGCACGCACAGCTATTTTGCTGTTACCGGGAACAACATCGATTTTAACAGCCCTACAACATACTCTCAGGCGATCGCCTGAATTCTTAGCAGAACCAATTGTAGTCCAAACAGCAGACAATACCTACAAATTATTAGATATACATGACTTAAACATCGCCGCTTGGCAAATTCAAGGAATAGAAACTCAGGTGCGCTATGAACGCAACCAAGCCCAAATGATTCAAAATGACAAAATGTCACGCTTAGGGCGTTTAGTCGATGGGGTAGCACACGAAATTCTCGACCCCCTGAGTTTTATCTGGGGTAATTTAACTTATATATTTAACTACAGTCAAGATTTACTCAAGCTCATAGCTGAGTATGACAAAGAATTACCTCAAACATCTTATAAAATTAACAACTTTAAACAAGAAATTGAGTTTGATTTTTTAGAAAAGGATTTATTAAAAGCTCTTAGCAGTATTCGTACCGGAGCCGAAAGATTGAAAAAACTGGTAACAGGATTACAGAACTTTTGCTATATCGATGAAGTTCATCCCAAGCCAGTAGACTTAAATGCCTGTATAGATGGTATTCTCCTACTTGTTAAAAGCCGATTGAAAGGAGAAATTCAACTAAGTATAAACTACGGTAAGCTGCCGCCAATTTCTTGTTTTGCCGGACAGTTAAACCAAGTAATTATTAATATTATTACCCAATCTATAGATGCTTTGATTAATGAATCAGTGCGGCAAAAGTTTGATCAAGAATATGCGAATACTGCTAGCAAACCGCGAATTGAAATTACTACAGAAATCATTTCCCTAGCAGCAAACGAAGGAGACACAGCAGATTCTCGTTGGGTTTCCGTCTGCATTGCTGATAATGGACCTGGAATGTCTCCAGAATCACAACAGCAAATTATGGAATCTTTTTCGTTAGAAAAATGGGCTGACCAAGAAACTAGTTTAGCAATGAGTTATCGAATTATAGCAGGAAGACATGGTGGTAAACTAAATTTTAGTTCCCAACTGGGTATAGGTACTGAATTTAAAATATTATTACCTTTATAGTGGCGTAGCAAGCTTAAAATGTGGCAAAAAATTGTAGGTTGGGTTGACGAAAGGAAACCCAACATCATTGGCAGCGTTGCGCTTAACCCAATTTACTTCTAATTAACTATTTTAAACTTGTCAGTCCAGTAGGGTGGGTTAGCGCTCTTTTATGACTCTGATGAAAGAAAAAAGAGTAGGTTGGGTTGAAGCCTTGTGTAGGCGTAGCCTTCTCGTAGAGTAACCCAACGAAAACAAGGATTGTGGGTGTTGGGTTACGCCTTCGGCAAACTACGTTAACGTTCCTCTACCCAACCTACGTCTAAATTGATCAAAGTCATAAAAAATAAGGGTTTATGATTTTTATATGACGAGAGTAATAAAAGAGCGTTAGGACGATAGTCAGTAACCCACCATAAACTTAATAAATTCACTTTTGCTTGTCTACAGGAACCAAAATATATGCAGTCTCATTGTTAGGTAAATTAACATTCTGACTACCAGATGGTTTTACATCTTGAACAACGCTTTTTGCTATATTGACTGTCCCTTTGAAAGTATCGCTAATACCTTTGTCTGCACCCTTAACAATCTCCGCAGTGTTTTGTACAGTATCGTTAATATCTACTGCAACACCTTTCACACTTACCGCAGTATTTTTGACAGTATCATTAACATCCACTGCTGTACCCTTAACAGCTTCACTCACATCTTTGACAGTATAGTTAACACCCTCAGCCACAGACTTGACTGCATCCCCTACCGCTTTTACAGTTTGATTAAAATTATTAGTTGTCCCCTTAACAAAGTTTCCTAAATTTTTAATAGTTTCGTTAACTTTTTGGTCTGAACCCTTCATAGCTAAAGCACCAGCTAATGCGCCTAAAGTAGCACCCATGAAAGTTCCAAAGACTATTTTAGAAAACTCATTACTTGAGTCCTGATTTTTTTGAATATCATTATCCTCAAGCCTATCCGAAAACTGCTGATTTCCATTCATCATCAATACCTCTTGATTTATTTTAAGGGTAAGGATTTGAGGTTTTAAATCATTTTGCTATATCTTGCACCTAGCCCTGAGTTGTAATTTCCAGTCACCTGGTGCAAGAAGATGTCAGTAACTCCAGATATAGCAAAGTGCTGATTAGGGAGTGCTGAGTGCTGAGTGAAGAAAGTTTCTTCTGCTCCCTTTACCTATTCAAAATCCATAAAAAGCCTAGTGACTGTTTTTAAACCCAAAATTAGACGTAAATGTAGGTTGGGTTGAGGTTTTTGGAAATCCAACTTTACCCAATATTTGGTTTGCTTCGTTGGGTGGCGCTGCGCTTAACCCAACCTACTTTTAGACTGCGAATTTATTAACAATGGCTGATTATCTTGACTGCAAAATTCTGCTTAACTATCAATCCGATTAATTTCTTCTTCAAGTGAACTATCTTCAAAAGAATTTACTGAAATTTCCTCATTGACAAAAGTTGTTGTTTCCCCTAAATATCCTTCTGAATATTCTGGAGTAGAAATGTAAATTGACTGGGTGCTAGTTTCTCGCGGACTCATACCAACATCTTGATTTTGAGTCTGCTGGCTATCTTGCTTACCTCCATTTTCAGACATTGAAGAATTTTCTGCGGCTTGCTTTGTCCATTCAGTCGTGTCTTGTACAGCTTGGTTAACATTCTGCGCCGTCTTCTGTACTGTATCCAATGTACTGACTGCGGTTTGCTTAACATTCTCAGCAGCACCTTGGACTGTATCTATTGCACCACCAACAACCGCGTGGCTAGCACCTTCAGCAAAACTCTTGGCTACGTCTCCGACACCTTTTGCAGTATAACCAAGACCTTCACCTATAGTTTTGGCTGCTTCTCCAACACCTCTCATGGTGTGGTTAAATCCTTCACCAATTCTTCTCCCAGCTAACGCGCCAGCTAATGAGCCTAAAGTTCCACCAATCAGTCCACCTATTAAAGCCCTACTTAATGCCGAATTCATTCTGCCGTTTTCGGACCGACCTTCAGATTGAGATTCAGTTTTTGCTGCTTCCGAACGAGACTCGCCTGTTTTTGGGCGGTTAGCCTCTTCTGTACTCGATATCCCATTTCCTATGTCCGCCCTGCCTGTCCCGACGCAAGATTGGTCTGTAGTTGTACGGTTAACATTTTGACTTTGATTATTTACAGCCTGCTTACTTTCAACCATATTAATATTCTCCTTAGATAAGAAGGTAAGAACGATTAAGTTAATCTTGGTGTTGTCTTGTTATCTAAGGCTAATTTAGCGATTATAGCTGAATGCTTAACCGTTCTCAAGGCAGACATATTAAAGTATACAGTCTGTCTATAGTTGAGTAAATTGTAACTTTGATTTGTAGCTACAAACACAAGCTAATTAAAGTTTGAAAATGGCTATTAATCCGCTAATTTACAGTTTATTTGGGGAGTCAGATATACTTTGCAGCAAGTTTTCTCCTCTTTGGTGAATATTCCGTGCATGGTCAGTCCATGAACCTTGTCCCCAATAACGAAAACAGCTAGTTTGCAGCAAAAGATTATGCAAAAGCAGATTACGGTATGTCGATGAATTAGTAGGCAATAAGTTATCAACTTTTTGATGAAATAAACTGCTTAATTCATACATGGGAGAAATAACATTTTCATATCCTTTTACCCAACTAATATGATTTGTCCATGAAGCTCCATCTACATGAAAATTAGGATTAATTTGCTTTAATTCTTGAATAGCTGTTTCTACAGTCTCAGGTTGGCCGTTTTCAGGTGAAACTCTCTGCCAGATTTGATGTTGTCCTACTGGCTGACAGGTGGGGTAGTCTTCAGGTAGACAACCGGCGGCTGTGATTAATTCTAAATATTCTGTGCCACACACCCCAACAACGCCAGATTTACCTCCTCCATTATTGACCATATCTCCCCAAGCTTGTTTGAAAGCACTGGGAAATTCATTCATCATGACTCCACCATTTTCACCATCACCAATTTGACTCACAATAGGTGGAATTAAAACATTTCTTACTTGTTGTTTATCTAAAGTTTTAGCTTCATAGTAAGGCTGCATCTGAGCAACTAATTTAGTATCTGAACCTTGAGTTTTAATTAAGGCTGTAATACTAATTGTTTCGCCTTGAGAATTACGGGCTATGAGACGATGTGGTAAGTGTTTGTAAATCAGAGATTGTCCGCTAATTGTTTCTACGGAATGTTCTTGCACAAGTAACCAACGATAGCCACATTCTTTTAAGGCTTTGATAAATGCAAATAAAGTATCAGGATGATTGGGGAGGTGCATTTCTGGGGGAGAAAATCCTTTGACTCTCGCTAGTGCATCCCACCCAAAAATGGCGGCAAAATGATGTTGCCATGCCACGATATGCAATTTAATATCAGCTATGGGTGTGGAAGGAATGACAGCATGACCCCACATTGTTCCCAACCATTCTACATAAGGTTGATAAGTGCGATCGCAGGTGATGCGTTTGAGATTATCTAAAATATCGTTGCGTCCCATTTGTCTGAGTCCCCACAACAGATTACCTGAGTAGTCCAACATTACACGGGGATTGCAACCTTGATGGACGAGTTCGGGGATCAAGTCACCCATGCGACTGTAACAATGGGCGAAAGGTGCAGCGTTATGGTTGTCCCCTTCGTGGGTATGCTCAAACATATATTGCAGATTGTTGATTAAGCCACCATCATGTCCAGCCGGGATTGTGGGCTGGTGCATGTGTAAGGCGATCGCAAATACAGCTTTTACATCCTCTAAACGGATATTTGTGGAGGGTAAAAAGACAGGTGCATCATGATTAACTACAGAAAGCACCTCTGTTTCCCAACCGGAGATATTTGGTAAGTCGTCGATGATTTCGGGCAAAGTAGGAAGCGTGGTAGGTAATGTCAGCATTTATGCTTGCTCCGAAATACGTTCAATCCATTCTAACTTGCACCGATTACATCAATACTCCCAACCACGCAATTCTCAATCTGTTGACAAACTGGGCTAAATTTATGCTAATTGCGGTCAATGTGTTCTACCTGGTGGGTGATTACCGTTTTTACCTGAAAAGCTTAAGTGATTGACCGCAGGGTAAAATTATCAAATTTTAGGGAGAGAGAAAATTTAGGTTCTTGACCATAATAAATCGCTAAAGCGATAAATTTTTCTCATAAAACTCCGTTGGAAGGGGCGCTGTGGTTTTACCAAGGTGGGCGGAGTGGCGATTTGTAATATTATTTCTAGCAGCCAAGGGGCTAGACGTTGACACCAAACGGCTAAATGACTTTGCCAACCTACTAGAATTTCTGGTGCATCTTTTTGCAACCCAGACACGAGAACTTCCGCTACTTCGTCAGGGTTCATGGGGATCACCCAGCGAAATAATTTTAAGTCACGCGCCATATCTGTGTCTGTAAGAGTGGGTAATAAGGCAATCACCCGGATGTTGTGTTCGGCGAGTTCGCGCCGCAAGGCTTGAGTAAAGCCGATGATGGCAAATTTGGTGGCTGAGTAAGTCGCCATTGTCGGTGCAGCTACTTTCCCCATCAAACTGGAGACATTGACGATTGTTCCTTGCTTTTGACTCACCATGCGTCGGGCTATGAGGCTGGTGAGGTTGTACATTCCCAATAAGTTGACTGACAGTTCTTCTTGCACTTGGGGTAGTTTGGTTTGCAAGAAGGAAGTTTGATAGGCGACACCTGCACAGTTAACCAGGAGATGAATGGGGCCATAGTTGCGCCACAATTGGGCTACAGCAATATTGACTTCAACAGTTTTAGTTAAATCAATTGATAAGATTGTGGTTTCTACGCCCATTTCCTGAATTTGGTCAGCCACTGCGGTTAATTTTTGGCGATCGCGTGCTACCAAAATCAACCGCTTGATCCCTCGTTGTGCGAGTGCGAGTGCGATCGCTTTACCAATACCACGAGAAGCCCCAGTAATTAGAGCAACTTTGCCTTGAATATTCATCGGATTTAACCTCCAAAATTGTGGTCTTACCCTACTCTTAGTGATTGCCGACAGATACAATCAAAGCGACTCGCTGGCTTGCACAAGGTAAGACAATTAATCAGTCGTTATTGAAATTAAAAGATATAGCTGTAGTCAGATATGTGAGGACAGTGTTGATTACTCAAAGCTGGGAGTTGGGTTTTGTAGAGACACGATTTATCGCATCTGCTTACGCCCCTCCTCTCTATAAATAAGCCTTTGGCAACGAAATATTTCTCAACTAATTTGCATTGTTTATTAAAGGCATCTCAGCCGTGTTTTCTCGATCAAAAATCAACACCGCACATAATGGGCTGAATGGACATAGCTCATAGGTTTTATCTCTCCTAAATTCAGAGCGTTCACCAGCATCGTTACCAACAATACACACGTTAACAATTAAATCAATGTATTGCAATATTCTTTAATAAGAATTTCTTAACAGTTCTTAATATATATTACTATTATTTAATTTTTGTTGGTGTAGCCTGCGCTTTGCGCTTACAGATATAGCAACTGCCAAGGAGGTTAGGACATTGTTAATTGCCCAAAGCCTTGAGCTAACTTGGTTTCTACGGGCTAACGCCCCGCTACCGCTTTAAGCGCAGCCATGCCCGCAGGGCTTTACAGCACTTTGCACTTTGCTATACTACCCAAATCTAGGTTTTTAGACTTGTGTGTACAAGGCAGCAGAATAAGAATAGCTCTGGCTACACCACCTCAGCTATCACGAAAATTATTGATTAATGAGAGAAATTTTTTAAACCCCGCGCCTACTTTCTCCGCACGCAGTTATGGGTAACTTTTGCTTGCTACCATCTCAGCATATTCACTGTGTTTTTAATACTCAAAGATATTAATAATCCTTAATAGTAAAAACTATTAAGGATTGCTAAAAGGAGCGAAAAATGCTCACAAACCTAATTCTTTCTTAAAAATCATCAAGAAACTGACTTAGGCGGCTGATGACGGGATCAACCTCTTCTGGAGGGTTATCAGCATAAGTAGTATTAGCTACTTCTGGTACTGTCGCTGACGGAGTTGAAGACTGAATAACTGGCTGCTCAGTCACCATAGCTGCTAAATGCACTATTTGTTGCGTAAGTTGCAAAATATGGTGTTCTATCGACTCCAAACGATGAGATTCCTTAGCAAAAAAACGTTCCTCTAGGTCAGTCACTTGACGTTGCAACTCATCGATTTTTTGTTCAACCGAATTTGTTGCTGCTGTTTTTGGACTAGGTTTTACAGTTTCCGGTACACATAAAGCTTGCCATAAAGCTTCTTTACAGATGTCACTAAAAGTTTTGTCAGGTAGTTGCTCCAAATAGTTGTCCACAACTGCTAACAAACTCTCATCAGCAACTTCTGGGTTGAATGTTACCGACTTAACTACCTTTTTTGACCATTGGAACATCAGTTTTAAGCCCTAGCAGCTCGAACGGCGGACAATTGCGCCTCTCCATAAATATACTGCCCCAAAGCGTTAGCCTGGCGGGAAGGTGCAGATAAATGGGCATTAATTTGGGCTTCTTTGAGTAAACGTTGAACGTCTTCCCAGAAGAATTCACCGCCGCCACCGGTGATAATTACGTCGGTGACTCTCTCTGGCAACCAGGCTAGCACACGACTACAAATGTCTCTAGAAAACATTTCTATGAGATTGGGGAGAAAATCATCCAAGTTGGTAGGCTTGCTTGCGCCTTTAGGACGATAGAAGCGTTCACCTTTGGGTTTGTTAACAGCAGTAATCAGTGCTAAAGATTGACTATCAGCACCGTCTATTTCGGCAGCAACCATTTCATAAAACTTGTTCATTCCGAAGTCTTCACTCTTAGAAGCACCTCGCGCAAAACGGAAGTTATCCACCATCAAAAGATCGATGGTTTGATGTCCGATATCGACAACTGCTACCGATATTTTAGTAAAATCAGGAACTCTACCGCCTGTTTTAGGTTGAGCTTCCGACCAGAGAAGGCTGCCGTAACCTTCTGGCATGACCCAAACTTTGGTAATGTTCAGTGAAATAGATTCGCCTCGGAAGGTTAAGACATGAGGCCCAGTGACTTGGCTGGTTAACTGTGCTTTTTCCTTTTCAAATTGTTCTAAAGACAGAAAAGGCAAACCCAGTATCACTGAGATTTCGTCTTTGAGCTTGAAGTAGCCCGCACTTGCTAAAACTTTTACCAGTGCATCTTCTACTTTAGATTGTCCAACACCTAAATTGGCTCCAAAGTCTGCTGCTAGCTGACCTACAGCATAACCATTGCCTTGATATTCCAGCCATAAATCCATGAGAGGGTCAGTAGCTCTGGCTTCAAAAACGCCACCTCTAACCTGTTCTATGGACATTTTCTTAACGTTGGCAGGTACGAACACTACATTAGCTGGTTCGCGGCTGATACAAGTTTTGGTGGAAGTTCTGCCTAAATCAACACTGAGAATGGTTTTGCCGGGTCCAGTATTGGGCCTATTGGCTCCTGGATTAGCATTCATCGGGGTTGATGCTGACACTCTATTTAGAGGTATGGCAGCGGCATTCATTGGGGTAGCTGCGGAAGGTTGGTCTGTCATGAAAGCTCCTAATCCTTACTTAACTTTAAAAATTTATCATGCTCATCTTACAAACATTTGACATACGAAAAATTCTAGGTTCAGTCAAGTGTAACTAGAAATACGTCAAATGTTTAGTTTAGGCAATCACGATTTCAGCATTATTTGGCATAGTGTAGGCGAAATTTGACCAGGTGTGTTCCTTAATTCCAACTAAAATCAGCATATTTTAGCTTTTAGTGCTTTTGTTTTGCCGTTTGAGTAACTAGCCAAAAAATGCTAAAAACCAACTCCCCAGCACGATTGTATATCTAAGGTTAAGGTACTTGTCTACAAGTTCGTACTGACTACCAATACGTATCCATAATATGTTAGCAAATTTACTCACCTATTGCTACTGATAATTGTATAAAATAAAAAGAATATCAAGTATAGGAAAGTGCTGAGTGCTTTGCTGTATCGGTAAAACCGAGAAAACCAGGAGTAGGGGCAAACAGACAAGAGGAAAACTTTGTTCTTCATGCCTCATGCCCCTGCTGGTTTTAAACTGTTGGGGTTAATGATTGCACTCTCGATTCAGATTGCCAGTCTAATGGATTCAAAACCCGATCTTCCAAAGCCATTTGCTCAATTAAACTTGCTAATCTGAGAGCTTTCAGGGCTTGTTCACCACCGACTGAAGGTTGATTACCACCGTGTACGCAGTTGACAAAATGCTCTAATTCTGCGCTCAGGGGTTGGACGTTAGTGGTGTAAACTTTCTCAATCAAACCATCCTGCCTGTAAAGCACTTGTCGATGGTCAGTTAGAGTATTGTGATTTGTTTGTCGGTGAATTAAAATTTCATTATTCAGAAAATCGGCTTCTGTAAATGAGTTTTTACAATGGGCTACAATGCGGCGGATTTTTCGGTGAGTGACTTTGCTGGCAGTTAAAGTAGCAACAATTCCATTGGCAAAGCCCAAGGTAGCTGTGACGTAATCCAAATACCCAGAATCTAAAGAACGAGTACCGCTAGCCGTTAACTTGACCACTGGAGAAGCCGCTAGTTCCAGTAGCAGGTCAATGTCGTGGATCATTAAATCCAGAACCACTGAAACATCATTGGCTCGGTCTGAGTAAGGACTCATGCGATGAGCTTCTAGGGCTAGCAAATTTTCTGTTTTCAGAACTTTACTCAGTTCCTTAAATGCGGGATTGAAGCGCTCAATATGTCCCACTTGCAGGATGCACTGAGAATCAGCCGCAGCATTTACTAATGATTCTGCTTCAGAAATGCTGGCAGCAATTGGCTTTTCAATCAAAACATGAATTCCGGCCAAAAGACAGTTGATGCCGACTGCGTAATGCATCCGGGTGGGGACAGCAACACAAACTGCTTCCACGTGGGGTAGCAGGTCACAGTAATCTTCAAAAAAGTGTCCCTTATATCTACTAGCTGTTTCTAAGCCTCGTTCAACATTAATATCTGACACACCCACTAGTTCAACATCTTTCATTGAACTCAGTATGCGGGCATGATGTTGTCCCATGTTACCTACGCCAATTACGCCTATGCGAATTGGTTTTGGTTGACTGCGCTGTGTATATGAATTTGGTTCCGCCACTGAAATGCTATTTTGCACTATTATTCTCTCCTCAACCACCAAATTTAGAGATGCTACGGCCGTTGGCATTTATACTTGAAAGCCAGTTATGCTCTGTCGAAAACCATCCAGATGGTAACATAGAGGTTACATTTATGAAGAATTTCAAAGTTTGTATTCAGTTCCCCAAATCTGGCTTTTTTTGGATATTCAGTTGTAAATTGATCAATATTTTTTTCTTTACATAAAATATGACAAGTTCCTTTATTGACTTTAGAAACCCAGAAAGACGTAAGTAATAACTCATAAAAACAGTTGGGCAATTAATGGTTGGAATCAATTCTGAACTTGGCATTATTCAAAAATAAGATTATTTTGTTGTTAAAAATACAGAAATTTGAAAAAACTGTAAGGTGATGTTAGTCTTGGATGTTTCACGCGATCGCTACCGCTTAAACACTCAAATAATTTTTGCATAATTATCTGCAATTTTTACATCTTGACCCGTATAGTTTTTACAACCGTTGGTATAGTCAGTTTTGTTTGGCTATGGTAAATCCAGTAAAAACCGCCATAACTAAAATGGGTTTAGGAGGACTGTAGCATTGTTTATGGCATTTTGTGGAAGTGTAATTTGTTCATGAGAAATCCGAAAGTTAAAACTGAGATGAAAGCTGTAATTTTGTTATCTGGAGGGTTAGACTCTGCTACCGTTTTGTATCAAGCCAAAGCTGATGGTTATGAATGTTACCCGATTTCTTTCGATTACCAGCAGCGACATCGCCGAGAGTTAAACTCAGCCTTCCTGGTAGCTGAAAAAGCCGGGATAGTTAAACATCAGGTAGTGAATTTTGACTTAAGACAATGGGGGGGTTCCGCACTGACAGACGACACAATTAATTTACCCCAAGAGCGATCGCTTGAGCAAATGTCTCAAAATATTCCTGTAACCTACGTACCTGCACGGAATACTATCTTTTTAAGCTTTGCTCTAGGCTATGCGGAAGCGATCGCAGCTGAACGGGTCTATATTGGTGTGAATGCCTTAGATTACTCTGGATATCCTGATTGTCGTCCAGACTATATCCAGGCGATGCAGAAAGTTTTCCAGCTAGGAACCAAACAAGGACGTGAGGGCAAACCTATCGAAATTGTTGCACCCCTAATTGATTTAAAAAAAACTGAAATCATCCAACTTGGCAACCAATTGGGAGTGCCTTGGGATCTAACTTGGTCTTGCTATGCAGGTAACGATGTCGCTTGCGGAGTCTGTGATTCTTGCCGTTTAAGGCTAGCAGCTTTCGCCGAATTAGGCTTGAAAGACCCATTACCTTATGCCTAGAGGCTCAGGGAAGAGGCAGGGGGCAGGGAGAAGGGGAGCAGGGAGCAGGGGGAAATAAACTTACTCTTAACTCTCCCCACTCAGCACTCATAATCGTCGGATTTGAATTTGATGCAGGCGTGGACCAACGGCTGAAACTACGGTAAATTCCAGATTTTCATAGCAGAAGGTTTCGTCTTTGACGGGTATTTTCTGTAATTGATACAGCACAAAACCTCCCAGGGTTTGGTATTCCTTTGTTAGAGGTAAATTGAGATGTAAGGCTTCGTTAAAGTCTTCGAGGTTAATTTGGGCTTGTACCAAAAATGTCTGGTTGTCTAACATCTCCACCAGCAAGTCGTCGAAGTTGTCAGGGTCGCCGGCGTTACCAATAATTTCAGCAATCACATCTTGGATGGTGACTAAGCCCACAGTCCCGCCAAACTCATTGACTACTATCACCATAGCGGGCTTCTCTTGCTGCATCATAGGTAATAATTCACTCAAGGGTGTTTGTTCCGGTACAAAGCGGGCGTGACGCATCCAAGGTTGGATGTTTGCTTCTAAGGTTAGTTTCCCCATTGCTAAGGGTTGTGCCAAATCTTTAAAGTAAACTATGCCGAGAATGTCATCTAAAGACTCTCCAATGATGGGATAGCGTGAATGACCAGTAGAGATCATTTCCTCAAGTAAGGTCTGGAAATTGGCATCTTTTGACAAGGCTGCAATGCTAGTCCGGGGAGTCATCACTTCTTGGGCGATGACATCCCCGAACTCAAAGACATTATTCAGCAATTCTCGTTCTGAAAGTTCTAAACCAGTAGATTCTCTTTCTGTGGAGATAATCAGTTGCAACTCCTCTGAAGTTACAGGCGATCGCCAACTTTGACCCGTGTATTCAATGCCAAAAAGCCGCAATAAAAACCGGGTTGATTGGTTGAGAATCCAGATGAAGGGATTAAAAAAACGGACAATCGCTTTGATCGAAGGCCCCAAAAATCTTGCCAGTTCTTCGGAGTACAACATCGCTAGTGATTTAGGACATAATTCACCTAAAACAATTTGCAGATAGGCGATAAGAAAAAAGGCGATGGGAATTGATAGGGAATGAGCGATCACATTACTCATCTCTAAAGGTAAAGGCCAGGATTTAAGCCATGACCTCACCAAGACGACAATGGAACTTTCACCAATCCATCCCAGCGCCAAACTAGAAAGGGTAATACCTAACTGAGTTGTAGATAATAATCTTTCGATACTACGTTGTAGTCCTTGAACAGCGATCGCCGGAATGTCACCAGCCTCAACGAGCTGATGGATACGCGATCGCCTGACCGTCACCATTGAAAACTCTGCCGTCACAAAAAAAGCATTGATCGCAATCAGCAATAGTGCTGATAACAATCTCAGTCCCACATCCGTCCAAATTAAGCTAGAAAAACCAGTCACCGCCAAAGATCGTGTAAAAATCACGCCCCCATTTTGGGATTAAATATCGGGTCTTAGGTCGCCAGAAAACTCTTCCCCACTCCCTATTTACCTTTCTACAGGCACATTTAACACCTCTAGCTTCAGTTTTTGAGCAGGATAATCTGTTAGAGACAGAGATATCTTATTTACATCATCCAATAAAGCCGTAGGAATAATCACTGTCCCTGAGACGGCTGGGCTATCGGGAGCTAACTCTGATGGTAAACCCTCGGTGCTGGCACTCAGTGTTCTTCCTTTGTCGTCACTAACATCCAAAAAACTATACAAAAAGCGCACAGAATCACTACCTTTATTCTGCATATTCACTCTCATCAGTAAATCACCACCAGAGTAACGAACAGATTGCACAGCAAAAGTCACGCCCTCACTTTCAGCAGTCACTGGAAATCCTGGTTGAAGTTTTTCTGCAACCACGGCGGGTTGTTCCTTGGGCTTTTGCCGACTGCTTCTAGTTTCCTCGTCATTTTCCTCTAGCTTTTCTGATTTAGCAGCCTTGGTTTTACCTTCGATGCGAGCCTTAACAATTTTCAGGATCTCATCTTCTTTCAATAGTGTCACCCCTAACTGTTGAGAGTTATTGGTCTTACTATTCGGAAATTTGGTAGTAGGGCGGCCATCTGGTGTTGTGACACCTTTGAGGGCTGAACTCCCCATCTCAAAACCTAAAAATGCACTGACAGAACCTGCACCCAGCATCAGAATTAACAACGTTAAAGTTAGAAGTACAGTTGAATTTATTTTCATCGCTGACAAGCTATTGCGGAAAAATCCTGCCCTATTCTAAGCCTATTGCACAAAAAATGTTGACTGCCGCCCCCATCTAAAAATACTTCACAGCAGTTTGCAGGTAGATGAGGTACAGATATTAATCCTAAAAGTCTTATCAGGGAGGGCAAGGACTGCTAGCATTAGTGTACCTCTCAAAAATTAAATATGCTGCATATAGCAAAGTGGTCATTCCAGTAGATAAACTATTGTGGAGTTTACACAAGTCATCAATTTAAGCTACAATAGAAACTCGACCAGGGTTGGCCGAGCGGTTGAGGCAGCAAACTCATAATTTGCCCAAGGCAGGTTCAACTCCTGCACCCTGGATTTTTTCAGTGCTAAGTAGAGACGCGATTCATCGCGTCTCCATAAGAATTTTTTAAGTGCTGAATAGTTAATTTCTCAGACTCCAAGTAAAACTTAAAAATTTTACCGTCTGGTCACATTTTCAAATCTAAACTCAGTCCCAACTCTCAGCTTGTTAGCATTAAAGCGAGGAGACATCAGCATAGATGTGTCATAAGGATTTGGTAAATCTGGTGTGCGAAGATAGGGATCATTGCTTACCTGCTGTTGGAGGACATCACGATATAGAATGTTAACCAACTCAGCATCACGGGCGATTTCATTTTCTGGGAAAGAATTACGCAAAATCGAACCAGTACCCACAAATGAGTCTATCTGACGCTTGGGGGTGCTATTTTCGTAGAAGTTGCGATCGTTTTGAAAAAAAGATCGCTCAAATGTATCATTTGTAGTTTCATAATTGGGTGTTTCCGTCTGAGCAACTACAACAGCAGGAAAAGCCACACCAGAAACTAGCAACACTAATAAACCACCAAAGGTTTTAAAATTAATACCCATATTCTGTACTCCTCAACTTTTGGGCAATCGTAACTTATGCTTAATTTCAGAACTCTGATTAGTTCAACCTTTGGTGTAACATAATTTTGCCTGTTTTGTAATGACGTATACTACTGAAACCTTTACCCAATCAGATAGTGCAGCTACTACTGACCTGACAACCCTGCACGACAAACTACTAAATTTATTTTGCCAACTCGCTTATCAAGAGGGTGATTTTGTCCTTTCTTCAGGACAAAGCAGTTCTTACTACATCAATGGTAAGCAAGTAACACTTCATCCCCAAGGTGCTTTAGCTATTGGTCGCATTCTCTTATCCCTGTTACCTACAGATACTCAAGCTGTAGCCGGTTTAACATTGGGTGCTGATCCCATTGTGTCAGCCGTGAGTGTGGTTTCTGCTTATGAAAATCGCCCCATACCAGCGCTGATTATTCGTAAAGAAGCCAAAGGTCATGGGACAAGGGCTTATATTGAAGGGCCAAATTTGCCAGAAGGTGCAAAAGTCATCGTTTTGGAAGATGTGGTGACAACTGGGAAATCAGCCATGAAAGCCGTTGAGCGTCTTCGGGACGCTGGTTATACGGTTGATACCGTAATTACACTTGTAGACCGATTACAAGGTGGCGCAGAGTTTTATCAGTCAGTGGGGTTGAACTTTCAGACGGTATTCACAATTGCTGACCTGCAAAAACGGTATCAAGAATTAGCTAATTAGTCAGGGGATGAGAGTCGCGCTGCGACTCTCCCTAGCAAAATTTTTAATTGCGTTCTTTAATATTTATATCTACTACTTGTAGGCGCATCTACAACACCATGACCAAATCCGCAGATGTCAGCACAAAACGTTTAATTTTGGGTTCGGTTAAACACTTATAATTAAAGTAGGTTGGGTAGAGGCTTTGCGAAACCCAACATCATCGACAGCGTTGGGTTTCACTCTCGTTCAACCCAACCTACATTGACTATTGCAACATTTTAGTAGGGTGTGTTAGCGGTAGCGTAACGCACCATTATTCCTGATAATTTAGCTTCTATATTCATCTGATAGATACTCTTCTTTCGGTATTTTTCCGATCAAAGGCTAGCCATTCTTCTTTGGTCAGGCGACGGACATTTTCTAATCGTTTAGTAGCCCAATCGTTATACTCAATATTTAGATCACATCCCATCCAATAACGATTAAGTTGTTCTGCAACTACAACAGTTGTTCCTGAACCTGAAAATGGATCAATAATCAAATCTCCTTCTTGAGAGGATGCTAATACAAATTTTCTGATTAATTCTTCTGGTTTTTGAGTTGGGTGGGGTGTTTTCTCATCCATTCCATTACAAGTAGTAGGAATTTCTATAACATCTTTAGGCTTTGCACCTTTTGGGTTAGGTGTCCAGTTATTGTGTTTCTTCTTTGTTCCTTTTCCGTAGGCGCTGGTTTGGGCTTGCGGGTGAGAGGGATATTTTAATGTGTGTGCGCCATAAGGAATTCGCACATCGTCAATGTTGAGTTTAACGGAATCAGATTTACGAAAATGAATGATGCTTTCATGGGAACGTCCCCAATCATTACCTAAGTTAGCTTTGTTTTTATAGTGCCAAATTAACCAACGGCAACTTTTAAAATACTTTGAGGCTGGATGTTTTAAATCAGCTAATATTTCCGAAAAACCACAAATATAAAGTGAGCCAGTGGGCTTAAGAATACGTGAAGCTTGGCTAATCCATTCAATTGACCACTCGATATATTTGTCTTGGTTTTCAAAGTTGTCCCACTCAGCTTTTTTAATGTTATAAGGTGGGTCAGCAAAAACTAGATCAATGCTTTCATCTGCAAGTGATTTCAGCCAATCTAGGGAATTACCTTGATAAAGTTTTCCGTGAGGATGTGTATATTGCAGTTGAAATCCCTGTGTTAAAGGTTGCAATTTTTTCTGATTGATTTATGGGATTTTGGCTTGCAGAAGAATGGAACAACGAACCGCCAAGACGCAAAGAACGCCAAGGAGAGGCACTTTGTCAGCTTGCTATTTTCATGATATGCGATCGCCGGAGGCGGGGCTTTGCCCATCGCGCATTTTATTAAAATAAATTAAGTAATAAAATCTGTATACAACAATCATAATGAATATTGAAAATGTTGAAAAAAAATGTACAGCCAATTTATCATATCGAAATTATGGTAAAATATAATTTTATATTCCAATAAACCATTAATTAAATGAGTGAATTATTGACTCGTATCACGCAAATTCCGGGTCAATGTGGGGGTCGTCCTTGCATTCGAGGTATGAGAATTAGAGTCAGTGACATTTTAGAAATGTTAGCGGAAAATGTCAGCGTTAGCGAAATTCTAGAGGACTTTCCTGATTTAGAACCAGAAGATATTCAAGCTTGTCTTGTGTTTGCTGCACGTCGCACTGATTTTGTCCGGTTGACAGCATGAAGATTTAGATTGATGCTCAGTTACTGGCAACATTTTGGTACTTTCATCATAGGTGATCGCGCATTTTTTCAAAGATAAGTTAAGTAATAAAACCTGTGTATAATAATCACAATTAACATTGAGAATGTTAGTTAAGAAAAGAGGTGATTTATTAACTTCATACCCATCAATAAAGATGTTTATGTTTAATAACTTATGTAAATCATGAATCTAATCAATCTAAAAAGCTGGTTTGTCCTGGAGTGATATAAGATTTATGGATTTTGGGCTTGTCAAATTCACATTCTGCAAGTTTACCCTTTTGCTGTCCGTCTCTTGCTCTAATAGGTCTTGCTATCAAACGAGTTTGTCTTATTTCTAGTAGCCCTGTAAAACAAAACCATGAAAGCATTTTGCTACTATAGTCTTTTGCAGTTTTTGGCTTTAGAATACCATATCTTTTGCGTACTAAATCTTTAAATTCGTCATCCCAAATATATTGATCAGGCAGAAGAGTTTCATAAATTTCTCGAATAATAATGTGATCCTCTATTTGGTCTGCTAGATATTCAGCAAGTTCATAATCCTGTAACGGCACTAAATTTTCTGGAGCAATGATTTTATTACTTTCTATATCTTTTTCTACTTGGAAAAAGTTTTGTAAATCCTGAATTGCATTAATAACTGTAAGTTCTACATTTTTAGTTTTTTCTATAAGTTCTACTATAGTTGTAGTAGGTTGAATGAGCCTAAAAACATTAAATAACGTTGAAATTCTTGTTCTAAATCTATACGTTATGGTGATTTTAGGTAAAGTTCCATCTATAATAAACTCCCTGAAAATATCCCAATATATTTTATAATTTTTTCCTGTTTCAATTATTAGTTTTGCTTTTACAAGTCTATTAATTACATCAGGATTAAATTTATCACATACTTCACTTTTGCTAACGGTAGATTGTATAGATTGTTTAGCAATAAATTCTAAACAATTATAATATTCTGGATTATTATTTACATATCTTTGAATATCAGCATCAAAGATTTTTTTAATATCAAATTTATTAATTAGATTTTTGTTTCCTGAAGATATTTGTCTTTGATCAATGTTTTGATTGTAAATATCACTACATAGCTTTTTGAGCAACCAAGGTAAATTCTGACAATTTTCATATAACCAGTTTTTTATTTTCTGGTCTAAGTCTTTACCATTTTGCTTTAGATATTCTGAAAATCTATCTAGTAATTTTAATGCATCCTGATTTGAAAAATCATCAAATTCAATTTTTTTACTAATTTTTTCTAATTCTTGCCAAGAATAATATCTAGGATCGTCCATTGGGATGTAAAGATCATTTCTCCAGGAAAATCCCAAAACTATATTTTCTTTTAAGCTATCAACTTCATATACTAATCTTTTAAAGATATCAAACAAAGGCGATAGATTTTCTTTCATTATTATTTCTTCAAATTGATCAAAGAAAAGAATTAATATTTTATTATTTTTCTTGAGATGATCAAATATTAATCTAATTGATTCAGTAGCAAAGAATTGTGGTTCAAGGTTAGTAGATATTTTATGATTTTGTATTTCAATAAATTTATTATCAATAGCTGTTTGCAATGCTTTAGTAATAATGCTAGGAATAAAAAGCGTTGACTGTGCAGGATCAACACTTGTAACATCAACATGATATATGTAGAAACTATTTTGATATTCCGGTGTATCTAAACAGTCTGATGCTAATTTTATAACTAAAGATGATTTTCCGATACCAGTTTTTCCTGAGAAGCAAAGAATTCTTAGTTTAGTTTTGTTATCTCTGACTTTTTTGACAAAATCCCAAAACTTATCCTGAGTATTATTCATTCCAAAAAAATCTTCTGGACGACAAGGACGATGATAATCATCAAAACTATCTGCTTCATTAATTTCTGAGATTGTTATATCAATATTTTCTAAAGGTGCATTATTTTGGAATATGTTTTCACCATCATTAACAACCGCAATATCAAGGCTAGACCAATAAAGACTATGTTGATAAAAATATTCTTTCCATTCATTTATAGATAAATTTTGATTTCTAATTGAGAAAATAATAGCTCTATTGATATCCCCATCTTGACCCATCTCATCCGCAATCCACCAAAAATCCTCTGCTTGAGTTAATAATAGAGTTAACTGTTTAATTTTTTTTGTATCTATGTTTAATTTTGTAAAATCAGGTAATGGAATATTTTGCAATTTGATAAACAAGTCTGCTAGTGTATCAGGTCCCCAAAATAATAGATTATATCTTTGATTTTTTGTCTTCTTTTCCTGCCTTTCCATAACAGCTTTTGCTTTTGGAGTCAGTTCTGAAGTTGAAATTAAATAAGCATATTCTACTCCTTCATCATCTGCTTGACCCATTAGCTGGTGTATTATATCAGGCGAAATATGTTTTTCGTGAAATTTACACTCTACCAATCCTGTTTTTCCAGTTAATAAATCCTTAACATATATATCAGTTTGCATTCCTTCAAATTCAATATTACTTATTGGTTCGCAACGTAGTTCAATAAATAAGGGTGCTATAATCTTTTCCCAAAACTTACCTTTTTTATCATTACTCCAGTGTTTAGGAACGACAACCTTTAATTTTTTATTAATATTTGATAGTGTATTCATTGCTTAACAGTTTGATAGCCTGATGATTTAGGTGGATATTTTAGTTAAAATATTAGTTAAAATTTCAGTTAAATTGTTGTTTAAGCTGTTCATAAATTTCCAGAGTGATTAGAGAGATACTATTCTCTTGAGCATAGGTTTCAATCTTTTTACGGGCAAAAGGACGGACAAAAAAAGGGATTTCCTTGAGTTTAGCTTCAGCGTCCGCAGTCCATTTAATTGATTCACTCATTGATTTTTAGGCTTTAATTTCAATATAAATATTTCGATTGTTCCAAATTTACCCTCAACATAAACATCGTTACCAGGTTAACCCCAGTAACGACATTTAACGAGAATTAACTTAACCTTGAGTTACAGGTTCCTTCGCCAAGAACTTCTCAAGTTCAGTCAACGCATCAGCATCAACTTTGGTTTGCATGGGGCAGAACTTAGGACCACACATGGAACAAAACTCAGCAGTTTTATAAATATCTGCTGGTAGAGTTTCGTCGTGATATTCCTTAGCTCTTTCGGGGTCTAAAGATAATTCAAACTGACGGTTCCAATCAAAGTTATAACGAGCTGCTGAGAGTTCATCATCTCTGTCTCTCGCACCTGGGCGATGTCTAGCAATATCCGCCGCATGAGCCGCTATTTTATAAGCAATCAAACCATTGCGGACATCTTCAGCATTGGGTAAGCCTAAATGTTCTTTAGGTGTAACATAACACAGCATTGCTGTACCGTACCACCCAGCCATTGCCGCCCCAATTGCCGAGGTAATGTGGTCATAACCAGGAGCAATATCTGTCACCAATGGTCCCAACACATAGAAAGGTGCTTCAGAACACTCTTCCATTTGCTTGCGGACATTGAACTCAATTTGATCCATTGGGACGTGTCCAGGTCCTTCTACCATCACCTGTACATCATGTTCCCAGGCTTTGCGGGTTAGCTGTCCGAGGGTTTTCAGTTCGGCTAATTGTGCAGCATCTGAGGCATCATGAGTACAGCCAGGACGCAGGGAATCACCCAAACTGAAAGAAACATCGTATCTTTTGAAAATCTCAATGATGTCGTTGTAATGGGTATACAGGGGGTTTTGTTTGTGGTGATGCAGCATCCACCGCGCCAAAATACCACCACCACGAGAGACAATACCAGTAATCCGGTCTCTGACTAACGGTAAATGTTCAATTAAAATCCCGGCGTGAATAGTTTGATAATCTACACCTTGTTGGGCGTGTTTTTCGATAATGTGCAGAAAGTCGTCGGCGGTGAGATTTTCAATTGTGCCGTGGACACTTTCTAAGGCTTGATAAACTGGTACAGTACCAATAGGAATAGATGAAGCATTAATAATAGCGGTGCGAATTTCATCTAAGTTACCGCCACCTGTGGATAAGTCCATCAGGGTATCAGCACCGTATTTAACGGCTAGGTTTAACTTATCCACTTCTTCTTGAAGATTAGAAGAGTTGGGAGAAGCGCCGATATTAGCATTAACTTTACATCTGGACGCGATGCCGATCGCCATCGGTTCTAAATTGGTGTGATTAATGTTAGCTGGGATAATCATCCGTCCCCGCGCTACTTCATCACGAATCAGGTCTACAGGCAGGTTTTCCCGCTTGGCTACGTAGTGCATTTCTTCGGTAATAACACCCTGACGCGCGTAGTGCATTTGAGTTACGTTACTCTGGCCACGACGTTTAGCAACCCATTCTGTCCGCATATTTGAATTCCTCAATAAACAGCTTCCCTCCGCTGGTATTAGCCAGACTCAGGTGTTAAGGGTGTGATCTCAGCCTGAAAATTCAGGCACCCCTAGCATGAATGAAATTGTACCATTTTAGTTATGAATACGGGTTGGGCTGTTGAGAGTTTCTGAGGTGAAAGTGACCTGAAATTGTTGCAGGTGCGTTGCGCTGCGTGACAACACACCCTACACTTCTTATGTCTTTAGATATTTATCAAGAATTTTTTCAAATTAAAATTGACTGATGAGCAATGACTAATAACTAATGGCTAACCATTACCGATATATTATTTTTTACAAACCCTATGGAGTTCTCAGCCAGTTTACGCAGGAAACACCGAAACATAGCACATTGAAAGACTATATCCCGGTTCGGGATGTTTATCCAGTGGGGCGGTTGGACTGGGATAGCGAAGGTTTATTACTCTTGACGAACGATGGACAGTTACAACATCGCCTCGCTCATCCTCGCTTTGGACATCAACGCACTTACTGGGTGCAGGTTGAGCGCATTCCTGATGTGGATGCAATTCACAAGTTACAAACAGGTGTGGAAATTCAAGATTATCGCACTCAACCCGCAGAAGTTCGGTTGTTGTTAGCAGCACCGCACTTACCTGAACGTAACCCGCCAATTAGATTTCGCAAAAATATTCCTACAGCTTGGTTAGAAATGACGCTGACTGAAGGCAAAAACCGTCAAGTGCGGCGAATGACTGCGGCTGTGGGATTTCCAACTTTGCGACTGGTGAGGGTGAGTATAGCCCATCTCAATCTCGATGGTTTAGAGTTGGGTGAGTGGCGCGACCTGATGCCGTCAGAACTGGAATTTTTGCACAATTTGCCTAAAAACTACAAAAACTCTGCTCAGGCTATGATTGCCAGGCGGAAATGATGCTAGTGATCTGTCAAGAAAAATTAGCTACCAATATCTGAAATATTAAGCTAATATGAGTCACAATTAATACTAACACCAACATTCATTGGTAAAACCACAATTAATTGTACTTCTACTCTAGGCAGGGACAGCCAATTGTGGCACTTTGGATATTAGTGACTAAAAGCAGCTTGGAAAGGGAATAAAGGAACTTCCATTATGCTGATTTGCCCTCAGTGTACATTTGAAAACCCCAACACAAATAAATATTGCCAAAGCTGTGGTGCGTCCCTGACTCACAAGGTTTGTCCTGAGTGCAGCACCGAAGTCCCGGTGAACGCACAACTTTGTCATAACTGTGGTGCGGAATGCGGAACAGTTTGGCAAGCAATTATTGGGAAAGAAGGGAATAATGTCTGGAAATTAAAAATGGAGGAGGAAACTGAAGAAACGACTGTAGGACAAGATAATCAAGGAATCTCAGTTACTCCCGCTATTTCTCTATTACAACTCACAGCAGGTTCTTATTTAGACAAAGAACAGCGTTATCAATTGTTAGAACCGCTATCAGCCAGAGAGAAAAATACGTCTCAGGCTGAAATGTGCGTGAAAGTGTTGGATTGTCAGCCATATCAAATATCGCCGATTGAGGCCATACTAGCTAATCAGCAACAGGGACTGGTGATGCCATCAGTTGAAATGAGTGAAATTTCTCGCCTTGCTAAAGCTTATATTGTCTTACAATCTCAAAGTCACCCAGGTATACCAACAATTCATGATGCCTGGCAACAATCTGATGTGCAGGTGCTATTAATTGAAGACCGTTCCAATTGGCAGTCTTTACTGGATTTATGGCAATCTGAGGAAACATCGGGGTTACAGATTTTACACTGCTTTTATCAGATGACCCAACTTTGGGATGTGTTGGGAACAGTGAATTGTCGTCAAAGTTTGTTGGATTTATCGAATCTCCGCTTAGATGAAGACCAAACACTAGCGCTACAGCAATTGTACCTGGAACCACTGAATGAGCCGCCCCAAACGGTATCCTCGGAAGAGGGTGAAGTTGAATCATTAACAACCTCAGAGAAACCTTTAACTATCCAAGCTTTGGGGAAAGTTTGGCAAGCACTATTTAGAGAATCCCAACGCACTCAATTTGGTTCTGTAATTCAGATTTTAGAAGATTTGGAATTATGTAACATTCAGACTATTGAGCAGTTGCGATCGCGTTTAGAAGAAATCGCCACTGAATTAGAACCACCCATCACCACAACTTCTGATCACATGGAAGAAAACAATACTGCCGCACCCACAATTTTGCAATCAGATGATGTAGACGATTTCTCTACTAAAGTTGATGATTTGCCCACTGTTGTGCTGTCAATGCAATTGAATAGTTTGGAAGATGCAGGACGCACTGATGTTGGCCGTCAACGTAATCATAATGAGGACTACTTTGGAATTGAAACCAAAATCAGCAAGTTGGACTTGCCCAAAAACCGAGTCTTACAAGCTCGTGGTTTGTATATTCTTTGCGATGGGATGGGTGGACACGCGGGAGGTGAGGTAGCCAGTGAATTGGCAGTTAAAACTCTCAGACAATACTTTGATGAACATTGGGTTGAGAAACAAATGCCCCTGGAAGCTATGCTCACAGAGGCGGTACATTTAGCTAATCAAGCAATTTATGAGGTAAATCAAGAAGAAGTCCGTTCTGGCACTAAGCGAATGGGTACTACCTTGGTTATGCTCTTAATTCAAGGTACTCAAGCCGCAGTCGCCCATGTAGGAGATAGTCGCCTTTACCGCCTGACACGCAAGCGGGGATTGGAACAAATCACAGTAGATCACGAAGTAGGTCAACGAGAAATTTCTAGAGGTGTGGAAGCTAGCATAGCCTATGCTCGTCCAGATGCTTACCAGCTAACTCAAGCCTTGGGACCTCGTGATCACAATTCAATTAATCCTGATGTCGAGTTTTTCGAGATTACTGAAGATTGCCTTTTTATCCTGGCATCGGATGGTTTAACAGATAATGATCTATTAGAAATTCATGCGGAGAATCAACTCATTCCCTTACTTAGTTCCGGCGCTAACTTGGAAAAGGGGGTGACGGAATTAATTGATTTAGCAAACCAACATAATGGGCATGACAATATTACTGCTATAGTTATCCGGGCCAAAGTGCGCCCCAATATGGATAGTTAAAAATAAGTGCTGAGTGCTGAGTGAGGAAAGTTCTGAGTGGGTAGGGGCGGGTTTAAGCAGTCAGTCTGTGGTTCTTCGCCAAAATCCTTAGTGAACCCGCCCGTACAGGAGTTCTGAATGGGTAGGGGCGGGTTTAAGCAGTCAGTCTGTGGTTTGTCAAAATCCTTAGTAAACCTGCCCGTACAAGAGTTCTGAATGGGTAGGGGCGGGTTTAAGCAGTCAGTCTGTGGTTCGCCAAAATCCTTAGTAAACCCGCCCGTACAGGATTTATCAGTGCTGAGTGCTGGGTGCTGAGTAGAAAACCAGTTACTATATTTTGATTACTTCCCCTTCCCTAATTCCCAATCCCTAATTGTTTAAGCTTATGCAGGTTGTATCGTGGTTATTCTGACTTTGTTAGAACCGCAAAAAAAAACGTCACTCAAGGAGTGGTGCTTTGAAAATTCCTCCGTGATTCGCATTGGTCGCGCGGGGGATAATGATGTGGTTTTATCTGATAGTTTGGTTTCGCGACACCATTTGGAATTGAGGCAAATTAATTCTGCCAAAAATACAAATGTTGCTTCTTGGCAGATGTTTAGTAAAGGTACTAATGGCACTTTTTTGGACGGTAAGCTTGTACTTCAGTGTCCTTTGCCGGATAATTCCTTACTACAACTGGCGCAGGGAGGGCCAATATTACAATTTCAATTGCAGAAGATACCTGATACTTTGGTGCTAAAGTCTGAAGGTGGCAACGCTCAAGCCAAAATTGAGACAAGTTCAGCCTACACCTGCAAACACGAAGGTAATTCACCAAATAATCTATTTTGTATTCATTGCGGTCAGCCTCTGTCTGTTCAACATAAAATTCGCCAATACCAGGTGCTGCAAACTCTGGGACAGGGAGGTATGGGTACTACTTATCTGGCTTGGGATGGAGCAAGTCTGACTGAAAAAAAACCACAATTGTTGGTTTTAAAGCAAATGAATGCTGACATGGCTAAAATTGCCAAAGCCCAAGAGTTATTTGAACGGGAGGCACATACCCTTAAATCCCTTGACCATTCGGGGATTCCTAAGTATTATGACTTTTTTGTGGTTGGTGGCAAAAAATACTTGGCCATGGAATTAGTTCATGGGCAAGATTTAGAAAAAAGAGTTTATGCCACTGGGCCAGTGACACCTAGCCAAGCGATCGCTTGGATGATTCAAACCTGCGAAATATTAGACTATCTCCATCGCCAAAAGCCACCACTGATCCACCGTGACATCAAACCCGCTAACCTGATGGTGCGAAATGCCAATAATCAGATAGTAGTATTGGATTTTGGGGCGGTGAAGGAGATTGGTACTACCCCTGGCACTCGGATTGGTGCGGAGGGTTACTGCGCCCCTGAACAAGAGCGAGGACAACCCTTAACGCAATCCGATTTATATGCCATTGGTCCGACGCTAATTTTTCTGCTCACTGGCGAAAATCCTTTCAAGTTTTATCGCCACCGGGGTCAAAGTTCCCGGTTTGATGTGGTCAAAATTCCCACAATTAGCCCTCAACTGAGAGAAATTATTGAATGCGTTACGCAGCAGTTGCCACGCGATCGCTACCAAAGTGCTAAAGAACTGGCTGGAGCATTAGCTGCTTGCAAAGTATAGGGATTGGGGAATAGGGAGTTGGATGTTGGGAGTGTTAGAAATAATGACTCCCAATGCTTTATGCCCTACTCTTCGTCCCAAGCTTCTACTTCTAGTAAATCGCCAATTGGATCTTGCATCTCAAAGCCAAACTCTTGCAGTTCCTGTTTCCAGTGCTGCCAGTCATTGCCATAGAGTAATGCGATTTTCCAAATGCTGTCAGTTGGTTTGATGATATTAGATTCGATGAGTGATTGCACGTTACGCTGCAATTTCACCATTGGGTGAATCACTTGCTGAGTCATAGCCTCGATTCAATTCAGATTATGTTTGGTAAATGCTTTATCAAAACTGCTTTCCGTTTTGCAATTTTCATCGATGCGTGGAGTATTGTAATTGGCAAAGCTAGTCTTAACCTCTTAACTATACCATAACAAACTCTACTAGTTGGTTGGGAAATTCGGTTTTGTACGGTAATCACCACTACAAAACTTATATCAGGCCAAGCCGTCATCGTGAATGCTATACGAGAAAGTTAGCCGTCCGAAAAATTACATGGATAAATTACTGGGGACGACCTGCAAATTTTTTTGTTTTATAGTCACCAGAATCTGTGTGATTTTTAAAAGACGATAGAACCTGGGGATTTTTGATGATTTTTGCGTAATGGTGCAAGACAATTGATTACGCATATTTAACCCTTATATAGACTATCGCAAACATCGAGAATTAAACAAACTTCTGCTCAATCTTTATACAAATTTAATATTTGTCCGTAAAATCCACAGCAGCTTACAGCTATTTTCAGGTAAATAGACCACGCGGTAGGGGTGCAAGTCCTTGCGCCCCTACGACAAATGTGGTTCAAAGACATGAAAACTGCTGTATCTGTAAACCCGCCCCTACTTGGTTTCTACTCAGCACTCAGCACTCAGCATTCGGTGATTACACCCAAGAAAAACCTACTCAAGGCGAAAATTAAAGGGTAAACGAGTGTAAATTCCGTAAGGATCGTTCATCTTTTGCAGAATCAGCATTTCCTGTTGCAGTTTCTGGAATTCCGTAATCAAAGGATTAGTCGGTTGAACAGACACTCCCGCTATCTCTAAAATAGTGGTGATTTCTTGAACCGCCCGTCCAAAAAACCGTTCTTCCAAGCTACTGACTCTGGGATATTCTTGCAATTGCCAATCGTTATCCAGTTTAGCTTCCTGGGCAGCATAATTAATAGCTGCATTCAGACCGCCTATTTCATCTACTAAACCGATTTCTTTCGCCCCCATCCCTGACCAAACTCTTCCCTGGGCAATTTCTGCTACCTTTTGTGCTGGTAATTTGCGACCTTGAACAACTTTATCGAGGAATAGACTATAAATCCGGTTAACGCTGCGCTGATAAATTTCTAACTCTTGGGGTGATTTCGGGCGTGTCACGGTTTGATTATCGGCATAACGTGCAGTTTTTACCGTATCCCAGGTAATACCATTATCATTCGCTAGTTTTTGCCCATTAAACAGCACTCCAAACACGCCAATAGAACCTGTAATTGTAGTTGGTTCGGCAAAAATGCGGCTGGAATCGCTCGCAATCCAGTAACCACCAGAGGCGGCGATATCACCCATTGAGACTACAACCGGTTTGACTTTGCGAGTTAATTGTACTTCTCGCTGCATTACCTCGGATGCCGTAGCGCTGCCGCCGGGACTATTAATTCGCAAGACAACTGCTTTGATATCATTATCTTGGCGGATTTGATTCAAAATTCTCGCAAAGCGATCGCCTCCGACTTGCTCATCTTCCCCTTGCCCATCGACAATCTCGCCTTCAGCATAAACTACAGCAATTTTATTTTGGGAGTTGCGTTCTACACCCAAGGCTTTATCGGGAACTTCAGCGTAGTTTCGGAGATTAATTTGCCGGAAAGTCCGATCTGTTTCTTTGCTGGCTGTCAATTTTTTGAGGTCAGTAACTACCTCATCCATATATGCTACTTGATCTACCAAACCACTGGCTTTAGCTTCGCTGGCTGTCAGGATTGCTTGAGTATCTGCGATCGCTTGCAACTTTTGAGGGGTAATTTTACGATTAGAACCGACTGTAGTCCGCCAATCGCCCCAAACATCGTCAAGTAATTTTTGAATTTGTTGGCGGTTTTCTGGACTTAATTCGTTCAGGATAAATGGTTCGATTCCGCCTTTAAATTTGCCCACCCGCACTACCTGAACACCAAGCCCGAACTTTTCTAAAGCCCCAGCCAGAAACATCGGTTGGCTACTCAAACCTTTAACTTCCATCAAGCCGATAGGATTCAGGATGATTGTATCCGCCACCGAACTCAGGTAATAGTCCCGTTCACTTAAACCCATTCCATAGGCGACAACCTTTTTTCCCGATTCGCGGAACTTCTCCAACGCCTGGCGAATTTCTGTTAGGGAAGCAAAGCCCGTGTTACCGGATGTAGTTGTACCTCTTGCGTCTAAATATATCCCGACAATACGCGGATCAAGCCTGGCTTTTTCCAAGGTATCGAGAACGCTACGAAGGGTCATCCTGGGGGCTTCGGCTCCTGATAAGGCTCGTTGTAGCAATTCTCCAGAACCAGGCGCTCTATCGGTAATAGTCATTGACAAGTCAAAAACCACGACTGACTTATCTGTGACTTGGGGAGTAGTATCTCTGGAGGAGGAAACTGCAAATAACAGTAATAATATTCCTGTTGTGCTGATACCGAAGAAAATGAACAGTCCTAGTACAGTACCGATTAAACTGGCAAAGGTTTGTTTGAAAAAATTACGCATTTTAGTTATTTAACATAATCATAATCGTCAAAAAGCCCCAAATTTGCACCCATCGGGGAGTGTGGGAGGAATCACGAAACAATTTATTGTATTCTTTGTAAACTTTGTGAGTTTTGCAAGTTATTTAATGTCTTGTTGCCAGTACAAAATAATACTGTGGTAATTTCAGCAAATAATACCTTAACTAAATCATACAATGCTGTTTCTGATTCCACTGCGGCTTGGAGGAAAGGCATAGCTAAACCGGCAATATCTGCTCCTAGAGCGATCGCTTTAGCTACATCTAAGCCATTACGCAGTCCTCCCGAAGCAATTAAGGGGACATGAGGTGCGATCGCGCGAATACTGGTAATACAGTCTGCCGTTGGTAAGCCCCAATCCGCAAAAGTCTTACCTAAGCGCCTTTGCAAGGCATTTTCCGCCCGTTCACTTTCCACTTTTGCCCAAGAAGTACCACCCGCACCGGCCACATCAATAGCCGTCACTCCAGCAGCTAAGAGTTTTTCTGTGATTGTTGCAGAAATACCATTACCCACTTCCTTGGCAATTACTGGCACTGTCAACTTACTGCACAATAAATTAATTTTGTCAAGCAATCCTCGAAAGTTAGTATCACCACTAGGCTGAATACACTCTTGCAGTGGGTTAATATGTAAAATCAGGGCATCAGCCTCTAAAATATCAATAATCTTGAGACATTCATCCAAGCCATACTTGTAATTCAGTTGTACTGCGCCCAAATTGGCAAATAGCAAAACATCGGGCGCGTACTTGCGGATAGCAAAGGTATCAGCCACTTGAGGTTTTTCCACAGCTACCCGTTGGGAACCAACACCCATAGCAATTTTATAGTGTTGAGCTACTGTTGCCAGACGCTGGTTAATGATTGCAGCTTGTTCTGTTCCTCCCGTCATAGAAGAGATTAACAGAGGTGCTGCGAGGTCTTTCCCCAGGAAAGTTGTACTAAGATCAATATCGTCGTAGTTTAGTTCTGGTAAGCAGCAGTGGTTAAAGCGATAGCGTTCCAGTCCACTGCTGAGTTGACGAAATTGAACATCTTCTTCCAAACAGATCCGGATATGATCTGCTTTGCGTGACTGGATTTGTTCTGAGTTGTGGGTAGAGGCGTTCACTGGTAAATCTAACTTAAAGCAGTTGTTTTCACTATTGTTACAGTTATCGGATTTTTATGGTCTGATTTCCTTCTTTCCTTTGTGTACTTTGTGCCTTTCTCCCAAAGGGAGACGCTAACGCGAAAGCGGTTCGTTATGAGAAAGACGCTGGAAATATAGACGCGATGAATCTATGAATCTATGAATAGACGCGATGAATCGCGTCTCTACAAATGGGAAGGATTCTGTTGGGCTAATTTCCCCCCTGCATTTCTTCAACTTTAAACATACTAATTAATACTCCTGCTAGAGGAATTGAGAGAAAAATACCTACTAAACCCGCCACTCTTGCACCTACTAATAAAGCAAAGAACATGAAGACAGGATTCATATTGATTGAGCCTTGCATAATGCGCGGCATAAGTAGATTTTCTTCGATTTGCTGAAGGACAACGCAACCGATTAAGACTTTCACACTCAGCCAAATTCCTTGAGGTAAAACAATCAGAGAAACTAGGGTAATTCCAATTGTAGCCCCAATGCCAGGAATTAAATCAAATACTCCGGCGATCGCTGCTAAAAATAAGGCATAAGGTAGTTGCAGAAAAACAAATACAACAAATATTGAAACACCAAAAAATAAAGATAATAATAAACGACCCCAAAAGAAGCCTAAAAAGTTTTGTTGGACGGCTAGGGTAAACTTATGACGAACATTTCGTGGTAAAATTTTGATCATGAAATTCCAAACTCTTTGACCATCCAACAACATAAAAAAAGCTACAACAGCAATCAAAATTAAATCGACTAAATTAGTTAATAAAACTTGAAACGTTGACCAGCCCGTGCCAATACCTACTAGAATTTGATTGCGTAACTCCTCTTCAACTGCTTTTAAATCTATATTAAAATTGAATCTAGTTAGGATTTTTTGTAAAGATTCTAATATAGAAATTACATAATCAATAAATTGAGGCGCTTGTTCAATTATTTGTTGAAATTGAGATAATATCGCAAAGCCCAGGGTTGCTATCAACCCACCCAAAATCACCAGACTCAGTAAAAAAACTATAATAACCGCAATACCATGTGGTAAAAAGCGTTCAGACCACTTAACTGGATAACTCAGTAAAAATGCGAGAATACCAGCAAACATAAAAATAACAATTACTGTAGAAAAATAAGCCATAACTTGAACAATTGCCCAACCAATAGCTAATAGTAATACATAGCGTAATAGCTTTGTATGATTTAATTGATCCCAAAATCTTTTGACACTTGGCTCATTCATAAATTAGACAAATTTTATCTGATACTAATCAGGAATAATTATCGATACCTGCCGAAAAAATTGTCTTAAATAATTAAAGATAATTTCATTTATCTACGGTAACGTTTTTTCGGTTTAGATGACTGTTTTACGCAATAAATTAAAAACACGGTGTCCTGGGGCTGGCTTTACCTCCCAAATCCTGTCTAGTGCTGTTTGAATTTGGGTAAATACTCCAGTCGCACCAAATAGTAAAAAGCAATATTCAGCAGAATTTGCCAGGTTTGTTCTCCAGGATCGACTTTCAAATTGGCAATAGCTGTAGAGATTAATTGCGCCCCCTCCTCACCAAACAGTTTACTCAACTGAGAACTCAACTCGTCTTGAACCGCAGCTTCCCCAAAAATTGTCCCCACAATCATAATCACTAGTACCATCAGTGGCGCTAGGAAAAACACTGTGTAATATGCTAGTGATGAAGCTAATAAAGAGACTTCGTTAACTTGCCACTCCGAAGCAATTTCTCTAAATAATCGCCGAATTTTCTGCAAAGTCACCATGTCCAATAATTTTTGAATCAAGAAATAGGCATAAAAGGCAATTTATTTTTGCTATTTTTGATCTGAAACTGCTAAGACATCACTAAATTTCAATGTGTAAATATCTGTCGGCATATCAATTTGTGCTGCTTCTAATGCCTCTTTAATTGCTTGAGCCATTAAAGAAGTTGTTTCTAAGAATGTTAATCGCCGAGAATTTACCCAACACCGCACTTCAATATTAACTGTACTAGCAGCTAATTCGCGGACTAAGACATCTGGTTTTGGTTCTTTTTCAATTCCTGGCACTTCCAAAACAGCATCATTTATAACTTTTTTAGCCTTGGCAATATTTGCATTATAATTAATACCAACTATAATGGTATTGCGGCGAATCGTTGTGGCTGTATTATTAATAATGATGGCACTAAAAACTTCTTGATTAGGGATATAAACCACACGCCCATCGTAAGTTTTTAAAGTTGTAGCTCGCAGTTGAATTTGGGTAACAGTACCTTCAAATTCTTTAATAACTATCTGGTCTCCTAAATGAAATGAACGAGATACCAGTAAAATAATACCAGAAAAATAGTTACTTAAAATGTCTTTAAGACTAAAACCTATGGCTACACTGGTTAATCCCAAAGTTCCCAGTAATGTGGCAAAGTCTAACCCTAAAACTCCCAAAGCTACAATTGAACCTATTACCCAAATAAAGCCATATACTAAACGACTAACTAATATTTTCGAGTTGCGATCTACTTCCCAATGTTGCGCCCCAGTCAGGGTGAGATGGCGCATAATAGCTGCTATTATTCCTGTCATAATTACTACTAATAGCATTCCTAAAACAGAGGGGAGGTTATCGATGGTTTCTCGCTGAAATGTTCTCAGGGTTGATAATAATCTTTGCCCCACATCAATTGCTAGTGGAGGTTGGTCAAATGCTCGATTTAACTGATTTGCCCACCATTGTCCTAATGCTTCCACTTCTAAGTTAAAATCTTCGGCATCTTGTTGGGTGACAGTCATCAAAACCCGGTTATTCAGTTGTAATGTGGCGATACCACGCTGGGAATCTGTGACTACAGAAACTTGTTTGTCAGTTGGGGAACGGACTAAAATGCTAGCAATGCGGCGATTGATAATCTGCGCCCGTTGTGTAGCAGTGAGTTCTCCCAAGCTACCAATTTGAAACACAGGCCGTCCTCTAACGAGGATGTCAGCAAAAAATAGTCCAGTTGTGGGAGTGTCTTCGGTTTCAGAGGATGGGGATGTTACAGGTATAGGGGAAACCTCCTGTGAGATGGCTTTTTGTGTAGGTACAATTAGCACACTCAAGAGGAAGATTACAGCTAGAAATTGGCGGGAGTAATATCTGCTATTAACTTTTGGAATGAAACTCACCATCATTGTTAAGAGAGTAATTTTGTCACTAAAAGAGATTCCCCACTTTTAAGAAGTATAACTGAGCGATCGCCAGTTCTCATTGTTCAAAAAATCAGTGGAATTTGTTTGATTTATATCATAATATTCAGTGCGATCGCTTGACCCTCAGTATTGATTTATAACAATTACTAAATATCTCTCTTCAGGATGATATAAACTTACTACTATAGATATAGCCATCCTAAATAAGTTACGAAAACAAAGATCCCCGACTTCTTCAAGAAGTCGGGGATCTGAGCCTCTTTTTATATTGCCATAATTTCCTATATACTGATAAATATTTTATAATAAATGTGTCTATCGCCACCCAGCTATGAACCAGATATGTTGTCTCAATCCAGAGTGTGATAACCCGCCAGTTCACGAAGATACGAAATTTTGCCCCAGTTGCAGCAATCTCAATTTAAACCTCCGCATACCTTTGCGTTAAAAAGGATTATCAATCTTTAGTCCAGTAATTCCTTGAAAATCATTAACATTTCTTGTAATTAAAACTGCATCTTGATGTATTGCTGTAGCAGCGATAATTGCATCAGGAAGCTTAATTTTGTATAGTCGTTTTAATTTAATTGTTTGATCTTCAATATCTCTTAACAGTGGAACTGACTTAAACTGAGATAGTAAATCTTCAATCGACTGCTGTTCATCTGCTGATAAACCCGCAAAACTCAGTAATTCCATACGGATAATTGGTGAAATAAGGACTTCGTGCAAATGCAGAAATTTTTCTGTAAATAATGAACTAACTGTTAACTCATCAGCCAGATAGTAAATAAAAATATTCGTATCATAAATATATCTCATTCGTCCCATTCCTGACGCAGAGTATCTAAATGAGCCAGCATAGCTGCTTTTTTATGCTTTAAAATGCCTTGGGATTGAGTAATTTTTTCATAGTCCTGGTCAACTGCTTCCCCAAATTGAGAAACTGGTGTATTTTTAAGCGAAGTTTCCAAATTGCTTAAACCAGAATCATTTTCATCATCTATGAACAAAACAATTACTTTGACACGGCTATGTTTGTGAGCCATTAAGGGGGTATCTAAACAAAGTTGACCGTTTTGGTCAACACTTCCCATTATTTCTTGGGCTATCATTTTTGTTTCCCTTATTAATCACAGAATAAAAAGACTTATTTTAACAGTATATCATTTGTCGAGGGGCAATTATTTAATATATATTTCTAAAGGATGAAATTAATTTACTACTCTAGATAGTGGCAGAAGCAATTTAAAATAGATAATCTAGATAAATGGAAACCAGAATTCACCACATTAATTCTTGGCAGCGCGTACTGAGGATTGCTGAACTCAATCTGGATTTTCTCAAAATTACTAACCGAATTAACAGATCCTCGCACGACAAATATGAAAGTACACGAACTCCTGAAAAGCTATAATGCAGGCGTTAGAGATTTTACTGGCGTTAATCTCAGCGAGGCGGATTTAAGAGAATCTGACCTCAGTGGCGCAATTTTAGATAGAGCTATTTTAGATGGCGCTAAACTGAATTATGCTAATTTAGTCCAAACCAGTTTGATTGAAGCTGACCTGAATGGAGCCGATTTGAGTAATGCTAATCTGACTGAAAGCAAGTTAGTTGGTGCTATTTTAGATGGTGCTATTTTAGATGGTGCTGATTTGAGTCAGGCTAATTTGGAACTTGCCAAGCTGATTGAAACTGATTTAAGTGCGGCCGATTTGCAGGAAGCAAATTTACAAGCAGCAAATTTAGATGGCGCAGACCTAAGTGGAGCCGATTTAAGTGTAGCTGATTTGACTCATGCAAATCTTTCTGAAGCTGATTTGCACGCGGCTAATTTGAATGGTGCTAATTTAGAGAATGCGGATGTAGGCGGAACAATTTTAGATTAGGAATAGGGAAGAACCTCACCCCCAGCCCCTCTCCTTATCAAGGAGAGGGGGGATTTTAATGCGACTCCAGGGCGGGTGTTTTAGGATGATGGTGGGTGACGCTGTAGCTTTAGCGTAGCCATACCCTACATTTTTATAGTTTTTCCATGACTTCAAATCCAGCATTGTGTAACGCGATCGCCTATCATATTTCTACCAGTCCTCAAGGGCGAATTACTTTCGCTGAATTTATGGATCTGGCTTTATATCACCCTGAACACGGTTACTATTCTAGCCATGCTGTGAAAATTGGATTTGAGGGTAGTGATTTTTTTACTTCGCCTCATCTTGGTGCTGATTTTGGCGAGTTACTGGCGGAACAATTTTGGCAGATGTGGGAGATTTTAGCCCGTCCTGTACCGTTTTCTTTGGTGGAAATGGGAGCCGGTCAAGGTCTGCTGGCTATGCATATCCTCAATTACTCTCAGCTAAATCATCCAGATTTTTTTGCGGCGCTGGATTATGTGATTGTGGAAAAGTCGCCAGGATTTCAGCAAGAACAGCAGCAACGTTTGCAAAATTTTTCTGTGCGTTGGTGCAGTTTAGCAGATATCCCTTCTGACTCGATAACTGGCTGCTTTTTTTCTAATGAATTGGTGGATGCTTTGCCTGTACATCAGTTTATTTTAGCAGATGGGGAAATGCACGAAGTTTATGTGACAACCGGGAAAGATGAGTCTGAGCCGGTATTTGTGGAAGTTACGGGAAAACTTTCTACACCTGAACTGCAAAAATATCTGGATTTAGTAGAGATTGATTTAACGGCTCGTGGTTATGAAGATGGCTATCGCAGTGAAATTAGTTTGGCGGCTGGTGACTGGTTGAGTATTGTAGCAGACCGCTTGCATCGGGGGTATGTGTTAACTATTGATTATGGCTACCCGGCTGATCGTTATTATAATCCCAGGCGTTCCCAAGGAAGTTTACAGTGCTACTACAATCATCGCCACCACGATAACCCTTATATCAACGTCGGGATGCAAGATATTACCGCCCATGTTGATTTTACAGCTTTGGAACGCTGGGGCGATCGCTTCAAGTTAAAAAAAATCGGCTTTATCCAGCAAGGGTTATTTTTAATGGCTTTGGGTTTAGGCGAGCGTCTTTCCGCCATTTCTCAGCAAGAATTACCCCTCTCACAACTGCTGCAACGACGCGAAGCATTACACCAACTGATAGACCCTACGGAATTAGGTAACTTTGGCGTGTTAGTTCAAAGCAAAGGACTCCAGCAGACAGAAATAACTCAACCGCTCAAAGGGCTAACAGTGCCAGGTTAAACTTGAGAAAAGTTAAAACAGTCTTTAACAATGCTATCTGATGGTGATATAGATTAGCATGACATTGACTACTGTGCAGATAAAGATAACAGGAAAGTATTAATTATGACGGCTCATGAACTTTTTTTATTAATAACATTACTTAGCCCCGGCATCTTGCTATCCGTAATCATTATGGTGACATTCGCCGCAGGTGGCTGATTTTTAGTCAGTTATCAGTAAACAGTGAACAGTTATCACTGGACAAAGATAATTGTTCAGTAAACGTACAATCAAACATATAGCGGTATGCACTTGAATGAAGTACATCATAGCCCCCTCCTCGTTGGGCTACCGTGTACACACAAGTCTTATCAAGTTGCCTAAGAGCGTTTCGATCCCCCCTAACCCCCCTTGATAAGGGGGGAACTAGAATCAAAGTCCCCCTTTTTCTACGCCGAAGGCGCATCCCCGAAGGGGTTTAGGGGGATTTAGGGGGATCAGATCACTTGTGTGTACACCGTAGCCTCGTTGGGGGGGAGGGGGTTGGGGGTGGGGTTCTTGTATCTCACTCACTCAACCGATAACTGCTATAGGACTAGCTACACCTGTACTAAAGGAACGTGAAAAATGAAGGTGGCATTTCTGGGAACTGGACTCATGGGATTACCGATGGCTCAAAGGTTGTTAGCAGCCAACATCGAGCTAGTGGCCTACAATCGCACCCCAGAAAAATTAGCCCCATTACAGGCAGCTGGTGCGGAAATTGCCGTACATCCCCGTCAAGCAATTCGGGCGGCTGATTGCATTATTCTCATGCTGACTAACGCCGCCGCAATTTATCATGTTCTGCTTTCTGATACTTCTTGGAGAACACTAGAAGGGCGGACTGTGATTCAGATGGGAACTATTACTCCCACAGAAAGCCAAGAAATTAGAGATGCCGTAATTGGTGGTGGTGGCGAGTATATAGAAGCTCCCGTATTAGGTAGTATTCCCGAAGCAAAGGCTGGCAAGCTAATTGTGATGGTAGGTGCTGAACCAGAACAATATCAACGCCATTTAAAACTACTGCAAAATTTCGGTTCAGAACCATTACTTATAGGTTCAGTAGGTGCTGCGGCTGGGGTAAAATTGGCACTAAATCAACTCATTGCTTCCCTAACCACTAGCTTTGCGCTGAGTTTAGCTTTTGTTGAGCGTCAAGGTATTGACATAGATTTATTTATGCAAATCCTGCGCGAAAGTTCACTTTATGCGCCTACTTTCGACAAAAAATTTCGGCGGATGTTAGATGGCAATTATACCAACCCCAATTTCCCCACAAAACACTTACTCAAAGATACAGATTTGTTTATCTCAGAAGCCAAATCACTGGGTTTGGATCTCGGCAGTATTGAAGCTGTGCGCCAACTTGTGCAAACAGCCGTAAAAATGTCATTTGCTAATGATGACTACTCATCAATATTTTCTGCCATTAATCAATGGGGAGAAGGAGTTGGGGAGTAGAAGAGGCAGGGGTGCAGGGGGCAGGGAGCAGGGGAGCAGGGAGCAGGGGAGTAGGGAGCAGGGGAGTAGGGAGCAGGGAGCAGGGAGGGAGAAAGTTTTTCTCAATACCCAGTCCCAATTCCTAGTACAGCACGGCGTAAATCAACCACCCATTCCACATCAATGAAACGCTTGTAGTATCGGAATTACGAATTACGAATTACGAACTACGAACTACGAATTACACCAAAACCACGGCTAGCGCTCCTCCTAATGCGGCAAATACGGCTGAGACGAAGGCAGTGGCAAACAACCACCAAGAAGCTGTGGCGGCGGCTTTGCGGGTTTCTTCTGCTTGCAGTTGTGCTTGATGCTTGACTTCTTCTAGACGGCGTTGGGTTTCATGCTGTAAGCGTTCGGCGCGTTGTAATACTTTGTTCCGTGCGCCTTCAATTTGGTCAATAACTCGGTTGACATCCGCTTCAGATATGTCCTCACGGGAACTGAGAATCGCCACTAGGGTGTCGCGGTCGAAATGTGACAGGCGATCGCGTAACGCATCAAACCCTGCCTGTGGATCGTCAAAGAACGTGCGAACATCACGCTTGATGCCGTCATAGTTAAGTTCAGGACGCTCTAAGGAGTTGAGATAATTACGAATCCGGGCAAAAATCCCTTCTACCACATCTTGAATCCGCCGTTGAATCCCACTGATTTGTTCTACAAATTGATCCCGCACGGAGACGATATTATCGGCAATTGTGGCGGCTTCTGCATCAGTCATATCTTCGCGAATTTTCAGCAAAGCGATCACTGTGTCACGGTCGAAATGGGACAGGCGATCGCTCAAACTTTCCATTCCCACGCGCGGATCATGCAACAATAATTGTACGTCGCGTTTAATCGCTTCTGGGTTGAGTTCTTCTTTACCAGTTTGCCGCAAATACTCTTGTAAATAAGCTTGGAATGTTTCTATTCTTTGCTGTGTGCGGGTAGCTAAACGACGAGGCGCGCGCACAATATTCTGAATCGAAGTTTGTACAGAATCAATGACTTCATTGACTTGTTCTTCACTTAAATCTCGTCGTTGACTGAGTAACTGGACTAAAGTATCTCGGTCTACCTGAGACAAGCGACGGCGCAGAGCTACGGCTCCTTCTCTGGGCTGTTCAAATAATCTGGTAAAATCTCGTTGAATACCTTCAGGATTTAACTCTTGTTTGCCAGTATTCCGCAAATAATCGGCAATGGTCGCGGTTACAGAGTCGTACTGTTCCTTGGCTTTGTGTGCTAAAGCTTGGGGTGTATGGCGGATATTATGCCAAGAGTCTTCCACAGCATCAATGATTTGATTAACTTGCTGTTCACTCAAGTCTTGGCGTTGACTCAATAACTGTACTAAAGTATTACGGTCAAAGCGAGCTAATCGCGCACGCATAGCGATCATTCCCGATTGGGGATCTTCAATCAGCTTTTGAATATCAGCACGAATCGCATCAGGATTTAACTCGGCTTTGCCAGTATTCCGCAGATATGATTCTACATTCAACCATAGGGTTTCGGCTTGATATTTAGCTTGTTCTGCCAATCCTTGAGATTCTACCAAAACGCGATCGCGTTGGTCTTCTAAGTCGTTGAGAATCGGGTCTACTTCGTATGGTTGAAGATCATTGCGTTCTAGCAAGATTTCCTGCATTCCCTGGCGATCAAATTGTGACAATCGCAGCGAAAGAGTTTCGTAATCTGCTTCTGAGTCTTCTAATAATGGTTTAAAGTTTTGCTCAATTCCTTCTGAAGTCAAATCTGCTTTATCAGTCACCAAGAGATAACTTTCTACTCGCCGTTGCAAGTCTTGTGCAATCTCTCTTTGTTCAGCAGCGCTGACTACGATTAATACCTCTTGACGTACAGTTTCTAGCTGGTCGCTAATACCCTGGATTTGTTCTTGAGTTAGTAGTCCTCGTTGTTGCAATGTATTGGCGAAATCTTGGCGATCAAGCCGTTCTAGTTCCCTTTTAACTATACCAGGGTCTGCGGCTGGGTCATAAATGACATTACGAAATTCTGCGGCGATTCTTCCTGGACTCAATTGCCAAGAGTAGGTGTTGAGTAGATAGTTTTCTACATCAGCCCGAATGGGGCTATAGGGTTCTGATGGCATGGGTAAACCCAGTTTATCAGCTTGTGCCGTGGCTTTGTCTTTGGCTGTAGTCAGCGATCGCCAAATTTTCTCTACATCAATATCAGATAAATCTGCTCTTCCCAACACAATACCAGTCAGTGCAGTGATTCCCTGTTGTAAGGTCTGTTGCATCATACCAGGTTTTTCTGCTGGTGTTCCTGTCTCAGAAGTCCGCCTTTGTGAAATTAACCGATCCAATTTGGCGTTGAGTTCATCTGTCTTCGCTTGTCCTGGTGGCAGTGATTTGAGATAATTGACTAACTCACCTAAGTTGTCTTGGATGGGTTGTTGTTGACTTACTACCTGCTGCCAAACATTGTATAGGGTATCGGTGATTCGGTTAACATCTCGTTTAGAAAGGTCGGTGCGACTGCTGACTAAATCAATAAACTTTTGGCGGTCAATGTGGCGGAGGTCTGGACTGCCGGCGATGGCTTGAAATTGCGGATCTTTGAGTAAACTTTCAAAATCCCCACGAATGCGGGATAAATCTAATTCTGGGGGACGTAGCTGTTCGAGGTAATCTTCGATATTTTCTCGAATACTAGCAGGATCAACAGCATTCCCTAATTCCCGACGCACAGCAGCCGCCGCAGCTTCAGCTGTTGCTACTACCTGCTGATTCACCGCTTTAGCACCCAGTGCAGCCGTAGCAGTACCCATAATCGCCTGAAAACCGGAAGTAGCGGAATTGACTACCGAACCAACTAAGGAACCCACGGTAGTCGAACTCACCCACACCAGAAGCAAAAAATATGCGCCCCAGATGACTAATCCCAGAATTGCTCCCAGTCTGGGATCTAAAACCAGTAGACTTAATTTTACTGAGAGAAAGCAAGCGATTAATAAAGCGATCGTTACAGTCACTAATGTCCACAAACCCAGTGCTGTGCCAATTTTGCGAATTGTGCCACCGAAACTTCCCGCTTCCCCAACAGTCCCATCTGAGTCAGATGGCCGCCCCAAGTAGGATATACCAGCAGCGACGGAGAGGTTAGTTAATACTAGTTGGAAAGCAAAAGAGAGAATCACACCAGAGATTAAAGCGACAAAAAAGCGCGGCCCAGAATTAAGAACTGATGCTTGCGCTGGTGTAATCCCCGTGGGAACTACCGGAATCTGTGCCAACCACAATAGTGGGTTGTAGACTCCCAGTAAATTTTCCGTACATTGAAACATTATATTTCCTTTTTCTAGGGTTAAATTTGGGGAGGATGAGGAATTTCATCAGAAGCAAATAAACATCTATTTATTCGGTGTATATATGGCAATACCCAACTCTTCATCACTTTACAGAATCCTGGAATTTAGCTGTTTAGTGCATCCCCCTAAAGTTTGAAAACCATATCTAACGCTAGGTAGAAGTTTGGGTATCTCACAAGGTAAATTTTGATAAATAAATCGTAGCTATTTAAATCAGTTAACAGTGAACAGTAAGCAGTTACTAAGTGTTACTTTAGGGGATTTAGACCTGCAATCAACACCAATCACTCATCAGATTTGGGTTATCAGTTTTCAGTTGTCACTTAACCCCGATGTCTTAGAAAATCAACACAGTTATGTCTCTTGACTAGTAACTGATAACTCATAACTATTAATTTTTAAATTATAGAGATATGCTCTTTACTCAAGTGTTAATTTACATTTATTTATAATTAGCATTTCTATCACCTCCTCAAGGTGGATATGCCCTTACGTATAAGTTTCTGATAATCGTCCGCAAGAGGTGCGTGTAGTTTGTACCTACAGGTGGACAGCAATTTACTGATTAATTGGTAAATTTAAGTTAAGCAATAAATGATTTAGGACAAAAACATGGAAACTCGAGAGACTCGCCCTTCCACTGATTTACCACCAGTTGCACTGGAATACAATGGTAGAGACCGCAATACATTTCTATTTGGTTGGACTCCTCAAGCCGAACTGTGGAATGGTCGGTTCGCAATGATTGGCTTTCTTGCCTATTTACTTTGGGATTTAGCTGGATATAGCGTTCTACGGGACGTGCTACATCTCATTGGTTATTAACGCTTAAATACTGAAGAATTAGTTTGATTTTGGAGTAAAAAAAATGGAAACTAGAGAAACTCGTCCTTCCACCGATTTACCACCAGTTGCTAAAGCTTATAACGGTGTAGACCGCAATTCATTTCTGTTTGGTTTTAATCCTCAAGCCGAACTGTGGAATGGTCGGCTAGCAATGATTGGTTTTCTGGCTTACTTACTTTGGGATTTAGCTGGATATAGTGTCTTACGGGACATACTCCACTTTGTTAGATATTAGTCCTGAATGTGGTACGAGGAGCTAAAATTTGACAGTTATTAACTCCTCAATAATACAAATGTGAGAAGGCGGAACCAAAATTGGTGACCGCCTTTTGAAGCACGCCCTTTTTTGGGCTGATTTGAAGTATGAACACGATTTGTAATCATGTCAAAACCCCTGTAAAGAACTTCCTGTACCGTCTCTACATTTACAGCTATTTTTAAGTAAATAGACCACGGGGTAGGGGCGCTAGTTCAGGTGAACCCAACTATGGGTAATTCATATATCAAAGCAGAAAACGCACCATTACATACAATGCTAATGCCACCAGTTGGACTAGCATGATTGGAATCCCATAATGGAGAAAAGTTTTAAACGAAATGCGTCGTCCGTGTTGTTCCGCAATACCGGCGGCTACGATATTAGAAGATGCTCCCACTAATGTGCCATTTCCTCCCAAGGTCGCACCAAACATCATAGCGTAAAACAGTGGTAGCACTTCTGGGGGGAACTCGCCCATAAAATCTGGGGCTAAAATTTCCGTAGGTGCTAACCCCACAGTCACGAGATATTGTTTGAGTAAAGGAACCATCCCTACTACTAAGGGAATATTGGGTATCAGGCTAGATAATATCCCTACAAAAAATAACAAAACTAGAGAACCCAGAAAAATATTTTTACCGATAAGTGCGGAAAATATTCCTGATAAAGCATTAATTACACCTGTTTTCTCCAGTCCTCCAATTAGCACAAAAATACTCATGAAAAATATTAATGTACTCCAGTCTACATCTCGCAATATCTGATTCACAGAATCAATTTTGCTATGGTGAGATAGCAGCAAAGCTAAAGCTGCACCTAATAAAGCCGCCCCCGCAGGTGAAATAGGTATGGGCAAAGATTCACCAATCACAAAAAAGATTAATACTAAAACTACAATCACTGCACCCAAAGTGAGAACTCGTGGATGATTGATTTGTGGGTGTGGGAGTTCTGACAAAGTTGCTAGTTTCGTATGCCAAATTTTTCGGAATAAAATCGGTAGTGATAAGATGACAACAGCAACGGCAATTACTCCCCCTAAACTTAAGTGCCATAAATAATCTATAAAACTGATATTAACTGCATCTCCCACAATAAATGTAGCCGGATCACCAACTAGTGTTAAGAGTCCCGCACTATTAGCAACTAAGACCATTAAAATTAATAAGGGGACAAAATTTATCCCTAATTCTTGCGCCATTGGTGGAATTAACGGTGCTAATAGCATCACTGTTGTAGCATTGGGTAAAACTGCACAAATGGGAGTGACAATTGCGACAATACCAAGTAATAGACGCTTGCCTTCACCTTTAGCGAATACAACTATTTGAGTCGCGACATAATCAAATATCTTCGTAGACTCAAATGCTCGCACAAATACCATAACGCCGAAAAATAAACTCAGTGTTCCATGACTTTTACTGATGTAATCGATAGCTTCTGGTAAAGTCATGACGTTAGCAAAAACTAACAATAATGCTCCCAGGAAGGCCGCAATGGTGAGATGCACCCATTCCGTTATGACTAAGAAAATTACACTGATAAAAATGAACAAACTGAAAACCGCTTGCCAATTTTCCACGCTATACCTCTTGAAGTTTAACGAAGTTGTATGTTAGAGAAAAAGCCACCTATATATAGATGACTTTCCGGCAATTTTAATGAGATGAAAAATTACTATAATCCTGCATAGGAATTATTCATCAATACAATTGGGTATACCTAAAATGGCACAGGGAAAATTAGAACCTAGTGTTTGGAAGATGGAATGATTAACAGACTTACATCCCAAAAACAAGATACTAGCAGCTTCCAATTCCACAACTTTTTTCAGTTCTATCGCAACACAACCAAACCGCAGATGAGATTTAAAAGAACCTTGCCATTCTTCAGCTAGGCTTCGTGCTTGCCAAATAATTTTGTCGGCTGCTTGGAGAGGAGCAATAGTTTTTTCTGGTAAGCATTGGGTCATCCCTCTGAATTTTGATTGAGTTAAAACCGGGATTTCAGACCTTGATACTGCACTTACTGGACATTCTAAATTCGGCAGGGGTTTCGTAAAACTAAATACATCTGTAACCTGATTACGATCATGATTTTCTACCACATAAACGGCTTGCACGTTCACTTGTGCATTTGTAGCTAAACGCGTTTGATGGGCAATGCAGAAGGCTAAATCTAGTGCAGTATGACTATTAGTTGAAGTATCATAAGCAACGATTAAGTTAACAGTTTGAGCTTCTGGAGACAAAGGTTTTTGTGGCTCTGGTAATAATACCATTTGCTCAATTAAGTCATCTCGACCGATGGCGCTTTGCAAACGCACTAACATGGGCTTGATTTTCACGATTTGGACTTCTCCCCAAAGGAACGAATGGTGAATGAGAAGTAGGTTAAAAACGGATAACCCCTATCCCAGAGGATAAACAAGTCATATCCGCAAAGAAACCCCAATAACAACTGGTGTTAAAGCCAAAGTTTTGGGAGTTCCTTCCATTGCCGACGGAGTTAGCTGACGGGCTAAGACTGGAAGGTGTCTCTCGTTAAGATTAGCCCCAAACATTGGTTCCTCCGTTCCAAATCCAGTTTTGATGAATTTGAATTAGGCTACCCACTAAATAAATAGTATTCTAACTAATTACAGCAAATTTATTATCTACTTTAATCAGCCGTATGGGAAATAATCTTGATAATTTATTACAATGCTCGACCATACACCTCAATTGTATTTAGTTGCCAGGCTTCTAACTAAAGTTGTGACTTATACAAGGCTTCCCACAGTCACTCCAGGCAAAGGTCAGTGTTGAATTTAAATAAAAGCATACAAGAGTTATTTTTGGCGCTGTTGAACCAGATAACTAATTTTATGAATATGTCCAAAAATCGCTAAAATAATTGTATATATTAGGTTTACTCATCTACTCCAAACGCACTTTAGAATAATGGATTTTAGTCTGTTACTGGCTGAAAATGTTGATATCATTCTCAAAAAATGGGTTGCAGCAGTTCTTAAAGATCGGGAAATTGAAAGTGCCGAAGATTTACCTTATACAGCAATCCGAAATGATCTTCCCGATGTGTTAAAAGCAATGGTCACAGTGCTGTCTAAGTCTCAGGGTAATGATATTCAGTCGATAATTACTGCTAGTTGGCATCATGGGATACTGCGGGCTAAACAAGGCTTTGATCCAGCAGAAATTACTCATGAATACCATCTACTAAGAATGGTAATATTCGATACACTTGAATTAGAGTTACTCAAGGGAACACCTTCAGAAATTATCCGTTCGATGCGTTTGATTGATGCTGTCATAGACGAAGCGATCGCGCAGTGTGTTAATAGTTATATTGAAGAACGCTTACAGGAATTTAAGCAGTTACATTCGTCACTAGAGCTTCATAATCAGCAACTCAATCGCTTAGTGATTGCCAATCAAGATCATATTTCTCAACTAGCCCATGATTTAAAACATCCTTTAAGTTCAATTATTGGGTACTCAGATTTATTTTTACGCCAACAACGAAAAAAGCCGGAAATAAAAGACAACTACGCTAACATTGAACATATTGAACGGGTGTTACGCAATGGTAGACAGTTACTTCGTTTGATTAATGATGTCCTCGAAATTTCGCGGTTTGATGCTGGACAGACACAATTAAAACCAGCACTGATTAATGTCCGCGAGTTAATCGACAATGTGTGTGAAATGTTGCAGCCTTTAGCTGACGAAAAGAAATTAAAACTGGTAGCAGATTACGATAGCATCCCGCAAAAAGTAGTCACAGATGAATTTCAATTACAACAGATTATGATTAATCTGCTAAGTAATGCGATTCGGTATACAGACTCAGGGACTATTAGCATAGAATGTCACTTGCTAAATAATCAAAAGTGGTCAATCGAAGTTTGTGACACAGGAATTGGAATTAGTCCAGAAAACCAAACCCAAATCTTTGAACCCTACTTTCGCGGTAATTCTGGGAATCGGTCTTATCTTCCCGATAGTACTGGTTTGGGATTGGCTATAGTTTCTCGTTTGGTAAAATTATTACAAGGTGAAATTGATTTAGTTTCTGAAGTAGGAAGAGGTTCTACTTTCACAGTAACTATGCCTTTGGAACTAAAGTTATAAAAGCCAAAAGAAAAGTTTTTATTCCTCTCTTCTCCCTTCTGCCTTCTTCCTTTGCGCCTCTGCGCCTCTGCGTGAGAAAAAAACTCTTAACTTCATGTGCCAAAAATTGCTATGCTAAAAACCAAGATCAGCTATTTTGCCAACCATGCCCGCGCCCACTATTAACCCCACAATCACAGCCTTTCCCTTAACAGCTGTAGTCGGTCAAGAAGCCATAAAAATAGCCTTACTATTAGCAGCAGTCGATCCCGGATTGGGAGGAGTAGCGATCGCAGGTCGTCGCGGTACGGCAAAATCAGTCATGGCTCGTGCTATTCACGCTCTACTACCACCCATCGAAGTTGTCCAAGGCTCCATTAGTAACTGTGACCCCAACCACCCAGAAGACTGGGATGATTATCTGTTTGCTGAGTATGCAGACAAAGATATTCAAGATATCCCTACAGAAATTATTCCCGCACCCTTTATTCAGATTCCTTTAGGAGTGACAGAAGATAGACTCCTGGGTTCTGTGGATGTAGAAAAGTCAGTACAGCAAGGTGATACTATATTTCAGCCTGGGTTACTCGCCTCAGCTAACCGGGGCGTGCTGTATGTAGATGAACTGAATTTATTAGATGATCAAATCTCCAATCAGCTTTTAACAGTATTATCTGAAGGACGCAACCAGATTGAACGGGAAGGAATTAGTTTTCAGCATCCTTGCAAATCCTTATTTATAGCCACCTATAACCCCGAAGAAGGCGCACTACGAGAGCATTTACTCGATAGAATTGCCATTTCCCTGTCTGCTGATGGTGTACTAGGCTTAGATCAAAGAGTATCAGCTGTAGAGCAAGCGATCGCCTATTCAAAATCTCCCCAAGTATTTCTCCAGCAATACGAAGAAGACTTAGACTCGCTGAAAACCCAAATTCTTCTAGCACGGGAATGGTTGAAAGAAGTCACCATCACCCAAGAACAAATTGCCTATTTAGTCGATGAAGCGATTCGGGGAGGAGTCCAAGGACATCGCGCTGAATTATTTGCTGTGCGTGTTGCTAAAGCTGCGGCGGCTTTGGAGGGACGGACAACAGTCAACGCCGAAGATTTACGTCGGGCTGTGGAATTAGTGATTGTACCACGTTCTACAATCGTCCAGACCCCACCACCAGACCAACCACCACCACCCCCACCACCACCACCTCAGAATCAAGACGAAGAAGACCAGCAAGAACAAGAAGACGACGACGAGGAAGACAAAGAAGAACAGGAACAAGACGAACAAGACGAACAACAACCCCCCGACATTCCAGAGGAATTTGTGTTTGACCCTGAAGGAGTAATTCTGGATGAGAGCGTGCTTTATTTTGCCCAAATGGCGAAACGACAAGGCAAATCGGGGAATCGCAGCATTATTTTCTCTGATGACCGGGGACGTTACATTAAGCCGATGTTACCCAAAGGGAAAGTCCGCCGCATTGCGGTAGATGCAACTCTAAGGGCGGCTGCACCCTATCAAAAAGCTAGAAGGGAAAGACAGCCCAATAAAAAGGTGATTGTCGAGCAAGGCGATATCCGTTCCAAGCGTTTGGTACGCAAAGCTGGAGCCTTGGTAGTATTTGTAGTGGATGCTTCTGGTTCAATGGCTCTTAACCGGATGCAATCAGCCAAAGGTGCTGTCATGCAACTGTTGACAGAAGCTTATCAAAACCGTGACCAAGTAGCCTTGATTCCGTTCCGAGGAGAACAAGCAGAAGTATTATTACCCCCAACACGTTCCATAGCCTTAGCCCGTAACCGTTTAGAGAGGCTACCTTGTGGCGGTGGTTCGCCTCTAGCACATGGTTTAACTCAAGCAGTCCGTGTGGGTGTAAATGCCCAAATGAGTGGAGATATTGGGCAAGTTGTGATTGTCGCCATCACCGATGGCAGGGGTAATATTCCCTTGGCGCGTTCCTTGGGTGAACCGTTAGAACCAGGAGAAAAACCAGACATTAAAGCTGAATTGTTAGAAATTGCGGCGAGAATCCGAGCTTTGGGGATGCAACTATTGGTAATTGATACTGAGAGTAAATTTGTGTCTACGGGTTTTGCTAAAGAGTTATCGCAAACAGCCGCAGGTAAGTATTATCATTTACCGAAAGCCAGCGATAAAACCATTGCTGCTATGACTAAAGGTGCGATCGCTGATTTAAAATCAAGATAATTAGTCATAAATTTCTTGTACAGACGCGATTTATCGCGTCTCCCCACGCAACACTTTCTAATAACCTGTAGGTACTGTTTGTGGTTGTAAATAGCAAATTAGATCCTGAATGCCTTTTTGTAAATATCGTGTGACTGTCATCGGACTGGTGCCAATATTTTTAGCCGCATCCTTCCGAGAAAGTTCCTTTAAAAACACCATTTCCACTGCCATCCGGGGCTTGTCTTCTAACATATTAATGGCTCCTTGGAGTTGTTGCCGTTCTTCATCTTGCTGCTGAAGCGCAGTAGAACGAGGACAAGGAAGCGCCTCACCTAAAGTGATTTGGCAATCCACATAATGGGTTGCGGTAGCGTCTAAACTCAAAGGCATCCGATTTTGAGAGGCTAACTTAGTTTCTTGCCATTCTTGGACAGAGACGTGCAGTTGCTCGGCGATTTCAGTATCTCTGGGAGAACGACCCAAAGAAATTGATAATTCTTTACGAACTTTTTGGCCTTCGTTGTACAGTTCTTGCCAACGACGGGGGATTTTTACTAGACTACTGCGATCGCGTAAAAAGTGCAGCATCTCGCCTCGAATGTATGGCACAGCAAAGGAACTAAACGCATATCCTTGGCTAGGGTCGAAGCGTTCAATAGCCCTAATTAAACCAAAATAACCTATTTGTTCTAAATCTTCATAAGGTTCATTACATTGATGGCTAAATTTATGAGCTATCTTTCTGACTAAGCCAGTATGTAACTGTACGAGTTGATTACGAAGTTTAATAGAGGGATTTTGGTGGTATGAGTGCAATAACTCCACACCATCAATTTGCATAGAGGTTTCACAGGTTGTCATATAAAAATTCCTTTTTTATAACTCCCTTTTGTCAAAAGAAAGGAGTTGCGTATATTGCCTTCAAATCTCTCATTATTTTCCTTAGTCAAGCCTGAATAAACCATCGTCGTTTTACTGAAATTAGGGAAAGTCTTACTAGTATCATCGGTAATTTTACGCAAATTTTTATTGTTTTGGCTGTTGCGAGTTATTTTATTTTTCCAAGTAATAATAGTTCCCTAACAAATGTTGAGTTTTGGCAATAGAACCTAGCTATTTATGATCAAAAATGCATACCTTACCCCATAGCCGTATTTCTACCTGAGCGAAACAAAGTCTGATACTAAGTTTAGTTCAGAAATAGTATCTAGAAATTCGCTCATTTCTCAGCGTCAAATTTCGCTATTCACCACAAAAGTTGGTAAAAATGGAATTAAACCGAATATTCATCTCAAAAAATTGACAAATGAGTAATACTAGCAACTTTCGTGAGGCTATTCGTGAGGCTAAAAGTCAAGCCCTCATTGGTCCAAATGTCATTGCCAATGCCTTACCGTTTGTAGGTGGCGGTCTGGTGCTAACAGCCGTGGGAACCTATGGCGGTCTGAACGTTATCCGTACCAACCCCAGTATTTTCTTTCCCACCTTCATTGGTGCAATGATTGTGCAGTTAATTCTGTTCTTTGTTGCCCGGAATGTTGCGGAAAAAGGTAACAAAGGTTTGGCACTACCTCTACTAGCAACCTATGGTCTCTTATCTGGATACACCCTCAGTGGCTTAGTGTTCGTTGCCTTGCAAACCCAAGGCGTTGGCATTCAAGGTATTGGGTTAGCTGCCCTTGGTTGTGGCGTTACCTTCATTCTCGCCCGTCAAATTGGTTCCAATCTCTCTGAAAAAGATGGGATGGCTTTGACCAAAACTATCAGCCTGGGTGTCATTGCCTTGGTTGTTGTTTGTCTAGCCCAATTTGCATTTGCCATGTTTGGTGTTTACACACCCAGTTGGTTAGAAATTGGCATCTCAGGTTTAGGGGTTTTCCTATTTGTGGGAGTCTCTGTGGTTGATTTCTACATCTTGCCCCGTACTTATCAGGATGACCAATATCTACCTGCTGCCTTGTCGATGTACCTCACCTACATCAATTTGTTTGTATTTATCTTGCGGTTGCTAATTGCCCTGAATGGTCGTGATTAAGCGTCCTGAAAACAATCCAAATTAATCAATAATTGTTCGCCGTGGTTCATCTACAGTAACCACGGTTTTCTGTGGCAAGGTAAAAAAATGGCAATTTTATACTACAATAATTAATTGACCTTCTTTAGCAAAGCACTATGGAAGTATTAGAACTCAAACGCGAAATCGAAATATTGTCCGGTCGTCTGGGTAAAGCCCAGGACTATCTTTGACATACCTGCACTGACTGCCAAAATTCAAGATTTAGAACAAATCGCCGCACAGCCAGAATTGTGGGACGACCAAACTCAAGCACAACAAACGCTGCAAGAACTGAACGACCTCAAAGCCCACCTCCAGCAATATGAGCAGTGGCGTTCTAGTTTGGAAGATACCAAAGCAGTTGTTGAGCTATTGGAGTTGGAAACTGACGAAGCACTATTGCAAGAAGCAGAATCTACAGCCACCAAGCTCAATCGTGAACTTGACCAATGGGAGTTACAACAGTTACTTTCTGGCCCTTATGATGTGGAAGGGGCAGTGTTGACAATCAATGCTGGCGCTGGCGGCACAGATGCCCAAGACTGGGCGTTTATGTTGATGCGGATGTATACCCGTTGGGCAGAATCCCACGGTTACAAAGTCAGTTTAGCTGAAGAATCAGAGGGTGATGAGGCTGGGATTAAATCAGCCACCCTGGAAATTACTGGTCGCTACGCTTATGGTTATCTACGCTCGGAAACAGGCACACATCGTTTAGTACGCATTTCACCCTTTAATGCTAACGGTAAGCGCCAAACCAGTTTTGCTGGAGTGGAAATCATGCCGCAACTAGACCACTCTGTACAACTGGACATTCCCGAAAAGGATTTGGAAATTACGACATCCAGAGCTGGTGGTAAAGGAGGGCAGAATGTCAACAAAGTAGAAACAGCAGTCCGAATTGTTCACCTACCCACCGGACTGGCAGTGCGTTGTACAGAGGAACGCTCTCAACTGCAAAACAAAGACAAAGCCCTCGCCCGTCTGAAAGCTAAACTGCTGGTGATTGCCAGAGAGCAAAGAGCGCAAGAAGTCGCCGAAATTAGAGGTGATATGGTGGAAGCTTCTTGGGGCAATCAAATTCGTAACTATGTGTTTCACCCTTACCAAATGGTGAAAGATTTGCGAACCAACGTGGAAACAACTGCAATCTCTGATGTCATGGATGGCGACCTCGATGCGTTTATTCAAGCCTATCTCCGGCAGGAAAACCAGCTGGTAGACAGCACTTCTGCTTAGGGTGCAGGGGGCAGGGGGGAAAGAAACTGACTCAAAACTTTATTCACTCAGCACTCAGCACGGGCTAAACGCCCCGCTACCGCTAACAGCACTTTCCCCACTCAGCACTCAGAATAGGCGCAATGGCATCAGAAGCCTAGTTAAACTGTTAAATTTATATGTAATAGAGATTTGTGAGCAAATTATTATGAGCAACTCGCCAACAGAACCCAAGCCTAGTTACGTAAAACTGGCCATGCGAAACATGGTGAGGAAGGGAGGCACTTCCATGAAACATTTTCTACTGACTGCTGTAGGGCTTTTAGCTGTTTTCGTGGGTCTTGCTTACCTAACTCACTAACAACAAAGCAACATCACAAGCTGTGAGGAGAGTTTAAAGCTGGTGCAAGTTGAACTAGATGTACAGGATTTATTTTACGAATCGTCCCCAATAGAAGCTATTGATATTGGGGATAACAATAGTCGAATTGCTACGGAAACTTGGGAAAACTGGTTTAATCGCTGGCTGGAAACTCTACACCCGCATCTGCCGCCAGCAGTAGGTTATGAAATAGGACTGCGTTTGACAGATGACGCGGAAATTCAGTCATTGAATGCTCAATATCGCCAACAAGATAAACCCACAGATGTTTTGTCTTTTGCGGCTTTAGAGGTAGATTTTCCTCAAAGTCCGGAAATGTTGGATGCATCTTTGTATCTAGGTGATATTGTAATTTCGGTAAATACGGCTCAACGTCAAGCTCAACAGCAGGGGCATAGTTTGCTAACCGAATTAGCTTGGTTAACAGCTCACGGGCTACTACATCTGTTGGGTTGGGATCATCCAGATGAAGAGCAGTTGATGCAAATGTTAAAGCAGCAAGTAATATTACTGAAGACTATTAGTATTGATATTGACATAGAATATTAAATATTCTTTATGTCTGTAAGTGTTTATAATACTTCTGTAGAAAAATACTTCCAACTTGATTGCATCATCAAAAATCGTAAAATCAGTCAAATTCTTCTGTAATTACTTTATTGTTCAATTTTTAACCTTATGTCCCAACAAGTTTCCCCTCCATCAACACCAAACTGTCTACCAACACTAGTCACAAAGGAACGGGAACTGTCCTGGCAAGTTGCTTCTAATTTATTCATCAGCTTTAAATATGCCTGGGCTGGAATCAGTTACAGTTTTCATACTCAACGCAACTTTCGCATCCACCTCAGTGTCTGTGCCTTAGCGATCGCTTTAAGCATTTTCTTACATTTACAAGCAGTAGAAATTGCCGTCATTGCTATAACCAGTGGTTTAGTGTTGGCATTGGAATTACTAAATACAGCCGTTGAGTCTCTTGTAGACTTAACAGTTAAGCAGACTTATCATGAGTTGGCGAAAATTGCCAAAGACTGCGCTGCTGGTGCTGTGCTAGTTTCCGCCTTAGTAGCTTTACTGGTTGCGGGTACGCTCTTGTTACCGCCTCTAGTGATTTTAATTATGTCAAATTTCTAGGTTTGCTTGTTCTCCCACCCTGATGATATTTTATAGGTGGACATAAACCTCGTCTAGGTTGAGACCCGTAGTTTTTAGTCAAGATGGTGAGATTGCTTCCTTACGTCGCAATGACAAAAACTCCACTTTTCATGATGGACAAGGTTTAGTTTGTCAATGTCTTCTTGATTCGACTTCAAGCAGGACATTCATTGATATGTCTAGTTATTTGCGATAATTAATAACTATAAATAGTATGGGAGATATAACCCAGGAGTTATAAGCTTTGATTATAGTTATCGATAATTATGATAGTTTTACATATAATTTGGTGCAGTATTTAGGAGAACTAGCAGCAGAGTTCCCTGTAGCATCAGATATTAAAGTTTTTCGCAACGACAAAATCACAGTAGACGAAATTCAAGCATTAAATCCGGCACTTGTAGTTATTTCTCCTGGGCCTGGTCGTCCAGAAAATGCCGGAATATCCCAAGATTTGATTAAACAGCTAGGTCACAATTTACCAATTTTGGGTGTCTGTTTGGGGCATCAAAGCATTGGTCAAGTATTTGGTGGTAAAATCGTTTCGGCCACAGATTTGATGCATGGTAAAACTTCTCAGGTGTCTCACGCTGGAGTAGGTGTTTTCCAGGGGTTAGAAAATCCGATGGTGGCAACCAGATATCATAGTCTAGTTATTGACCGTGACACCTGCCCAGAAGTTCTAGAAATTACTGCTTGGGTAGAAGATGGCACAATTATGGGCGTGCGACACCGGAACTATCCTCACATTCAAGGAGTCCAGTTTCATCCAGAGAGTGTTTTAACATCTTCAGGAAAGCAGTTATTACGCAATTTTCTGGAACAATTAGAGTCAAGAGAGTAATTATTCACCAACCTCACCCTTTAAGGGTGAGGATTGCCCAAACCAGTTTGGGTGACGTAATTTGTGAATACCGCATTGAGACAAGGTTTGGTACACACGGCTCAATACTTCCCTAGTTGAGCCTCCTGTAAGCTTAATTGGTTAAGCGTTGGGTCAAGCCAAGACATTCTAACCTTGTTGCACCGAAGGGACTTAAACAGGTTTGCTGGTTCCTGGGCTTATCGCCATTTAAAAACCAGTATTTAAAAAGCCGATGCTCAAAGCACGGGGTTTCTACCCATTTTTATGATGAAACGACGAGATTTGATGGGCTATGCTGGGGCGGGTTTAGTCACAGCGCTGGTTACTAATTTAGGTTCCCACCTGACAGCTGACGCGCAATCTAGCGGTTTATCAGTTCAGTGGTTGGGTCATACTTGTTTTTTATTTACTGGTGGTGGAGTGAGGATTCTTGTCAATCCATTTCACACAGTCGGCTGTACTGCTGGCTATCGTCCACCAAAAGTTACAGCAGATTTAGTCCTAATTAGTAGTCAGTTATTAGATGAAGGTGCTGTAGACGGACTACCAGGAAACCCGAAGTTAGTATTTGCGCCTGGTGCTTACGAGTTTCAACGTATTAAATTGCAGGGAATTGCTATAGACCATGACCGCAGAGGTGGTAGGCAATTTGGGATAAATACGGCTTGGCGTTGGCAGCAAGGGGGAATTAATATCTTGCATCTAGGAGGCGCTGCTGCACCTATTTCCACTGAACAAAGAATTATGATGGGTCGTCCTGATGTGGCGTTAATCCCAGTGGGAGGAAGTGATAAGGCGTATAATGCCCAAGAAGCCAAGCAGGCTATTGGGGTGTTAAATCCTAGGTTAGTGGTTCCCACTCACTACCGGACACCAGCTGCTGATGCTGCGTGTGATATTACGCCAGTGGATGAATTTTTAAATCTGATGGAGGGGATGAGAGTTCGTCGTGCTAATTCTGATACTATTGCCATTAGCTCTAGTAATCTCCCCGAAACTAGTGAGATTCAGCTTTTAACTTACAAGTTTTAATTAATAAAAGACCCCACCCCTAGCCCCTCCCCGCAAGCCTACGGTGTACACACAAGTGATCTGATCCCCCTAAATCCCCCTAAACCCCTTCGGGGATGCGCCTTCGGCGTAGAAAAAGGGGGACTTTGATTCTAGTTCCCCCCTTATCAAGGGGGGTTAGGGGGGATCGAAACGCTCTTAGGCAACTTGATAAGACTTGTGTGTACACGGTAGCCCCGCAAGCGAGGAGGGGAAAAGAGTATAGGGGTTTTTATCAGCTTTAAGATGTAATTAAACTGAGTTTATACTCAGCACTCAGCACTGATTTAGGCGGTGAACCATTCTGGTGACAGTCTATTTTCTTCAGCGACAAAAGACTCAGTTGCTGTTGTGCCATTCATAGACCAAATTCTATCTACACTTGTTTGTTGGTCGCGCCAGTAGATGTCAGTTGTGCCATTACCATCGAAGTCACCCAATGATGGAGTCAAGCCAGGAGCAATACTGGGTAGGAAGGCTTCTGTGCTGACTGTGGTACCATCCATCAACCAGGCTGTGTTTTCACCAGTTACCTGGTTATGCCAGAAGATATCAGTTTTACCATCGCCATTGAAGTCACCAATAGAAGATTGCCAGGATGAGTCTAGTGTTGCTAGCGCTCCTTCAGTGACAAAAATACCATTCATTGTCCAAATCTTGTTTTCACCTGTTTCTGCATTACGCCACAGAATATCAGTTCTTAAATCACCGTTGAAATCACCAAGGGTATAGTTCCAGGTAGGGTCTTGCGATTGGAGACCAAACTCGGTCTTGTTCGTGCCATCCATAAACCAGACTTTGTTCTCACCGGTTGTCTGATTGCGCCAGAAGATATCACTCTTGCCATTACCGTCGAAATCAACAATGGTGGGAGCATAGGTTGTGTCTGTGTTTTCTAGAACGGCGGCATCAATAACTGTGATGCCATCCATTGTCCAAATAGCATTTTGACCACTTTCAGCATTATGCCAGAAGATATCGGTCTTGCGATCGCCATTGAAATCGCCAATTTTAGCAGTCCAATTGGGGTCAACTGTTTCCAGTGCAACTGTATTAGCTACTCTTGTGCCATCCATTAACACAATGCGATTTTCACCTGTGACTTCATTACGTAATAAGAAGTCAGTCTTGCCATCAGCGTTGAAATCGGCAATTGTGTAAGTCATAGCTGATAGATCATATTGGCCCAAGGAAGCTTCTTCGATAATCCTTGTACCATCCATCAGCCGAACGACGATTTCACCTGTTGCGGCATTTACCCACAGTTTGTCTGTTTTGCCATCAGCGTTGAAATCAGGAACTATTGCGGCACTGGTTAAGTAAGGATTAGGATTGGGGTTTGCTCCTCCAAACAAATTGGGAAGTGTTGGTATAGGGTTTGATGGTGAGGAACTATTACTACTTGGTAAACCAGTATTTAATTCTGTGTCAGAATTAGATACTAACAATGCCGATTTTGCCAAAGAATTATCAAATGCTATCTTCATTGCTTCCTCAAATCCAGAGGGTTTTTGCTGTCCAAACATAGTGTATTTTTATGACTTGTTGTCATACAAGTTTTATCTTTTTTGTTGTCTTGCTTTCTGTACTCAAAAAACATTATTTCTAATTTAAATATTTTTTCATAAACATTTATTAAATGTAAATGTCAGTCATTCTACACATTTCTTAGTTTAATTAATGATTCTATTTTCTGCGTCAATTATCAGGATTAATAGACAATTGTCAAATGTTTACTAAGGTGAATTATCATGAAAAAACTATATTTAAATAACGGCTAATATTGCCAAAGATACTGTTATTCTCAATACATTAAAAATACTGCATTTGAGTTCAACCCAGATTAATATCTGGGTGTGAGTAATTAATCAAAGAAATATTAGCTAAAATAATTTAAATTAGACACAAGTTTCCCTAGTTACAGTCGTCTAAAGTGTAGAATAATACTAAAAATTACAAATTGATTACTTATGCAAGCAGAATATCAGCAACGTCGCGATCGCTTAATGGCAAAAATTGGTAATGGTACGGCGATTTTTCGCAGTGCGCCAATGGCCGTAATGCACAACGATGTTGAATACACTTATCGTCAGGACAGTGATTTTTTCTATCTAACTGGGTTTAACGAACCGCAAGCCGTAGCAGTATTAGCGCCACACCATCCAGAACATCGGTTTGTGTTGTTTGTCCAACCGAAGGATCGAGAAAAGGAAGTTTGGACCGGTTATTTATGTGGGGTGGATGCAGCCAAGGAAAAGTATGGTGCTGATGCAGCTTACCCCATCGCTGAACTAGAGGAAAAGTTGCCTCAGTATTTGGAAAAGGCTGATCGCATTTACTATCATTTAGGACGCGATCGCACTTTTAATGATACTATCCTCAAACATTACCAAAATCTACTACGGACGTATCCCAAGCGTGGCACAGGTCCGACTGGCATTGAAGATACTGGAACCATCCTCAGCAGCATGAGATTGGTGAAAAGTGAAGCCGAATTAGAATTGATGCGTCAAGCTGCGGACATCGCTGTGGAAGCACACAATCGCGCGAGGGAATTTACCGCACCTGGACGTTATGAGTACGAAATCCAGGCGGAAATAGAACATACCTTTAAGTTACGCGGTGGGATGGGGCCAGCTTATCCTTCTATTGTGGCTTCTGGTGTGAATGCCTGTGTATTACATTACATCGAAAATCATCGGCAAATGCAAGATCAGGAATTGCTACTGATTGATGCTGGTTGTGCTTATGGTTATTACAACTCTGATATTACCAGGACATTTCCGGTAGGGGGTAAGTTTACACCAGAGCAAAAAACATTGTATGAGATTGTTTTAGAGGCTCAAAAACAGGCGATCGCTCAAGTAAAGCCGGGTAATACTTTTAACTCGGTTCACGATGCTGCCGTGCGTGTGATTACAGAAGGATTAGTAGAACTTGGTATCCTCAAAGGCGAAATTGACAAGTTAATTGAGGAAGAAAAATATAAACCTTATTATATGCACCGCACCAGCCATTGGTTAGGCTTAGATGTTCATGATGTGGGTGTTTATCAACACGGCGAAGATAAACCGCAGATTTTGCAAGCTGGACAGGTGTTAACCGTGGAACCGGGACTTTATATAGTTCCAGAGACCAAACTAGCAGAAGACCAACCAGAAACAGATCCTCGCTGGGTAGGGATTGGGATTCGCATTGAAGATGATGTTTTGGTAACACCTACAGGACATGAAGTCTTAACGGCTGGGGTTCCCAAGGAAGTTGCGGAAGTAGAACGGTAAAAAATGGGGATGGTTTACAGTTATCAGTGATCAGTTAAGAGGGATAACTTGTTAACTGTTTACTGTTAACTGTTTACTGATTTAAGCGCGATCGCATATTTGTTCTACGGAAATAGAAATATCTGGAAATGCCAGGGGTTGAATTATTCCTGTAGTCCAGGTTTGTTTTGTGGCGTATTCTCCATCTAGGATGTCTCTAAACACCACCAAATGTAACTTTTTGAGATTTACAAACCAATATTCTAAAATACCTGCTGCGGCGTAAATTTTAGGCTTTAGTGCTAAATCTTTATCTAAACTAGAGTTAGCATACTCAATCAACCAAAAAACATTTTCTGGATAGGGATGATGTTCTCGATACTCCCGTCCTAAACTTTGGACAATGGCTAAATCAGGTTCGGGTTCTGAGTCGTTGGGTAGGGTAATGGGTTTAGCTTGACGTATTGTGGCACGTGTACCTAGCAAATTTGTGAGATACTGACCCGCTTCATGGCTACAATAAGCATGGGGTTCTCCTTCTGGCGACATTTCGATGATTTCTCCTTCCAATAATTCCACCTTGCGATCGCACAAAATACCAGCGTCAATCATGCTGTGATATTCGTCAATTGTCCACTTAGCCACAATTACGTTCATGACGATTGATTCCTCCCAATCATGCTTTCATCTACTATACACCTGCGCTAATTCGGCCTGTGGTGTGCTGTAATTCCTCTTCTGGGTAGTAGCAGTCAATACTAAACTATCCGAATATGTATATGGACTAATACCTTAACCATTTTTTGTAGGTTGGGTTAAGCGACAGCGCAACCCAACGCATTTGTTGGGTTTCATGCTGATTGCTCCGCAACGCTACCGCGAACAACCCAACCTACGAATTAAGGCTTTTTTCAATTTGGCGAAGGTATTGATGGACGGATCTTAATTTTATTAAAATATAAAACCTCAGATGGTAGACATTCCACAGGATTCTCCGCCAAAGTTGTTAGGTGCAGGTAGATCAGGACAAGTTTTTTTAGTTAATACACCTGAAGGTTCTATTGCCAGAAAAATATTCTTTGAAGATAAAATAGCCAATTTAATTCATTATTTTTTCTTTGGTGTTCCTAATCCTTACGTTTGGAACCAAAACGCCTTAAGCTGTGCTTACTATCGCCGCAAAATATTAAAGCAATTGGTTAAATTTTGGTTTGGTTCTCAACTCAGAGTTGCTGACGCATTTGCTATGGGGTGGAATGAAGAATTTCAAGCCTATCAATTAGATACAGAATTTATTGCTGGGAGACACGTTAAACTACAACAACCTTTTAGCCAAAATCAAGGCGAAGAGTTGTATCAGTTAGTTCACGTTATTATGATACCTTTGCAAAAACTACTAATAAAATCTGGCTTTGATGGTCTGGTTTGGCAAGCTGGTAAAGGTAGTCCCACAGCTTTAAACAATTTTTTATTAGAAAGTAACATAGCAGAAAAATATAGTTTTGTATTTATAGACTGCGAGTCTGGTGTTCCGGCCTTATTCCCTATTAATTTTTTCACCCTTTTTTCATTTTATTTACCAAAGGCATTTAAACATAGAAACCCATTATTTGATGATGTAGATATTCATAAATTAAAGCAATATATCTCTCAGGAAAAGGTTAATTTAGAAGATATATTAGGAACTGAACAATACTTGGAGATTTTAGAACAGGTCGAACATCTCGAATATAATCAAAAAAAATGGAAATCAATGAGGAGGTTTGACAGAAGTATTAAATATCAATTACACAAGGGTTATATCACTGAAAAACAGGCTAAATGGTTTTCTCAATATCCGTTGATTTGGTATATCCGCGAGTTAGGTAAAATAATTCGTATATGCTTGAAATTGTTGATAATTTCTTTGCCATCAAAACTATTCAACAAATTAAAAACTATTCATTATAAAAGAATAGTGAAGCAGTTGGGTAAATTCTTTTTTTCTCAGCGTTATAGATTAAAAATTGCCAGCGATTATGTTTCTAATAGAATTCTGGCTTGGCAAAAACGTGGTCAACTTACATCTGAAGAAGCCAATGATCTATTTACACGTTTATCTAGTGAAAATGCTAGTGCTTATTTGACAGATTTTGGTGTACATCTGGGCATTAAAGGATTTTTTAAAGCACTAGAAATTTTAATATTACCAATATTATATTCTACCGGGATTATTAATGAAATAGTATTGATAATTTGGTTCGCGGTTGGTGGTCCAGTATATAGGAGTATCTATACATCCTGGAGAATGATTGAAGAAGCCAGGGAAGGTAGAGAAGTACCTTGGTTCGCTTTGATAGTAGGTTTACTTCCTACTGTTGGTACTTTAGCTTACCCCTGTCAGATGATTTATTCAGCGACTGGAAAAAGAAGCAAGGTAGCTCAATTTATTATCTATGATTTTTTCACTAGATTGGGGGCAAAAATTCCCGCTTGGGGTGGTGAAGATACGCTGACTGAACACTTTTTTAATACTTTAGCTGATAAAATTGTACGCTGGTTTAAGGAAAGAGGTTAGTTAATTTCAGATATTTTTTGTTGTATCTGTTGGGGTGTGTGAAAATATAAAAAAATGAGAATTGTGTCAACCATGCACACTTATATTATTCTATGGGAAATCCTGGAATTAAACTATCAATTTCCTGCATTAGGCGCAAAGTCTCTGTTAAAGCAACAACGATTTTTTGATAGTGATTAATTTCTTCTTCTGACAATAGACGATGAGCATTTTTTCTATCTTTCAACCATTTATCTAATACTTGATATCCACCTATTTTAAATTCCCAGATATATTGAGGGATATCTGTAAAATAACTCTGTTTATTGATATATACTCTTTGCGACTCTGAATTATAGGTAACTTCGGTAACTTGGTTGTTTCCCTGATTTACAAATGTGGTAATTAATTTATTCAGTGTGGTAGATTTCATTAAATGTAAATTGACTAATTCTTCTCCTTTTTCAGCTAATGAGTTAAATAATTCTTTGTTACTGGTTAAGGGAAGACGAGGAAAATCTATTTTTAGAAATTCTGCGTATCTGCTGCGATAGGTGGGACTATGAAAAATAGCATAAGCATAGTAAAATATTTGTTTTGGGGTTGGTGTTTTACCCAGTTTGGTTTTGATGGTTTCTAAGAATTTCGGTGATAAGTTAGGAGTTTTTTGTATAAACAGGTTAGTTTGTTGATTTTCTGTGTCAGGATAAATGTAGAGAGGCAAATAGTAGCTACGTTCTCTTGAATTAATTGAAATAGTATTACCATCTCCTATATTTTCAGAAACAAAACAATGTTGAAAACCTATCTCTTTTTGCTGACGACATAAAATTAATGCTAAATTATCAAACTGTAAATTTCTCATGACTTCATGTTTTGTCAGTTCTACAATGTCTTTATGATGATAATAAAATCTTTTGTCGAACGGACGATATAAATATGTAGTGAAATAACTTTCCCATTTAAAATTTTTATTTAGTGATAATCTCTTTAAAGAAAGCTTCCAATCACGAGTATCTTTTAAATCATAAATAGTCGATATTTGTTCATCTGTGATTCGTAAGTCTATAAAATCTTCTATTCTTTTAGAAAGTTTATCTAAATCAAAATCAATAACAAAGTGATCTCGATGAGTTGTAACACCTGTTGAATTAACAGGAAAAATATCTGTAACAATCCAACCTTGATTATATTCTGTAACTAAATCAAAATCTTTCGGTGCAAAAAAGTAATTAGGTGCTGTTGGTTGTAACTCAATCCAATCAACATCATTTAAACTTGCAGATTCCAAAAACTGATATTTATCTTCACGACTTCCCCAGAGATCATAATATAAGACCTTCGCCATTTCCTTCACACCATCTCTGGATTTATAAGCAGTAGAAAAATAATCAGGTTCGCTTTTCTCGCGCACAGCAATTAAAATTGCTACTCCTTGCTGAATATCAAAAACATTTTGATCAATATTTCCATCGGGTGTAGTTTCTTTTAATAAAGAATTACCATGCAAATCCATGATATATAAACTATCAAAATACTTTAATAACTCCTCTCTCATCCCCCGATGAATTAAACCATTGAGATAGGAATGATTAGTAATAAAACCAATAATTCCATAACCTTTTGGTGTTTTTTGAATTTGATATTGAGCAAAACGAATAAATTTAATATAATCGTCATCTAAAGGTTGGATATTCTTTTCTTTTTCTAACCTAACTCGACCTTTATATAATTCTAAAAGTTCGCCAATATGGGTTAACTCAGTAATAGTTTTACCAGCTTTCCCAGTTTTATATTTCTTATTCCAAGCTGAACCAGTATATTCAACATCAGCTAAATATTTTTCGTCTTGATTTAAAAGCCTTTTGCGTTTACTCGCATTTTGAGAACTAACAGAATAAGGAGGATTTCCTAATACCACCATTACTGGAACTTCTGTTTTTACTTTTCCCGCTTGACTTGACTCTTCCGCAATAATTTGGGTAATACCAGGAATTAAATCACCTTGCTTTATTCCTTCTTCTAACGCATTAGTTAAATAAACTTTTAATCTTTCTTCTGGGGCAAATTTATAACCTAAATCTCCTAATAATAACCCTAATTTTAAATGTGCTATGGTATAAGGAGTCATTAATAACTCAAAGCCAAATAGGCGATTTACAAGTTTCGCATCTCTTAAAAAACTATTCCATTTATCAATTCCATATTTAGAAACATTATCCCGAATTTGTTTAATAACTGCATATAAAAAAGTTCCTGTTCCTGTTGCGGGGTCAAGAATAGTTACTTTGCGATTTCCTAAACCATCTTGTAAATCAAAAATGTTATCTAAAACTATCATTAACAGAACGAACGATAAAATTAACTACAGGTTCAGGAGTGTAATAAACTCCTCGATTTTTTCTTAATGAAGATTGATAAGCAGCTAAAAATGTTTCATAAAAGTGAATAACTGGGTCTTCTGTGCGGGTTTCTTGTCCAAATGTTTCTAAAATATTGGTCATGTCAACTGTATTTAGTAATTCCACTAAATTTTCAATTGACTTGTGAATTTTGCTCACGCCATCAGTAGCAATAACTATATCGAATAAACCTTTTAAAAAAGGGATTCTATCACTAATATAAATACTTGCTGTTGTGCGGTTGAATGCAAATTGTCCTGGGTTTTGTGCGTGACCAATTTTGGCTGTAAATAAACCATAAGCAATGGTTTGAGCATACATATCAGCAAAACTTTGATTATCTATATCCAGAATCAATATTTGTTTAAATGTTTCTTTTAATAGATTTAATTCTTCGGTGTTTGCTTCTATATCTAAAGTTGAGAAAATCGCATTTCTAATAGTTTTAGTATAAGCTGCCATTTCTTTAGCCAAATCATAATAGTTATTAATATCTTTGGCTTTTTGATTAAGAAATGATTCCAGTAATTCGGTAATGGGTTCTAAATCATCAACTAGGATAATTTCACCTTGTTCTAAATCAGCTAATTTAGCAGTTTTTTCACATTCTCCATCTACATACCAACGAAATTCTAGATAATTAGTTAAAATCAAGTTATAACCAATGTTTGATTCTAAATAACGTTTCAGTTGTTCAGTTTTTTCGGTTTTAGCTAAATCGACATTAATATCTTTAGCTTCTATATATCCTAAAACTCGATCATTTTTTCTGATAGTGAAATCAGGAATACCTTCTTGATTACCTTTTTCTTCAATTCTGGCATTAATTCCAATCATTAAACCTTCAATCAGTCTTTTTAAACTGGGGTAATGACTGCGTTCTCCACCGCGTTTAATATTGGTTTGTATGTCTTGGATGTAGTTGGTAAATTCAGTCATAGTAAGACAGGATAGATTATTTGTAATAATTCAGAGTAATTATTTTAAATTACCGAATAAACTATTATGGCGGTTCTCGGTTGAGTGAGATACAAGAACCCCACCCCCAACCCCCTCCCCGCAAGCCTACGGTGTACACACAAGTAGTATCTGCAAGGGTTTTAAGCCTTGTAGACCTTTAAATTGTCATTACGAGTGCAGCGATAGCGGAACGAAGTAATCGCATTGTCCCCTAGTCCTTGCGATTGCTTCGTCGTTCCTCCTCGCAATGACAGACTTTTCGGCGTAATCCTACAGCCAAGAGCTAGACGGCGAAACCAAGTGTTAGGGGGAATTTTCAGACTTGTGTGTACACCGTAGCCCCGCAAGCGAGGAGGGGGCTATGAGATACCTTATATAATAAGGAAACATTATATCAATACTGTTCGGTTAACGATATTTGCTCATTGGAGATCCCCCTAAATCCCCCTAAACCCCTTCGGGGATGCGCCTTCGGCGTAGAAGAAGGGGGACTTTAAGGGAGACCTTTAGCCCCCCTTTTTCAAGGGGGGTTGGGGGGATTCCTACGGTACGCTACGCGAACACAACCTTAACCGAAAAGTATTGAACGTTATATAGCAATACGGTTCAGTTAAGATTCAAACTCTTCGTTTAGGTCATTTTTTTTAACGTTCGCGTAGCGTGCGCGCAGCGCATACCGCCAAGTACGCCTTGGCGCTAGCCCCTCCCTTTGGGAGAAGGACACCAAGTGAAGAATGAGAAGGAAGAAATGCTTAACTGAACTGTATTGAACGTTATATAGATCCCTTATTAGAGACAACCGTAAATTTATTAACATTGATTAAAAAAAATAGGGATGGTTGATACCATCCCCATTAATCTCAAATTCAATTTAGAACCTTACAGTTGTGGTACAAACTGATTTTTCTCAGGTACTTCAGCGTATTCAGCGACAATTTGGCGGAATTCTTCGCCGTCAATGGTTTCTTTTTCGATGAGCAAATCTACTAGGCGATCGCAGACTGTGCGATTGTCACGCATAATTTGTTTAGCGTTGTCGTAACACTTTTCTACAATTTCGCGGACTTGAGCATCAATTCGAGCTGCAATGGATTCCGAATATTCAGAACGAGTTGTCCAATCACGACCCAAGAATACTTCACCTTGTTGGCTTTCCAGTGATAGTGGCCCTAAGTCGGACATTCCGAACCGAGTCACCATTTGGCGAGCCATTCCTGATAACTGCTGCAAATCTCCACCTGCGCCGGTTGTGACTTCCGCAGCGCCAAATACGATTTCTTCAGCAGCGCGTCCACCTAAAGCACCAGTAATTCTGGCTTTGAGTTGAGAACGAGAAATTAACCCTTGTTCTTCATCGGGAGTAAACCAAGTTAAACCCTGTGCTTGTCCGCGTGGGATGAGAGTAACTTTCTGTACGGGGTCATGTTCTTTTAACAAAGTCCCGACTAAAGCGTGTCCGACTTCATGGTAAGCAATCAAGCGCTTGCTCTTGCTGTCTACCAATGGAGTACCTTCCATACCAGCGACAACTCTATCCACCGCATCATCAATTTCGCGAATGGTGATACCTTCTTTGCGTCTTCTAGCGGTGAGAATTGCGGCTTCGTTGAGCAAGTTGGCTAAATCAGCACCTGTGAAACCAGGAGTTCGACGCGCGATCGCTTCTAACGATACACTAGGGTCAAGCTTCTTATTCCGGGCGTGAACTTGTAAGACTTCCAAACGTCCTTTAATATCAGGTGCGTCAACACCAATTTGACGGTCAAAACGACCGGGACGCAATAAAGCTGAGTCTAATACGTCAGGACGGTTGGTCGCAGCGATAATAATAATCCCTGTATTGCCTTCAAAACCATCCATTTCGGTGAGTAATTGGTTGAGAGTTTGCTCTCTTTCGTCATTACCGCCACCAATACCAGCGCCTCTTTGTCGTCCCACCGCGTCAATTTCATCTATAAAGATGATACAGGGCGCGTTATCTTTAGCTTTCTTGAACAAATCGCGGACACGGGAAGCACCCACACCAACGAACATTTCTACAAATTCTGAACCAGAAATACTGAAGAAAGGTACACCAGCTTCCCCAGAGATGGCTTTAGCTAGTAAAGTTTTACCAGTTCCTGGAGGTCCAATTAATAACACCCCTTTAGGAATGCGTGCGCCTACAGCAGTAAACCTTTCTGGCTGTTTCAGGAAAGTAACAACTTCTTGCAGTTCTTCTTTAGCTTCTTCAATACCTGCTACGTCGTCAAATTTGACTCCGGTTTTGGCTTCCATTTGGAAACGCGCCTTAGACTTGCCAAAGTTCATCGCTTGACCAGGGCCACCGGGCATATTGCTAGAGCGACGGAACAAAAAGAACAATCCAGTAATCAATAAGATTGGAAAAATGAGATTCCCCAATAGTCCCCAGATAGCGCCATCATTACGCATGGGGTGGGCATCAAAACTAATGTTTTTTTCTTTGAGCTTGGTAATTAACTCAGGAGAATTAATTGGCAAGTCCACCCGCCACCGTTGGATACGATTTTCGATATCTTGATCGTTTGCTTCGACAATTGCCGTTCTACCGCCTTCATACAGATCAACACTGGTAACACGGTTAGCGTCCAAGTATTCCAGAAAGCGACCATAGGTCATGCGGGTGTTGGCTGCATTTCTACTCATGTCAGCAGGAGCGCCAGCAAAAGCGCCTTGCCAGAAGAAAAAGCCAATTACCAAAGCAGGCAATGTCCAGAGTACTGCGACTCTCCAGGAGAATTTCATTTTAATTTGCCTCTAGATGCCAATACAATTAACCATCTCTAAAAACTGATGATGTTATCACCTGTGTCTAGATTAGGTGTGTCATTTTGTTTAATCTGATCTTTGATCGTAGATCGCTATAGAGCCATTAGGGCATTACTGCGATGTCAAAAAGTATCTTAATTAAAGTTAACTTAATTTTAATACAACTTTGCACCAGAAGAGAAGGAGCCGAGGATACGAAAAAACAGGTAAAATAGCCACAATAACTATCCCGCCGTCATTGCAGCATTTTTACATTACTTAAAAATTTCCTGAATTCTGGTGAGGAATGGAGATTTGCTTTTTTTGTCTCCCTCATCTTTCTTGTAAAGACGCGATAAATTGCGTGTCTTACGTCTTTACTTAACTTGCGTAATTTGTAACGTATAGGGAAAATACTTGTCTTTTTCGTATGAACCCAGCCAAATTTGATAATTTCCCGGTAGCCATTCCCCCACTATGCCAGGATTTTTGCCCTCATAATCGTCATTGCACCAAGTACCACCAGGGCCTTTGACAATCATGGTGGTGTCTTGAGGACTTTGTACCACTAGCTTCAGATAATCAAATCCACTGGTTAATTTTAATGTGTGTCCTGGGGTTTCATCCACAAATCCAGTACAGGGGCCAGTGGGTGTTTTAGACCGCCCAGCCACTTTACTCCCTGGTACTGAGCCGCCACTCATGCCCCGAATAGTCAAAGGATCTGGAGAAAATTGTCGTTTGATAGTAATGTCTCCAAATATTGGTGATGCTTGTTGAGCATCAGCTACGGCATGAATTCCCGATGTGATGCCGAGCGTAACTATCATCAACGATAATCTTATCCCTTGGTTTAGCGCTATTTTTGACATTGCGGTTACATAAGTTGCTCAGTGTTTTGCAAGACACGAATTTTACACAGCAAGTTCCCAGAATTAGCGAAATTGACTGACCATTGTATATGCGGTGCTAGCGATAATTCATGAGTAAATAGTCAATAATTTTCTGTGACTTTGAATGCTGGGAGTTGGGAAGAGGAAAAGGGATAGAACCTTTGTAGAGACGTTGTATACAACGTCTCTACATTCTTTGTAGGTGATATCTATTGAACGCTAATTTGCGGCAGCGATCGCTTTATTTAAACGTGGCTTGTCTAAACTAATCTGATTCAGTAGTAACCAGGATTGAATGAGGTCAGGGCCATGAACATCTCCAGTTAAAGCGGCTCGAAGCGATCGCATCACTAAGCCTTTCTTGAGTTTTTGCTCTTTGACTACCTGTTTAATCACCTCTTGGGCGGTTGCTTCGGAAAATTCGGGTTGACTTTCTAAGGCTGTGAGAATTGCCTGAAGTGCAACAGATGAACCTTCTTTTTGCAGTTGTTCCCTACCTTCTTCGGTAAACTCCACTGTTTCGGTGAAGAAAGGTTGAGTCATGTCTACAGCATCTACCAGACGAGTTAAACTCTGGCTGATTAAAGTCACTAACTGCTCTAACCAGGGGCGTTCTCGTCCACCCTCAAATGTAAATCTAGCCTCTTGCCAAAAGGGAATGATTGAATCTGTCAGTTTATCTATGGGCATACTATGCAGATACTGACTATTTAACCAATCCAATTTAGCCCAGTCAAATTTAGCCCCGGCTTTATTCACACGCTCAAAGCTAAAGTTTTTTGCTGCGGTTTCTAAAGTAAAGATTTCCTCAGTAGAGTCTGGGGGCGACCAACCCAGCAAAGTCATGTAATTTACTAAACCTTCAGCAGTAAAGCCCAACTTCTGAAAATCCGAAATAGAAGTAACTCCATCCCGTTTAGAAAGCTTACGCCCTTCCATATTCAAAATCAAAGGCGTGTGGGCAAATTCGGGAATTTTTGCGCCTAAAGCTTCATATAACAGAATTTGCTTGGCGGTGTTGGCGATGTGGTCTTCTCCCCGAATGACATGGGTAATTTGCATATCGATGTCATCAATCACAACTACAAAGTTGTACAAGGGTTGACCAATACCTGTTTCTGAGGCGCGGGCGATCACCATATCACCACCAAGATCACTACCTCGCCAAGTCATGCTTCCCCTTACTAGGTCATTCCAGATAATTTCTCGCTCATCAGCAATTTTGAACCGAATTACACAGCTGCGTCCTTCGGCTTTGAAGGCTGCTTCTTGTTCTGGTGTCAGGTGACGGTGGCGGTTGTCGTAGCGGGGGGCTTCGTTTCTGGTTTTTTGTCTTTCTCGGAGTGTTTCTAGTTCTTCTGAGGTTGTATAGCAGCGATAAGCTAAACCTTGTTCTAAAAGTTTTTCTACCGCCTCTTTATACATATCCAGGCGTTGAGATTGGAAAAAGGGGCCTTCATCCCAATTCAACCCCAGCCAGCGAAAACCAGCCAGAATATTTTCCGTATATTCGGGACGCGATCGTTCTAAATCTGTGTCTTCAACGCGTAAAATAAACTGACCACCGTGGTGGCGGGCAAATAACCAGTTAAATACAGCAGTTCTGGCTGTACCAATATGTAAATTACCAGTTGGACTTGGTGCAATACGGACTCTAACAGTCACAATTAATTCTCTCTTTCACAAAGCACGATAAATGTAGCTTATACTAAGCCCTGAATCCTGAGTTAAAGGAATCACGACTTATATATATATCCCCAGTCAGATATTTATCATCTGCCGGGGGAATAAAAAATTATTACTCGTAATTAGAACGGGACTGACGGGGCTCGAACCCGCAACTTCCGCCGTGACAGGGCGGTGCTCTAACCAATTGAACTACAGTCCCTTGATTTCCAACTTTACTATTGTTGCTTTTTTCTTTGGCTTTGTCAAGTCTTTTGGGAGAAAAAAGGAAATTTTTTTATTTCGGCGTTTTTTCAGCGACTTTACTATTTCAGAATCAAAGCATATCTTAGCACTTCTCAGCCTGGGGAGTCACGGCCATTTGTTGTAGTATTTGGGATTGCATCTGTTTATACTGTTCCTTTAACAGATTTTTGCTCAGATGAGCTTTCGATGAGGGCGGTAGGCTTTTACTTTGTTCTACCCAAGTCTTCAACAGTTGTCGCCGATTAAAATCTATGTAACTGCTAAGAACGTTGGCACAGTCATGGGGTGCTTCCAAGGTAAAGCAAACCACAGGGTAACGTTCATGTTCGGCTAATGCATACACCAGTTGATGATTTTGGGTATTTTGCATATTTAGGTAACAGGGCAACCACTTTAAACCGAGGGCTGGAGTATAAATTACTGTCACCCACAGCAGCATGGGATGGGGAGATGTGATCCAAATAAACTGGTTGCGAATCTGACAAACTGCACGTTTATGGATCTCTTCTTGAGGCAACATTAGGCAGATTGTGGTTACACTTTTGGGTGCAATGTCAAGAATTTGCGGAAAGACAATTTCCTGAATGGGTTTATCTTTAGGCCATGTCAGTTCCCAACATTTTTTTTCTATGGCTAGGGGTAAGTCAGAGACTACAGGTGTTTTTGGGGTTGATACAGGGGCTGGAGTTGCCGGATAATCAGGAGTGATGGATTTATCTACACTGTTCAACACTTGTAATATTTCCTGCATATTTTGGGGGCGATCGCTTGGTGTTTTCTCCAGACAAGCCATGATTAAATCATTGAGTTGCTGAGGTAGTTTGAGTTGGGGATTCACATCTGCGATCGCTTGTGGTGCTTCAAAGTGATGTGCTTTATACCAAGCCCCAAATAAATTTGTTTCTGGCTGCCAAGGTTTAGCACCTGTGAGCATTTCAAACATCACCACACCCAAACTATAAATATCAGATCGACTATCTAATTCTCCTCCTTCTAATTGTTCAGGAGAAGAGTAGGGCAGAGTGCCATTAAATCCTTTATTTGTGCTGAATGTTGAGGCATAATTGACAAATTTAGCTATGCCAAAATCCAGGATTTTCACTAATTGTCCTAATATGGGATCAGGAACAACTAATATATTAGCGGGTTTAATATCTCTATGAACTAAAGGATAAATTTGTCCTTCAAAATCAATCCCTTGATGAGCGCAGTTTAAACCCAAGCAAATTTGACGTGTCAGAGTCAAAAAATTGGGTAAAGGCATGGGAATTAAATCCTTTAAGCTCTTGCCTTTAAGATATTCCATAACATAGAAAGGTTTCCCAGCTTCACTGACACCATAATCATGCGCCCTGACTATATGTAAACTTCTTTGACTCAATGCTGCACTCATCAGAGCTTCATGAATAAAATCCTGTTTCATTTTGGGAGTGGAAACAGTTTGAGAAAGAAACTTAACTGCCACTGGTATTCCACCTAGTAAAACATCTTCAGCTAAAAATACTTCACCCATTCCCCCTTTAGCAATTAACTCTAAGATTTGATAACGGTTAGCCAGCAAACCTGTATTATTTGGAGAAGCAAATGCGCTTTGATTCACTTTTTTTAACCTCTTTTGCGTTCATATTCTGAAATTAGCTATTTTGGTAAAAATATTTTTTTTAATTGCTTATAATTTCTTTGAAGTCCGCGAGAAAATTTGCATGATTTTCACAAAAAAAATTGTTAGCCAAGTTTTAAATTCTTCTTTTTCAATCTGGGGATTTACCGACATTTTTTTGAGTATTTCTAATTTTAATTTTTTGTATTCTGTTTTCAGAATGGTTTTAGCTTGGCTGGAAGAAATTAACTGATATGATTTTGGATTCAGTGCGAGCCAATCAGTAAGTTGCTGACGCTGACTAGGACTTAAATTCAAAGTCATGACATGGGCGCAACGTCTGGGTTGTTCCATTGCAAAAAATAGCAGATGATAATAGCCCTTATCTGCTAAAAGTTTGAGTATCTTTTGTCCTCGGTCATCTCTGATATCTAAGAAAAAAGATAACCAGCGTGTCAGAGAAGACTCGGCATCACATAACACTGTTACCCACAATATTATCGGGTATATATTCATTTTAGCAATAAATTCTGTGCTGTGACTTTTATCTAGTAATTGGGAAATTTCTTGTTGGGGTAACATTGCCCAAAAAGTTGGTAAAATACCTTGATTGCTATGTAATAAATGAGGAAAACCAATAGCAGCAATTGGTTTATGTTTTGGCCAAGATTTTTGTAAACACTCTTGTTCTGAGCCTGAATTTATAGGTACTAATTGTACAGAAGATGAATTTCGTAAAATTTCGCTATTATGGCTAACATTTTCTAATTTAATTTGTTTTAAAATTTCTAATATTTGAATTACATTTTTCGGGCGATCGCTAACTTGTTTGGCTAAACATTTTAAGATTAATTCTTGTAATCTTAGAGGTATTTTTACCTGTGAATTTACTTCCTCAAACCCTAGTGGTGTTTGAAAGTGATGAGCTTGATACCAACTACCGAAAGAGTTAGTCTCTGTTTTAAATGGATGTTTACCTGTCAGCATTTCAAACATCAAAACGCCCAAACTATAAATATCAGAGCGCACATCGATTAATTTACGTCCTTCCATATGTTCAGGAGAGCAGTAAGGTAAACTACCAATAAAAGAATCAGTTAGTGTTATACCACTGCGTTCAGTTAAAAATTTGGCAATTCCAAAATCAAGAATCCGCACAATTTCGCTTTTTTTAGCATCTTCAGTAATAAATATATTTTCTGGTTTAATATCTCGATGCACAATCGGATAAATTTCACCTTTAAGGCTAATACCTTGGTGAGCATATCGTAACCCCAAACAAATTTGATAACAAATATATAAAAATCTTTTTGTATTTAATGGTTGGAATTGAATGGTTTTTTTCAAATTTTGACCTTGAAGATATTCCATGACATAAAAAGGAGTTTTATCATCTGTCATGCCATAACTTAAAATACGGACAATATTTTTGCTTTTACGGCCTAGTTGAGCGCCAATAAAAATTTCTCTAGCAAAGCGTTGGGATATTTTCTGATTGTCTAAACTCATGATCAGAATTTTTATGGCAACTTGTATGCGACCCTTGGCTAAATCTTCTGCCAAGTAAACTCTGCCCATTCCCCCTTTGCCAATCAAATCTTTTATTAAATAGCGATTATTTAAAAACTTTCCAATATAAACGTCTTTTTCGGTTTCTGGATTGACCATATTGGGAGATATTACGCTATAGAATAATTGATCAACTCCAAATCATACCAAGTATGTGTAAAAATTTCCAATAATATTAGGGCTTATTTACAAAAAAGCAATAACGCAAATGCGACAGAAAAAGGTTAGCGGATCACCATCTCATATAGTTGTGCTTACTGTGTCGCTTTGACATCAGGGTGTGAGTTGCCATAATGTATAGCAAAGAACACTAGCGATATAACGGTGGCTATATTAAACTTTGTATAACATATTAACTTTCAAAAACATAAGAGAAAATTCACTGATGTTACTAATGAACCGGGGTAAGCAGGCACGAATAAACCCAACTATATAACAAAATGTAAATTGTCTAAAACCCGATAAAGTCGTCAGGGCGCAAGGCCTTGCGCCCCTACTGTGTGGTCTATTTACCTGAAAATAGCTGTAAGCATTTCTTCCTTATCTTTCTTGACTTTGGCTACAGCCCTTCGGGCATACTACGGCAGGCGCTAGCCTCTCCCTTTATGATTAATTTTTAGCGCTGTAAATTGCGAATTAAACGACGAAATAATCGGAATATTGGTGATTCTATTTTGATTTTAAAAGCCAGAATTTGGTTACGTTGCAGTGAATTAAAATTGTTATCACTAACCATAATTAATGAGCGCTGTCCATCAGGTAGCCAAGGGCCAAGGGTTAAGCCTTCTACATTGTCTAATAATACATCTAGGCTTCTCAAATCTAATAGCAATTTTTTCTTGACTGGGTTAATTTTTTGAGAGTCAAATTCTAAAAGGCTATCGATATTCTGAATTTCATCAGCACCTGCTAAGGAAACCTGAAATAGGGAAACAGCAAATCCTACACCTGTAAAAGACCTTTCTATACTTAGGAAATGTCCTTGATTATCTAAAGCTAGTAAGTCAGGTAAACCACTAGCAAACCTACCAGTTATATTTAACATTTCTGCTACTGGTTCAGTTTGGTACAAAAATTCCTTTTCTGGTAAATTTGTGAGCAGATTGTATTGCAAAATTCGGCAAGAAGTACCAAGATTGGGTTTAGCTGCTGGCCCGTCTTGAATTAAAGCATTTTCTGTGGCTGTGAATAAATGTTGATTGTCAGGTGTAATGCTGAGACTTTCAAAGGCTAAGTTGTTCTGGATACCCTGCTTACCGTTTTTATCTGGTAAAAACTTATTTGGTATGGGTAATGTGGTGCGTATTCTACCAGAAGAAAGGGCGAACTCTTTAATAAAAGGATTAATTAATTGTTTAACATCGCCTTCAGAAGAGATGAAGACGGTATCCCGGTTAGTGATAGTAATTCCCTCTGTATCGGTTTCACCCGGAGCAAAGGGTTGATTATCTTGATTTAAAAGAGTAGTCACACCAACAGGAACAACATCTCCATTTTGCAATAGACCTTTACTCAAGTCTATTTTCAGTGTGTAGAATCTATCCGGAGATTTTTGTCCTCGGTCATCAGAAATAGCATAATAAATATCATTTTTTTCATCGTATGTGATTCCAGATAAACCACCAATTTCTGTATTTTGAAAACTTAACCTTTTTGATAAAGTTGCTTCCCCAATAAATTCTATATTACTAATTTCAAAAGCATTTGTATAGGAATTTGTAAAGAAAAAACTAACAGTTATAATTGTCAGCGTGATGCAAATAATTATAGAAAAAAGTAACAAATTTTTAATTAGCTTCATATTGTTTGGCTTAATAGTCGTTCTCGGAAACCCCACCCCTAGCCCCTCCCCGCAAGCGAGGCTACCGTGTACACACAAGTCTTATCAAGTTGCCTAACAGCGTTTCGATCCCCCCTAACCCCCCTTGAGAAGGGGGGAAAATTTCTTAAAGTCCCCCTTTTTCTACGCCGAAGGCGCATCCCCGAAGGGGTTTAGGGGGATTTAGGGGGATCAGATCACTTGTGTGTACACCGTAGCGCAAGCGAGGAGGGGGACTTAAGTAAGATGTTAAACTAGCTTATTAACTGTTTAAAACCCAACGTTGGCGTTATTTTATCGGGTTGCTATTAGTTAAAACAAATCTCACTTTTGAGTTGGAAAACTAGCGTAGGTAGGAACGATGCTTTCTGCGGCGTTTTTTCCCAAACTTGGTGAAAAATAGAGAGAAATTGTTTGTATTCGGTTGATTAGATATTCCTGAGTCTGGACTGGTTTGTTGCTTTTTTCTCCAGTGGTCGATTGAGTAAATATCGAAACTGTGTCCAGCTAGTAAAATAAATAATACCAGAGCGTAACTGAGCATGGATGTCGCAGCACCCCAGTTTTGGACTGAGGTAACGCCCAATTTTAAGATAATCATCAGGATAAATGTGGCTATTAGAGAGCCACGAGTTGCTAACCCGATGGTAATTAATACCCCCACGATTAACTCTACTGGGGGAACGAGGTAAGAGTTAATTCTTACCATAAATTCGGGAAAATAAGAATCTTTCAGTTGCTCAACTATACCTTCTGCAAAACCGGGGATATCGAAAATGCGGGTAAATCCATGATTAAAGTAATTTACACCAATGAGAATTCGCAGCAATAAATAAGCGATCGCTATATCTTGTGGTTTGAGGCTAATGTAATTTTTTTGATCATTCATTGCTTTAACTCCAACTATGATGAATGGCAATTGCAAATTTTGATTGCTGTGTCAAGGTTTTAAAGGGGCAAAATTAACCGCACGGCGCGATCGCCTAATATGTAGGTATAAAGCCAACTAAGTAAAACTAGCAAGCGACTACGGTATCCAGGTAAATATACCAGATGAACGCCTAACCACATCGCCCAAGCTAAAAAGCCTGTAAATGTAAAGTTGCCAATTTTTCCTACTCCAGAATAACAGCCAATAATGGCTAATCTACCTTTGTTGAAGTAATTAAAGGGTTTTGGTGATTTACCGCGCAGTTGTTGTTGAATATTTCGGGCGACAGTCACACCTTGCTGAAGTGCTTCTGGTGCAACTCCAGCTAATGGTTTACCATTTTGCTCTATATAAGCCAAATCCCCAATAGCATAGACGTTGGGTTGTTCTAGTAGTTGTAAGGTGGGATGAACTAGTAATTTTTCTTTCTTGGCTGTGGATATATCTTCTGATGTTTCGGGAGAGTTGGCTTCTAACCCCGCAGTCCAAATTACTGTTGCGGTGGGAATGACTTCGTTGTTTTGCAGGTGTACAGATTCTTTTGTGACTTGGCTGACTCTGGTTTGCAGGTAAACTTCTACACCTAACTGGTTTAACCGCTTGTAAGTATAGACTCCCAGTTTTTTAGGCAGTTCGGCTAATAAGCGATCGCCTGACTGGATTAAAATTAATCTGACTTGCTGTAAATCTAGTGTGGGATAATCCCGGCGGAATTTACCACGTAGCATTTCTATCAAAGCACCCGCCATTTCTACGCCTGTCGCACCACCACCGACAATGATAAATGTTAGTAATTGTTCCCGTAGAACTGGATCAGATTCTTGGCTAGCTAGTTCCAAACAAGTAAGAATTTGGTTGCGTAATCTGACAGATGCTTCTAAAGTTCTCATGGGGAAGGCATATTCTGACGCACCCGTAACTCCTAAATACTGAGTTTTGCTACCAGTAGCCAGTACGAGAAAATCATAAGCGATCGCACAACGATCTGTCTCCACAATCTGGGCGGAAAAATCAATGCGCTGTACATCCGCCCATAAAAATCGAGTTTTGGGCTTGTGCTGTTGTCGTTTTCCAGAAAATCGCCGCACAATCGTGCGAATAGGGTAAGCAATATACTCTGGTTCTAACTGGCTTGTGGCTACCTGATATAGTAGTGGTACAAAGGTGTGATAGTTATTGCGATCTATTAAACAGACATCTGCCCCAGAATTAGCTAAAGATTGGGCAACTTGCAATCCACCGAATCCAGCGCCAACTATGACAATGCGGGGAGTTTTCAAATTTTCTCTCCTGATTTACCTAGTTGCTTAAATTTATATAAACTATATTAATTTTTATCTCAAGACAAAAAATATCACAATCTACTATAAGTAGAACTTTTTATCTGCTCAACCCTTTTTTTACTTAACGAACCGCCAAGACGCAAAGAACGCCAAGGTAAAAGGGTTTAATAGGTTTTTTACATCAGTCTTCTATGTTTTTACCAAATTGGGATGCTCCCTTGTGGAAGGATTAGTATTGACTTCGTTTTTAATGATCAAAACGCGGTTCGTTACATAATTCAGCGCACAGAAATGTTGAATGCTGATACAAAACTTTACATTATTAATTACACAAAGTCCTCAAAGCCTAAATTAGTCAACAAAACATGATCTTCTCAAACCAATGAACATAACTGATTTGTTGACACATACAAGCTTGTAGATAGCGAAACTTGTCTAATAATTTATTACCCCATTGTTGGGGAATAGATATAAGCTGTAAAATTAGATAAGCTATTAAACTGACATAAATTTGTATGGTAATACTGTTGACATTTTTGGTAATTAATTTATCTAGTTTTAGATGCATCTTTAAAAACTTCCATAGCAACTCAACTCCCCAACGTAATCGATAAATATCCCTGACTTCATCATCAGAAACAGGTGCAATTCCAATAGCAGGTAAATTGGTGACTAAGCGAAACTCAGTTTTCGTTTCTAAATCGCAAAAATTAATGACCCTATAAGCTTGAGCATCAGGAGAAGAACCAATTTTTACCAATTCACTCCCTGGCTGAAACTCTAATTTCCAGTTATTTTTAATTCGGATCACAAAATATTTATTTTCTTGGACTAAATCTTGAATAAATTTTAAACCTGCAAAGCCTCTATCCATTACTCCAACGCCATTTTCTGGTAAGCCAGACATCATTTTGGAGCCAAAGTTATAATCATGATTATGCCCAAAATTAATCACGTTATCTTCTGGAGTTCCTGTAGCCAAATTCAGGGAACTAAAAAGTTTTACCTGATGGTGACCGAGAAACCACAATAATTTACTTGTCAAAGTAATAACGGTTGAATCAATCGGACAAATTGCATATTTATTGTGCAGTTTGTTCGGGATTTTATCATTAACTAATCGATTCTAATCCTGATAAACTTTCTCGAATGGTTTTAGACTTCTATGAGTATTAGCTTTGGAAAAAGTGGAAATGTCTACGTCAACCCCTGTATTGTTTAATCGTTTAAATAAATCCCGCATACTGGTCAAACTATTATCCAGAGCATAAGCTAACCAGCACTCAAAGAAAAGGCGACTATTCAAAACCGGATAATCATTTTTGGGTAAAGGGCTAAGGATATTTTTGACAATTTTGGGAAATGAATTTATAATCATCTTTAAATCAAAATATTATTTTGTTTACCCCAAATATGGTAATATTTGGGGTTATTTTTTTAGGGATTTTACTAACATTCAGCACTTCTGATTTTTAGGTTAAGTATTTTACTTATTTTTACACATAAGTTTTACAGCTACAGCAGTAATAATACAGTATTTTTATTAACTTAAAAAATCAAAAAAGCCGCCAACTAGATTGATTTTGCACAAATTCCACTAGCCAATCCTTGACAGTACGGGTAGCACGACAATCATCTTCATTGTAACTTTGAATAACATCTAGCAAAGTGCGATCGCCTGTTTCTAGCCATTGGTCATACCAGTAAATACATTTAGCACCACTAGCTTCTTTTTCCCGCCACTCAAAACCCAACCACCGAGCAATTGCTTTCAGGGCATAGCTTTCTATCGGTAAGGCGACGCTTTGGGTTAATTGTTCATAGACATCCACAAACCGATTTAATACAGGACGCACTGAAGAATTTGGAGTTTTGTACAGTTTTGCCAGGCGTTTAACTGTATCCAATTCGTAGACACAAAAATGATAAATTGGTGCTTCGGGATATTGCCAAACTAAATCTAAAAATTGCTGCCAAATTAATACTTCGTCCTCTGGTTTTTCAGCTAGAAAGGAATAAAATTTTTCTGTCTTGGCTAACTTATCAACTACCAAAATTCCCAAAAGATAATCTAAATCCAAATCTGGCTGTGCTTCAATATCAAAATAAAGCTCTACCGGAGCCGTAAAGGTCAGATCCTCTGTCGGTAAAGGACTAGGTAAAATAAACGGCCGTCTTTGCAGTACAGATTTCGCTTGTATTATCAGCTTGGGTGCTACTAAACTGGTAAATCCAGGAAGATTTTCTAAAATCAGAGGGCTGGTATGAGCAAGAGATTCCACTGTGTGGATAGACAAAGCTTGGAGTTGGTTGTAGCGAACAGGTGTAACTCCTGGTAACAAAGAAAGATGTTGCTGTGATTGCGCGATCGCATAACATTGATTATACCAATGGCAAAGATTGCACTTCTGACGGGAAATAAATACTTCTGGTGGTTCTGGTAACTCTAATGCTTGGATAAAATCCCACAAAATGCTCTGCATTTTTGGTATCCATTTGGATAAATCCACTGCATAGTCCCTATCTTTGGTACGCAACACCAGCCAAGCTATTTCCGGCGTAATTTCTTGTACCTCTGCCAATACTTGAGCATGAAACGCCGCCACAACTTGATATTCTTGCTTAGGACGCTTACCTAATTCGATATTTGCCGGCACATAGATCCAATCGCCAAAACGTGACTGTCCTGGCTGTTTTACCAGTAAATCAGGACGGCTGAGGAGAGTATACCCTTGATATTCCAGGGACGGCGAAAAATCTTGATTTTCTGGATCTGCCAAATCTTGGAAATTGGCTAACAGCACTCCGCGATAAATGTACTCAACTCCAAGCTGCATTAATTCTAAAGTCGCTGCTTGACCTGCTTCCCAGTTACCACTGGGGTAATCTGGTTTGTGATAATAACCCAACTCTGCCAAAATACTCTTACGATGAGCGATTTTATCTTGTTGTAATTTGAGTAGCAACTCATTGGGAGCTTCACGCTGAGGTATATCGCCGTAAGTATCTAAAACAGGTCGGCGTTTACAGCGTTGATATTGCAGTAGGTGTTCAGCATTGATTAACATTCCTTTAAGTTAACAAGAATTAGCGAAATCTGGTTATGTTCCAGATAGCTAAACTGGCGGGAACCAAAGTAAACTCTCTAATTCAGTGGAAGAGTGAGAGACTATAAAAGTGAAAAAATTGTTATTTTGAAGCGTTTATGACTAATTTAAATCAACATCGCGCCCAATTTCCCGCTTTAGGGAATAAGACTTATTTTAATTATGGTGGGCAAGGGCCGATGCCGCAAGGGGCTATGGATGCCATTACTCAAATTCAAGCTGACATCCAACACACTGGCCCTTTTGGTAATGAAGCTTATGCCAAAGTTTCTCAAGCCAAGCAAGATTTGAGAGATGCGATCGCCTCCCAGTTGCAAGCACCACCAGAAACCATTACTCTCACGGAAGATGTCACCGTTGGCTGTAATATTGCTATGTGGGGTATTGACTGGCGCGCTGGTGATCATCTCCTACTTTCCGACTGCGAACACCCAGGAGTAATTGCTACATCCCAGGAAATCGCCCGCAGATTTGCTGTAGAAGTTACCACCTGTCCCCTCAAAGAAACTTTAAATGCAGGCGATCCCGTCACAGTCATTGCTCAACACTTGCGCCCCAATACTCGCCTAGTAATTTTAAGTCATGTCTTCTGGAACACAGGACAAGTTTTACCACTTGACAAAATAGTAGAAGTATGCAGAGCTAATAATTCCTTAGTTTTAGTCGATGCTGCCCAGTCTGTAGGTTTATTACCTTTAAATTTAACAGCATTGGGGGCAGATTTTTATGCCTTCACAGGACACAAATGGTTATGTGGCCCTGCGGGTGTAGGTGGTTTGTATGTCCGTCCCGAAGCCAGAGAAAAATTACAACCAACATTTATCGGCTTACGTGGGATTGTGGTAGATAGTCAAGGTAAACCAGTGAATTGGCAACCCGATGGACGAAGATATGAAGTATCAACATCAGCGACTCCATTATATGTGGGTTTAACACAGGCGATCGCCATTCATGAGCAATGGGGAACCGCAAAAGAACGTTATCAGCAAATCTGCCGTAACAGTGAATATCTTTGGCGCAAATTGGGAACGTTACCTGATATCAAATGTCTGCGAACCTCTCCATCCGAAAGCGGTATAGTTTCCTTTCAACTCAATCAGCCAAAATCGGGAGTCCATTTCAAATTAGTGCAATTCTTAGAAACACAAAAAATATTAACCCGCACAATAGCCGATCCTGATTGTATCCGCGCCACCGTCCATTACTTAACTTTAGAATCAGAAATCGACCAATTAATTGCAGGTATACAAAAGTTTCTCCAGATGTAATGTCCAGAGAAAACCCCACCCCTAACCCCTCCCCGCAAGCGAGGAGGGGGACTTGAATCAGATGAACAAGAAATATATTTGCCAATTACGAATTACAAATTACGAATTACGAACTACAAATTATGCGTCCAATTTTATATGTAGCAATTACAAATCACGGTTTTGGTCATGCGACACGCACCGCATCAGTGGCATCAACCATTCAAAAGTTATGTCCAGAAATTTTGCTGATTATGGTGACAACTGCCCCCCGGTGGTTGCTAGAGTGCTATATAGAAGGTGATTTTATCCATCGTCCCCGTGCTTTTGATTTGGGTGTAGTGCAAGCAGATAGTTTAACAATGGATAAACAAGCGACTTTAGCCAAGTTGCTGGATATTCAAAAAAACCAAAATTCTCTAATTGCTTCAGAAGTAAATTTTATCCGCCAAAATCGGGTGAATTTAATCTTGGCAGATATTCCATTTTTAGCTCCTTTATTTGGCAAAGCGGCAAATATTCCCTGTTGGATGATGAGTAATTTTGGCTGGGATTTAATCTACCGAGATTGGGGAGGCGAATTTATTGCCATTGCTGATTGGATTAGTGAATGTTATTCCAAGTCTGACAACCTGTTTCGTTTGCCTTTTCACTCATCTATGTCAGCTTTTAGTAAGATTACAGATGTTGGCTTAACTGGTGGTTCTCCGCGTTACTCTGCTGAGGAACTCCGGGCTACTTGGGGGATAACTGCACCTAGAGAAAAAACAATTTTGCTCACCTTCGGCGGTTTGGGATTACAACAAATTCCCTACGAAAATTTACGCCATTTTCCCGATTGGCAATTTATTATCTTTGATAAATCTGCCCCAGATTTACCTAATGTTTGCAAAATTAGCGACAAAAAATACCGTCCTGTAGATTTTATGCCGATTTGTGGGCGTGTGGTTTCCAAACCTGGTTACGGCACTTTTTCAGAAGCAGCGAAACTTGATATCCCGCTAGTGACTATTCCGCGAGATGATTTTGCTGAAGCTAAATTTTTGTTAGAAGGTATTGTTAATTACAATCAACATCAAATCCTCAAACCAACGGAATTTTTTCAAGGTGATTGGGATTTTCTGCATCAAGAACCCCAAACAGCCAAGCAATCTCAACCTTTGGCTAAAGATGGCAATGAAGCGATCGCTCGTGCTGTGATCGAGTATTTTAAAAGATAGACTACGAGCAAATCTGAGTTAGTGTTTCTATTAAAACTTGATTTTGTGCCTCTGTGCCAACAGTGATGCGTAATTTATTATCTAGTCCTGGCTGTGGGAAGTAGCGCACTAAAATGTGTCGTTCTTTCAGCTGTTGATAGAGATATTCGGCATTTTCTTGGGGAGGCTGTACCAACAAAAAGTTAGTCTGAGAATCCCAAACCTGGAAATTTAATTTTTTTAAGTCTGTGGCTAGTTGCGTCCGTGATGCTTTCACCTTGGCTGCACAAGCATTTTTATAATCTTGATCAGTAATTGCAGCTGTTCCTAATGCACAGGCGATCGCATCAATGTTATAACTATCCTTAACTTTAAACAATCCATGCAGCAACTTGGGATTAGCCACACCAAAGCCCAAGCGTAATCCTGCCAACGAGTAACCCTTAGAAAGTGTCCGAATCACAATTACATTCTCGTATTCCTTCACCAAAGCCAGAGCATTTTCCTCAGCAAAATCTACATAAGCTTCATCAATCACTATAACCCCAGATAATCGCTTTGCTAGCTCTCGTAAATCATTAATTGGGACTATATGCCCTGAAGGACTATTAGGCGAAGCGATGAATGTCACAGACCCATTAGCGGCAATTATTTCTTCCACAGGCAATTGATAATTTTCTCTGTAAGGAATCTCAACAAGTTCTGCCGCCTGCATTTGGGTCAAAGTCACATACAATACATAAGTTGGTATCGGATAAACTACCCTTCTCCCAGGTTCAGTGCAAGCTCGAATCACTAAATTCAAAACTTCATCACTGCCATTACCCACAATGATCCAATCACTGGGAACGCCCAAAACTTTACTAGCAGCGCGCCGGAATTCTCCCCCTAAAGGTTCAGGATACCGTCGTAACCACTCCCCTTCAATATTTTTCAGCACAGCTAGCACCGCAGGCGACGGAGGATAGGGATTTTCATTACTATTGAGTTTGATGACCTCTATCCCACGTTGAGGCTGTTCACCGGGGACATAGCTAGCCATTGCATCGATATTAGAGCGAAAGTAGTTGGTCATGGTGCATACTAATTCGTAATTCGTAATTCGTAAGAAGAGGCTTTACAATAATTTACTGAGAATCTCAACTAGCTATAAACCTGACAGAAAGAGAGCGTTAGCGTAAAGGTAGTTGGTTGGTGTTAGCATAAGCTAGCTTTTGCCTAGGCAGAATTGCTCCCATCGCTCACTACTTCCCTACTAAGGGTAGTTTAGCAACTTGTATGTAACATGGTTTCGTATGTACTTATGGGATTTTTCAGCCTGTCAAATGCCGCCCGTATCTCAAAAAATTATTGCTCGAACAAAAAAACTAACAACTATGTCATCTACTGAACCTACCCCCAATGAGCCAAATGAGGCTGAAACTCAACTTCAAACCCCACCTGAACCTGAAGAGGTAGCTATTGATACTGAAACTCAGGAAGAGATTGAAGAATCGGGAGCAATATTTCAAGCTATTGGGGTAATTGTTGGGGATGTCAACTTAAATGAAGATGGTAAAAACACAGTTACCATTGGTAATTTAGAATATCCGCTTTTTTATATTCCCCAAAAACGCAAAGTATTTGACGCTCTCACCAAAGAAATAGAAACGACTGGTAACAAGACTTTTAGGCTAGTTGTTTATCCTAAAGCCGTTCATTTTCCTCGTAAAGAACAACCGCATAGTATGACTTTTCAGCTAGTTGGTTTTGATAGGGGGCGAGAACAACAGACTGTTTCAGCAGAATTGGAAGACAACGAGTTTAAATTTTCAGGACTCTGGCAATTTATCCCAGTTTGTCAGACTCCTTGCATTTCTGTTTTCCGCAACTTTACTCGTGAAAGACTTGAATATATTAAGCAGGCCGAGCCAACGAGAAAAGTAAAATTTATGAAGGCTAGTCATCTGCCTTTATTCTGGAAAGACGCGCCAGTTAGACCCTTCAGATTTAATCCGAAAGCTGAAAAAGAAGACCAAGGACATCCGGTATTTGTCTCACTGAAAGCAAAATTTTTGCCGGGGCGTAATGTCTTCGGTTTTGTGGCACTATTAGCTCCACCCCAAGAAACTGCACCGAGATTCCTCAAAGCATCCAAAAAGGATAAAGCTACAGCGTTGCAAGAGTCTAAAAAGAATAAAGCCGCAGTCTCTCAACCATCCAAAAAGGATACTCCCAAGCCTAGTAACAAGCCTAGTAACAATCTGCCCAAGCCAGTTCTAAAAAAACCTTCTCCAGAACCTGAGCAAGAGAAAGACACAGAGAAAGATACAGAGAAATAGCATCAGCCCACAGGCTTTGGCCTGGGGCTGCAAATCGCTAACATCAAGCACCAGCAGTTTGCCAGTGAGTGTAGCAAAGTGTTGAGTGCAGTAGCGGTGGTGGAGCAGATTACTGAGTACAAATCCATTTGCCTCAAGGCTTTTAGCAATCAACACTGTCTTAACCACCTTGACAGTTGCTATAAATCAAAACTGCTGTAAGATTATGAGCAATCAAAAAATATTTTTGCGCCTAGCTGAAGAAACAGACGCGTGGGTGATGAGTGCAATTCATATTGCTGCTATTAAAGCTCTTCCCACAACTTTTTACACCCGAAAACAGCTATTGGCTTGGCGTAATTATCGTAACAAGCCTGATGGTAAAAATATTTTGCAAAATATGCAAGCCGAAATTTTTTGGGTGGCTGTTGAGAAGCATAATCTCGCAGGTTTTGCTAGTTTTATGGTGGATGAATTGATTGCTTTATATGTGCATCCTTATTATCAAGGTAAAGGCATAGGGCGAGCTTTAGTTACACATTTTAGCCACGAAGCTGCTAATCAAGGTGTAGATAAAGTAATTACAACTGCCAGTCTTTATGCTGAAGGATTTTATTCCCGGCTGGGATTTACTGCTATCAAAAGAACACCTCATCAGTTAAGAACTGGCATAGTTGTTCCAGTTACCAAAATGAGTAAAATCCTAACTCCTGCTTAATGAAAATATGCTTTAAGTTTAGTAAAATTCTGTAAACTTGTTTTACCGATTTTGCAACATTTTTTACAAAATGTAATAATATCGAAGCAAGTACTTGCAAGCAAAATGACTAGAACTATCCGATCATCCTCTCTTACCCGTACACGTTTGATAGAAGCTGCCTCGCAGGTATTTGCTAGTTTAGGTGTTCAAGGAGCAACTACTCGTGAAATAGCTCGTGTTGCCGGAGTGAATGAGGTGACTTTATTTCGCCATTTTGCGAGCAAAGAACAACTTCTCAAGGCAGTAATCGAAAATGCCTCAGCCCTCCAGACACAATTACTCGCTCATCCCGAAGCTTGGACACAGAACCTTGAAGTTGATTTAAAAAACTATGCCCAGCTTTATAATGCCATGCTGGAAGCACACGAAAATTTGATTCGGACTTTCATTGGAGAAGCTAAACGTCATCCTGATGAAGCTAGGCAAATAATTCAAGAAGCGGCCAAGCCTTTGGGTGAAAAATTGGTGGCTTACTTGCAATCTAGCCAGAAACGAGGGACTGTTAGACTTGATCTTGATCCGTTTCCAGCAGTTGATATGTTTACAGGTATGCTATTAGCTGGGATGCTCTGCCGCACCGTCAAATATAATCAAAATAACTACAGTTGTGAAGATTATATTGATACTTGTGTTGATATTTTTGTGCGTGGTATTGCGGCTACAGTTAACAGTTAACAGTTAACAGTTAACAGTTAACAGTTAACAGTTATCAGTTATCAGTAGGGTGTGTTGTCGCATCGCGCAACGCACCATCCTAAACTCCATAACGCACCCTACCAAATGAAAGGTTTTTGGACTTGTGTGTAGACCGTAGCCCTTGTAGGGGAGAGGAATGACAGCGAGGTTTTCCAGATTCAGTGAAAAGTTAGACGCTGTTGAGGTTAGCGGGATGGTTGATTGCATCGCATAAATGCTGCACCAATTAATAGTCCTAGAAGTTGCGCCCAGTAGGCTAGACTCGCTGTATTTACACCGGATGGAGGAATGTTTAAGCTACCAATTCCGTAAAATAGCTGTTGGATAAACCACCAAAATAGATACAAATAGGCGGGAAGCTCAATGGGAATATACACTATTATTAGGGGGAGAATGGTGTCTATTTTAACTTTAGGAAATTTGCATACATAAGCTCCTAACATCGCCGCGATCGCACCATTGGCTCCGATTAATGGTATTGTCAAACTCGGTTCTAAAATAATTTGCGCTATCCCTGTCAGCATCCCTGCACTCAGATACAATCTTAGAAAACGTCCATGTCCAATCACGTTTTCGACTGTTTTACCAAAAACCCATAAAAATAGTAAATTGCCTAAAATTTGACTAAAACTACCGTGAAGAAACATCCCTAAAAAGAGGGAAGGTATACGCCAAAATACCACTACCCAAGCGGCTGGATTAAAGTAGATGGCATTGGTAACTGCACTCGTAATTTGGGCGGGAATCAAACCCCAACTATTGATGAAAGTTCCTAATTCACCACTTACCTCTAGTTTAAGTTGCCATAAAAATATAGCTATATTAATGCCAATCAGCCAATAAATAATAATTGGTTGATGACGCAGGCGAATATTATCACTAATAGGAATCATATAAATTTTAAATTTTGAATAAAGTTTCGCCCTGATTCCGCCTCATCTCCCTGTTTGAATTAATTTGTGGCAAGATTGGAATCAGGTCACAATGCACTCAACTAGGTAAACGAGATGCTGGGAAACACACTTGTTGGAAGATACCAAATTATTAGCCACTTGGGAGATGGGGGATTTGGTGAAACTTTTGTGGCTTGTGATACTCACTTGCCGGGATTACCTCAGTGTGTTGTCAAGAAACTCAAACCCCAAGCCACTGACCCATTAAACTTGGAGACGGCTAGACGTTTATTTGATACGGAAGCGCAAGTTCTGTATAAATTAGGTATTCATGACCGAATTCCACAACTTTTGGCGTACTTTGAAGAAAATACAGAGTTCTATTTAGTACAAGAATTCATCGCCGGTCATGACTTGAGTACAGAGTTAGCACCAGGAAAAATCTTCAGTCCAGAAGAGGTGATTTCTCTGGTTCAAGAAATTTTGTCAATTCTAGAGTTTGTTCACCAAGAAAAGGTGATTCACCGCGATGTTAACCCGCGAAATTTACTCAGGCGGGAGGAAGATGGTAAGTTAGTTTTGATTGACTTTGGAGCAGTTAAGCAAATTGTTACCCAGATAATTAGCCCTGAAGGTCAAACGAAAGCCACGATTGCTATCGGTACTCCCGGATATTTACCCGGAGAACAAGCCCAGGGTACACCAAAGTTTAGCAGTGATATCTATGCTGTGGGGATAATTGCTATTCAAGCCCTGACAGGATTATCACCAAACCAGCTAGAAATTGATATTGATACCAATGAAATTGTTTGGCAAAATCAGGCTAGTGTGTCCCCAGAATTTGCCCAATTCATTGATAAAATGGTGTGTTATGATTTTCGGCAACGCTATGCTTCGGCAACTGTGGCATTGCAAAAGCTGCAAGAATTAACGCAATTATCATCTGGGACGATAGTTATAAGTCCCGCTTTGCCAATAAATTCTGGGGTGTTACTCAAACCTGATTCACTATTGCCAAAGCTGAAATTTGGAAAGTATAAAAAAGACATCCTTATTAAGCTGTCATCAGCAATATTTTTCATTGGGATTAGCGGTGTAGCCTCTATATTTATTGTCAATAGTATTAATGCTAATAACGCGATCGCACTATCTCAACAAGGCAGTACACTATTTGAATTACAGCGCTATCAAGATGCTTTAGCTGCTTATCAAGAGGCAGTAAATATTAGTCCAGATTTTGTCCCAGGATGGAGTGGTCAAGGGAAAGCCCTGTCAAAATTAAAAAAATATGAGGAAGCACTGACAGCTTATGACCAAGCTATTCAAATTCAACCAGATTATCTAGAAGCATGGCGTGGTCGAGGTTTTGTGCTGCGAAATCTCAAGCGCTATCCAGAAGCGATCGCATCTTTTGATAAAGCCTTACAATTAGATGATAATTCTCCTGACATTTGGAATGCTAAAGGAGAAATCTTCAGTAATTTGCAACAATATAATAATGCAATTGAATCTTATCAAAAAGCTGTAGAACTGCGACCTGATTATCATGAAGCTTGGTATAGTAAGGGTTTAGCATTTCATAAATTAAGGCAATATGATGAGGCAATTACAGCCTACGAAACAGCTATTGAATTTAAGCCAGATTATGGGCAAGCTTGGTATAGTTTAGGCAATGCTTTATTTAATTTAAATCGATTTGATTATGCTTTAAAAGCTTATGATAAAACCGTACAATACAGACCTAAATTTTACCCAGCTTGGTTTTCTAGAAGTAATATTTTAATTACTTTACGCCGCTATCCCCTAGCAATTGAATCATTCGATCAAGCAATTAAACATAATCCCAATGACTACCAATCATGGTATAGTCGGGGTTGGGCGTTGCATCAAAGCCAACGCTACGAAGAAGCTATAGAATCTTATAATAAAGCCGCAGCAATCAAAGGCAATGATTATCAAATTTGGTATAATTTAGGAAATTCCCAATATATTCTCCAGAAATACCAGGAAGCGATCGCATCTTACAATAAAGCAGTTCGTTATCAAGCCAGTCATGCTGAAAGTTGGTACAGCAGAGGCAATGCTTTATTTAATTTGCAAAAATATCAAGAAGCAATCGGCTCTTATGATCAAGCTATAAAATACAAACCGAATTATCGAGAAGCAATTAACGGCCGTAAAAAAGCTCAAAGAGAATCATCAGTTGAAAAACTACGTTCTATAATTGTACCAACTATTCCCAGTTCTGAAGACTAAGAGGAAATGGTTAAAAGTAACAATCTATCTTGTATTACACAGAAAGCCGACGACCCCTGTAATACACAGTGAGAGGAAGATCATGATCAATTCGTCGCCCTCCTTCGCTGGAATTGACTATCATGTAGTACATAAAATTCCCGGCAGAGTCAGATTTCGTGTTCCTCTGTTAGCCCATGACCCCAATTATGCCCAAAATCTCCAAAATTTACTAGAATCGGATAGTCGCATTACGTTCATTCGTATTAATCGTTCTTGCAGTTCTGTGACGATTAAATATCAATTATCTAGTAGTAAAAATGGGTTAATTCCCAAGTATTTATTACCTTTGCTATCTGAAGCCAAGGTGAGAAAAAGTCAAAAGTTAAAAGTTGAAAGTCAAAAACTAGAAGCAACTGATCATTCGGGTGTGGAGTTGCCTGCTTTGGCGACTGTTTTAGCTTTACTAGGGTTAGGATTTCCCATTCCCAGAGTGATGATTGCCGCAACAGTGGCACTTGCAGCGTTACCTGTTGTTCAACGTGCTTATAACAGTATTACCCAAGAACGAAAATTAAATATAGATTGCCTAGATTTTATGGCGATCGCCTTAACTTCTGCCCAAGGAAACCTCTTAACACCAGCTTTGGTGATGACATTACATGAAATTGGTGATCAGATCCGCGATCGCACCGCCAGAGTTACCGAAAATCACGCCGCCGATTTATTGAATTCTTTGGGACATTACGCTTGGGTGGAACAACCAGATGGGCAAAAAAAACGCATCTTGGCACAGGAAGTACAGCCAAAAGACACCGTGATCGTCTATCCAGGTGAACAAATCCCCATTGATGGAGAAATACTGCACGGTAAAGCTTTAATCGATCAGCAACAGCTGACTGGTGAATCAATGCCCGTTTTGCGTCAGGTAGGACAAGCGGTTTATGCTTCTACCCTCGTGCGCGAAGGAGAAATTTACGTCCAAACCCAACGAGTTGGCGCTGCTACTCGTGCTGGGGCAAGTATAGAGTTAGTCAAACAAGCCCCTGTTCATGACACACGCATGGGTAACTATGCCGCAACCATCGCTGACAAAGCCGTATTACCAGCCTTGATTTTTTCGGGATTAGTGTTAGCTGCAACCAGAAATCCTAACAGGGCAGCATCTATCCTCACCCTCGATTTTGTCACCGGGATTCGCGTTTCCCTACCCACAACTTTCTTAGCAGCTTTACACCACGCTACTAGACATGGTGTACTGATCCGTAGTGGTCGGGCTTTGGAAAAATTAGCACAGGTTGACACATTAGTATTTGACAAAACCGGCACTTTAACTAAAGGTAATATCGAAGTTGTAGAAGTGGAAACTGTAGCTGGGAGGATGTCTAGTCACAGGTTGTTAACACTAGCCGCATCTGCCGAACAACGCCTGACTCACCCAGTTGCCGAAGCTGTAGTAAATTATGCCCAGAAACAAGGCATTGAGATTTTGACCCGCCAAGACTTTGTGTATGAAATTGGTTTGGGTGTGCGCGCCGAAATTGATGGTGAACAAGTTATAGTGGGGAGCGATCGCTTTTTGCGTCAATGCGGTATTTCCCTGGACTGTCTTGATGAATCATATAGCTGCAATCATGCCGATTGCCGTATTTCTGCCCATAATGCTTTGCTATATGTAGCGGTAAATCAGGAGTTTCAAGGAATTATTTATTATACAGATCCCCTGCGCCCAGAAAGCCCAGATGTAATTGAGAAGTTGCAAAGTGAATATGGGATGGAAATCCATCTACTCACAGGAGATAATCAGCAGAGGGCTATGGCTGTTGCCCAGGAACTTAATTTGCCTCCTTCCCAAGTTCATGCTGAGGCGTTCCCTGAACAAAAAGCCGAAATTATCCAAAAAATACACGCATCAGGTAAAACAGTCGCCTTTACTGGTGATGGCTTAAACGATTCCATCGCCCTAGCTTATGCTGACGTAGCGATTTCCTTTGGTGGAGGTTCCGAGATAGCTAGGGAAACAGCCGATGTTGTCCTGATGGATGATAACCTAACCAGTTTTTTAGAAGCAATAGCGATCGCTCGCCAAACCCAAGCAGTAATTAAACAAAATATCAGTTTAGCCGTAGTTCCTAATTTAGCAGCGTTAGGACTAGCTACAACCATAGGGTTGCATCCCTTGGCGGCAACAATTGTCCATAATGGTTCAGCAATCATCGCCGGTTTAAATGGATTGCGTCCCCTCATGCATAAAGATCCGCCCAGGTAGGGTGTAGGGTGTAGGGTGCAGGGGAGAAGAGGAACGGGGGTAAAGGAACTTACTCAGCACTCCTGTAGGGGCGGGTTTACTAAGGATTTTGACGAACCACAGACTGACTGATTGAACCCGCCCCTACTCACTCCCCACTCAGCACTTAATTAACGAATATTAACTTCTTGCAGATGATTTTCTGAATGAAAACTTTCATTTCTAATTGTTGATTTTGTAGCATCAAAAGAATTTAACGCCACATTTTTAGTTTTAGTTTGTATTTGCTGTTTTTGAGTATATTCATTGAGTTTAGCCTGTGCTTGAGGGTAAACTGGAGTATTTTGTGGAATTTTGCGAAGCAGTTTTACAGCCCCATTAAAGTCACCTATAGAGGCTTTGAGATTAGCATTATGTAAAAAGTAAGCAGCTCTAATTTGCCGTTTTTCACTGTACTCAGCCAATTTATCTTGAACTAAAGCACCAGCAGAACTTTCTTGAGGAATTTGACTCAGGTATTCTATAGCAGTTGAAAATTCTTTAGCTATGGCTTTTTCGTAAGCTTTTGATAACAAAGTTTGTGTTTGAGTTTCAATGCGGATTTGTGCTTGCTGTACTAATTTATCTATTTTAGATTGCCAATATAAAATATCCGGCATTTTTGGAGAAACATCTAAGACATCTGACCATCTACCCTCTACCAAAGCTTGTTCAGCTATTTGATATTGTGCCGCAGCAAATTGCCATTGATGCTGCCATTCTTCAATCGTGGCTTGTGCTTCTGGATAAATATGGCTGTGAGCCGGAATTGATTTTACTAAAGCCAGTGCCTTTTCTAAATCCCCCGTTTGATATTCTTCTGTAGCTTTATATAAAGTTTCTTTGGCTGAATATGCTGGAGAATTATTCACTAAAGAATATACTCCCAATCCCATCAATAAAGAATTAGCTGCTAAACCTACCTTCATCCCTGTAAATAATGAAGATGCCGGAATTACATTTGATTTTTGCTGTGTAGGAGCATTTTTTATCTTTGGCTTTTTAACCAGTTCACGGCGGATTTCCGGGATAGGCTGTATTTTAGTTTCTCTGACCATTTGCTTGAGTATATGTAGTACCTCACCCGCAGACTGAAAGCGCTCTTGGCAATCATAGCGAATCATGTGACTGAGAAGAGCTGCTAGATAATCGTTAATTGATGTATCTTGAGTACGCCAGATAATCTCATTAGTTTGAGGATCTACTTGGAATTGCAGTGGTTCTCGCCCTGTTAAAGCCTGAACAGCAATTAGCCCCAAAGCATAAATATCACTATTAGGCTGTGTTTGCCCAATAAATTGCTCTGGCGGTATGTACCCTAGTGAGGTGACAGAAATTCCATCAATAGGCAATTCAGCATCTAACCCCAAATCAACCGACTGGATAGAACCGAAGTCAATTAAAACTAACTTGCCATCAATAGTACTTCTAATCAAGTTTTCTGGTTTAAGATCACAATGGATAATGCCATGAGAGTGAACAAATTCTAAAATCGGCAAGACATCTTCTAACAATTGCACAACTTCATTTTCAGTCCAATTACATCTCCAAGATTGATTGATGGGCAATTCCGTACTCAATGAATGTCCTTCGATAAACTCTTGTACTAAGTAGAACTGCTCATTTTCTTCAAAACAGGTGATTAATTTGGGAATTTGGGAATGCTTTCCCAGAAGATGGAGAGTTGCTGTTTCATCAATAAAGCATAATCTTAAGTTATCTAAGTATTTTTGGGGTAAATTGTGTGATTTTAGGTTTTTAATCACACATTGAGGATTTTCTGGATGAGCTTGATCTATAGCGATGTATGTCTGTCCAAATACGCCTGCACCAAGGCTTTGGACGATTTGGTAACGTGCTTGTAATAATTGACCGATCATGTGATGGTTCATGAGCTGGTTACTTAATAAGTCCTTATAATAGGTTTCCTGATCTCACCAGTTTTTCCGGAAGCCTTGAAAATTGTTTATTGTAGCTTCTATTCCTAACAGTTAAGAACTATCTTGATTGTATTTTCACTAAAAAAATATAAACTTCACGCTAACTCTTGGCTTCTTCATCTTGTTCGATAACTTCCGAGTTATTTGTTAAGGGTTTCACCACGCGGGCGATCGCTTCTTGGACAAAACTCTTAATAAATTCATCCCGGCGATTTAGCTTAAACTGCTCTTTTACCACCTCAGTCATTCCACCATCACCCCAATCTTGGTCATGGCGAAAATATTCAATAAAACTTTTACCAGCAATTCGCGTTAAATAAGCTACTGTCACCCCTTGAATTGCCCTACCAATGACAAAGGTAGCTACGTGAAATTGTAAAGCAGTAGATATTAGTTGAATTGCTCCTTTAACTATACCTAAGCTAGCGATGGTTTTGGCTAGGGAAAGAGCTAATTCTTTACCTCTTTCCATATTCAATTCACAACCGTAGACTCTGCCAATCTCGACTACCATTTGAGCATTAACGGCTGCTGTTGCTAATAAATCGACAACTGGAAGAGGCGTGACTGATACTACACCAGCCCCAATCCATTGAAAGCGATCAACTATTTTGTCAGCTTGACGGCGACGCTGAACATCAATCAGATTTCGGGCTTCTTCTCCTAGACGTAGCGATTGTAGGAGAATATTATCTGCAACCAAATCTTCACCTTCAGCCCGTAAAATGGCAGCCATGCGTCGCAGCAAAGGAATAATATCTGGTTCTGGATGGAAGGTTTCGCCAGTTTCTAGTTGTGCAGGTTGGGGATTACCAGCGATCGCCACCACATCATTCGGCGCGATAAATCCCCGCACTCGTTGACGCAACCGGGCGAGAATTGATTCTGTATCCTCATCTGTATATAAATCTGTTTTATTGAGAACGAGGAGCGATCGCTTGCCAATTTCGGCTAAACTTCGTAGCGGTTCATATTCAGAACGCCGCAAATCATTATCCACAACGAACAGCAGTAAATCGGCTGAAGTTGCCAATTCTCTCGCTAGTTGTTCCCGTTCCGTTCCTTCTACCCCAGCTTCTAAAATCCCTGGCGTGTCGGTAATTAAAATTTTGCGTTCTAAACCCTTCAACCGCAAACAATAGGTTTCCCCCACCTGAGTAGTTCCCATTGGCGCGTTTACCTGACCCACCATCCGCCCCATAATGGCATTAACCAGGGAAGTTTTACCAGCGCTTCCTGTACCAAATACAACAACTTGAATTTCACCCCGTGCCAGAGTTACTTCAATTTCCCGTGATTTACTTAATAAAGCTTGTCGGGCGACTTCATCTTGAATTTGGGCTACCTGTTGCTTTACAGCCTGGAGAGTTGTGGAAGCTGCATCAGATTTAGCGGCGGGAATTTCTGCGGCTGTAACTCTGCGGCGTTGACGGCGCGATCGCTTTTCCCCAGCTTGCAGGATTAATACATAATAAACAAAAGCTGCAACCAAGCCCCCAATTAATAAAACCAGCAATAGCAACAGCAAATTGCCCAGCAGTGGAGAGTAAGACAACTGCCAGTAAAGCCGAGAGAGAGAGTCAATCAGCCAAAGGCTTAATCCTAAAATTACGATTAAACCAACAATTAGCGTGACTATGCGCGACAAAGGCATGGATGGCACGGTTAGTTACTGGGTTTGAATAGGCTGATGTTTTTCATATTAATGCTTTGAGTGTCTTTTACTAGATTAAGAGAAATTTCTAATACCATTTCTTTGTGAAAGTCCGCCAAATTTCCTTCTTGCTTCTTGCTTCGTGTCCTTTGCGTCCTTTGCGGTTCGTTACTTCTTCTCCATATTGAACATTCGCCCAACGCATACCACAGAAAAATAAATAGAGATTTATTTTGTTAGGTTATCGGATATTTTTTTGATTGGGAAGTCTCTAGGGAGGGAGAAGAAGCCAGAAATAGGGGTGAATTGGAAATTATTTGAGCTTCCCGGTTGCTTAACAATCTTTCCTCTTCTCCCCTGCACCCTGCCCCCTGCCCCCCTGCCTCTTATCTGTCTACAGATCCCATAATTACGTCAACACTGCCGAGAATCACGACAATATCTGCAACCTTCATCCCTTTTAGTAGTTCGGGGACAATTTGCAGATTGTTGAAATCAGCCGGGCGAATTTTCCAGCGCCAGGGGAAACCGTTATCATCGCCAACTAGATAAATTCCCAGTTCACCTTTACCGCTTTCCACACGGGAATAGATTTCACCTTTGGGCATTTTAAAGGTAGGTGAAACTTTTTTACCAATGTATTGGTAGTCAAAGGCATCCCACTCTGATTTTTTCCCCGCAGCCATCCGCTTGGCTTCTAGGTTTTCGTAGGGGCCTCCTGGTAGTCCTTTAATTGCTTGGCGAATAATTTTCACAGATTCGCGCATTTCCCGCATTCGTACCACGTAACGGGCGAAACAATCACCGGCGGTTTCCCACTGTACGTCCCAATCAAAATCGTCGTAAGATTCGTAGTGGTCAACTTTCCGCAAATCCCACTTCACTCCAGAGGCGCGTAACATGGGGCCGGATAGTCCCCAGTTAATTGCTTGTTCGCGGGAAATCGTCCCAATACCTTCAACCCGACGGCGGAAAATGGGGTTATCTGTTACCAGACGTTCGTACTCGTCAACTTTGGGTAATAAGTAGTCGCAGAAGTCCAAACATTTATCTACCCAACCATAGGGTAAATCAACTGCTACACCACCAACTCGGAAATAATTATGGTTTACCATCCGGTAGCCGGTGGCAGCTTCCCACAAATCATAAATCATTTCCCGTTCTCTAAATTGGTAGAAGAAGGGAGTTTGCGCGCCTACGTCCGCGAGAAAGGGGCCAAACCAGAGTAAATGGTTAGCAATTCTGTTCAATTCCAGCATAATCACGCGAATATAGCTGGCTCGTTTGGGAACGGTTACACCTGCTAATTGTTCCGGGGCGTTAACAGTGACTGCTTCGTTAAACATTCCGGCTGCGTAGTCCCACCGACTGACGTAGGGGACATACATTACAGTAGTCCGGTTTTCGGCAATTTTTTCCATTCCCCGGTGCAAATAGCCAATTACCGGTTCACAATCAACGACATCCTCGCCATCCAATGTGACAATTAACCGCAAAACCCCGTGCATGGAGGGGTGGTGTGGCCCCATATTCAGCACCATTGGTTCGGTGCGGGTTTCTAGTCTTGCCATAAGTTCCTTGTTCTCCAGTTATGAAAATTTCAACTTGAACTGCGTGATGCCAACCAGACTCAATTAATTTTGTCTGCCAAAATCAGGTAAGGGAAATATTTTTGAGCAGTCCCCCCAAGAGCGCCTACATCTATCTTAATTGAGCAAGAGGATTCCCGTTACAGCGACGTTCGCGTAGTAGAAATTATAGGAGTGAGTGAGTCCGCACAGCTTCCGGCGTACTGCCCTGACCCAGATGAGTCGCGCTGGTCTCCGGTTAAGAGTGATTCAGGAATTTTCAGGGCATAGGAATTTAGATTGGTATGAATTGCAAAAATATTTAAAAGTGAGTGATGAGCAGGTGTTAGGGGCTGCTGCTTTGTCAATGCTGTCACCTGCTGTTGAGTTGGTAAATTGGTTGTTAGAGCTTCAATATCTCTCTTTAGACAGTAGCGAAAATTTTACAATGCTTTATTCAGTGTTTTTTAAGTAAATTTGATGAAATTTAAGTAAATTTTTATTTAAAAGTTAACTTAAGGTTAAATTTAGGTTATTATTAGTTTAATTTTGAGTTATGCAATGATTATAGATTACTGCATCATCTTGAAAAATAATTAATAAAGCAAAGTAGTCTGACTGATTTAGGGTGAATTTATGAAGGATTTTACTTCCATGTTAAATAAAAAAAAAATTAAAGCATTTATTAAAACTAGATAAAACCTATTTGGTGCTTAAATTATGCGGCTTATTTTTATTAACAGATATTAGTTTTATTCTTCTTCATTTGATTTATGTATATAGTGGACTTACTGATAATAGCAATTTTTCACTAGAAAAAGATAGAGGATATTCAGAGATTTTCCAATATGTAAAACAGTATTGGTCTACACTTTTATTAGGTTTTCTTTCAATACAAAAGCGTTCTTTTCTATACTTCATCTGGTCTTTACTATTTTTTTATTTATTAGTTGATGATGCCATACAGATTCATGAACGCTTGGGAGCTTTAATCAGCATTAAATTTTCGTTCTCTGCCATGTTTAACTTAAGAGCAGTTGACTTCGGAGAACTTGCTGTATCGGCTCTAGTTGGTTTGTTCTTTTTGATTGCTATTGCTATTACTTATCGCTTAGGCGATCGCTTGCCTAGACAAGTATCGAGATATTTAACTATTTTGCTATTTGCTCTTGCTTTTTTTGGCATTGTAGTAGATATGCTTCATATAATGTTCCTGAATTCTTTCTTAGAGCCTTTACTGACCATTGTGGAAGATGGCGGCGAACTTGTAGTCATGAGCTTAATTGTCTGTTTCGTGTTTTCATTGTCTTTACAGTCAAAGAAATTAATTGAATGAATACAAACAATGATGCCCTGTCGGGCAACTTCAATACTGGCGGAAATTTTCTGCCTGCTCAACTTAGCAGCGATAGCGGGTGTACCCTTTCCACATTCGAGATGGAGCCTGACATTCAAGGAATTGTAGGCGCTGAATTTCTTCATGTGCCAGTTTTAAGCCAAGAGGTCGTTGAGGGGTTGGCTGTACGTCCTGGCGGCCATTATTTGGATGCAACTGTGGGGGGTGGTGGTCATAGTCGCCTGATTTTAGAGGCTGCAACTGATGTGCGGCTAACGGCCATTGACCAAGATGAGGATGCTTTAGTGGCGGCGCAAAAGCATTTAGCTGAGTTTGGTGACAGAGTAGAGTTTATTCACAGCAATTTTTCGGCTTATAAATATAGTCCTAACACTTTCGATGGTATTCTAGCTGATTTGGGTGTAAGTTCTTACCATTTAGACCAGCCAGAACGGGGTTTTAGCTTTCGCAATGCGGCAAATCTGGATATGCGAATGAATCAGCAACAGTCTTTGACGGCGGCTGATGTGATTAATGACTGGGATGAGGCGGAATTAGCAGATATTTTCTTTAAATACGGTGAGGAACGACTATCGCGGCGGATTGCGAGACGGATTGTGGAAAAACGACCATTTGAAACTACTACAGAATTGGCTGAGGCGATCGCCTATTCTGTCCCCCGTCAATATCGTTATGGTCGGATTCATCCAGCTACAAGGGTTTTTCAAGCTTTGCGAATTGTGGTCAATGATGAGTTAAAGTCTTTAGAAACCTTTTTGGATCAAGCCCCGAATGCCTTGGTTCCTGGTGGACGCATTGCCATTATCAGTTTTCACAGTTTGGAAGACCGCCCAGTGAAGCATGGTTTGCGTAATTCTCCTTTAGTAAAGGTATTGACAAAAAAGCCAATTACTGCTGCTGAGAAAGAATTGGCTAGTAATCCGCGATCGCGTTCGGCAAAATTGAGGATAGCCGAGAGAGTCAGTAGTGAAGACGAGAAGGACAGAGATTAAATCATAAAAATCCTCAATAACTTGTTAACTCAATGATCCCCGGCGAATTCAATTTTATCGGGGATCAGAGCGAATATTTGTGTTTGCCAATTCGGGAGGATTTCTATGGAAAGTATTTAAAATTCTTTTGCAATTGTTTGTTACATTTTTTAAAATCTCTGTTACATTGCTTAATAGAGGAAACAAAAACCTGTACAAATTCCTACCGAGAGTATTAACCATGAAAAGCACAACCGCAACCACCACAGCTACAGAGAGCCGCAACGCTTGGAAGTGGGGATTCACCACTCAAACAGAACATTGGAACGGTCGTTTAGCAATGATCGGTTTTGTAGCCGCAGCTTTAATTGAAGTGTTCTCTGGTCAAGGTTTCCTTCACTTCTGGGGTATCCTCTAAGATTTAACTTTTGTCCAAAAAAGACATTGCTTTTAATTGGACAATAGTTGATTTCTGCAAGCCGCCTTAACGGTTGACTTCTAGTCATGCGAGGTTCAATTTTCTCAACAAATTACAGTCTTGCGAAAAACTGTTGTCAACATGGGTGTTGACCCATTCGCTGATTAAGACCACAAAAATATATCAGCTTTTATAAAAACATCTCAATTTTCCCGTACCGATCCTAAAAGTATAGAAACAAAGAAAGCTGATGAAACCTCACCCCAACCCTCTCTTTAGTAAGGAGAGGGAGCAGGAGTGGGATTTTTATTTTGTGCTTTATGAGACAATAATTGCCCACATACTCACCCCCAAACCAATAGCGGCGAGGTGTTGCCAAAAGAGCGATTTCACAGGCTGACGAGCGATTTTTTGGGTTAAAATAATCGTCAATAAAACTGAGAAAATCAAAGTAGCACCTTGCAAGAAGTCAATCACAGCCGGATGAGCTACCAAAATTGGTAATTGTTCTCCATTTAATCCAAAAGTAGCTAAAGTCACAGGCAAAATTCGCCCAGCTTCGCCCAAACCCAAGCGCAGATAATGAGCTAAATTACCCCCCAGCACCAATGGTAAATAACCATAAGTAAGTTCTAAAAATGGTCGAGGTTTTCGCCCAAATTGAGTTAACTGCATCAAGCCGTAAGCCCCAAAAACTATAGCCGTGGGGATGAGCAAAATTAGCAGCGAAAATCCCAAATGCTGCCAAAACACAGTTAAATCGATTTGTAAACCTAACCAAGACTGTAACTCTGGTAAGCGATGCAGATACACTCCACCCAAAAGCAAAAACAATAACGCCACTTCATAGCTGTGGGCTGTATGAGTTGTCCATAGTTCAATAGCTGGGGGACGCAAATTGAACTCAACAGAACGATGGGGACAAGCTTTCAGACAAGTCATACATAATACACAGTCTCGATTATCTTGCAACTGTGCCGGATGGGAATATAATGGACAGCCATTAGTTTCCATCCCTTCACCTTTTTCGGGACCACCTTTGTAACACTGATAAGTATTGCAAGAAGCAGAACAGATACCTTGCTGCGCCCTGAGTTCGGTCATCGAGAGTTTAGCAAATAAACCATTCATCCCTCCAATGGGACAGAGATACCGACACCAAAACCGCCGTTTAAAAATGGCTGAGAAAATCATCGCCCCTGCTGTAATTAACAGTAGTAAACAAGCGGAAAGGTAGGCAGTATTTTGTAAATCCCAGAGTTCCTCCCAGAGGAAAATCAGGGTAAATAGTCCAAACATAAACCATCCGCCCCATTTTTCAGCTTTTTGTCTCGGCCAGCCTTTGAGTTGTCGCGGAAATAGCCATAAGGATAGCTTTTGGGTAATTTCGCCATAAATCATAAAAGGACAGACAGAACACCAGATCCGACCTAAGAAGGGGAAGAGAAACAGAAAAAACGGCCACCACCAAGCCCAAAAGAAATTTAAAATGAAATTGCGATCGCGTGTTTGTGGTCCCATAAATAAAATGGCAATCATCACCGCAAACCCGGCGAAAGTAAAACCATAATTAATCCGGTCTGGCCACCAAGGACTCCGCAGAAATTTCCTTAACCCCGGATAAGCATTCAAAAGATTCAGACGTAATTGCTTTTTCTGGGTTTGGGCTGACCAAAATATTTCTTCTGTTAACTCTCGTCCATCTCCTAGCTGGACAATCGCCCTTTCTACAATATTTTTTAATTCTTTGAGATTACCGGGAAAATCGTAGGACTGTAAACGGCGCAAAGCTTCTGGGGTAATTTTCGGTTTAGAAAGACCCTTCCCTCGAATATAAAGACTAGTATAATATTCTACCTGGGCTTGAATATCTGTTTTCCGTACCCGTAACGGTGGCACTTTAATCATCGTACCCACACACCGTTCAATATTCGACTGAGTTTTTTCGGAAACAATGATTACACGGGCTTTACAGGGACGCGCTTGGGCCGCAGGTTCTCCCGAACGAGTCACAGGCGTATATTTGCCTGTTTCTAGCAACTGTGCCACAGACGGTAATAATTCAGGAGGCAATTCTTGGATATTGTTAAAAACAATAGTGCCTGACCCTAACCATTCTAATAGTCCTGGTTTACCACCAGCGCGACCGAATAAATCCATGCCGCTAGTTTGGAGAATTGCACAATTAACCTTAATAATTGGTTCTCGCCTTTTGGGTGAACCGTAGTGAATTAGGGCAGCTATATTATCTTTTTCTAAGCCTGGTTCCCCAAAAATTTCCACAGACTTGAGTGTGTTGGCAGCTGCTCTAATTTGCTCCCGTAGACGCACAGCATAGCGACTTGTACCCACAATTCCGCGTTGGGCTTTGGTGACTAAATATGGTCGTAAAGCTACAGCCCTTTCTTGTTCATAACCCAGTGCAGATGTTACCTGCGCCAATTCTTGAGCTAATAAACGGGAAAAAGCCTGAGCAATTTCTGGATATTGGGCGACTAATGAGCGAAAATTAGCAGCAGATATTACCCATAAGTGGCAGTCAGTGACGGTGTTAATTGTACTGGACGTTAACTCATCTAAGAGTAATTCTTTGAGTTGAACGATTGCGCCAGGGAGAAAACCACAGGCTAAGGCTGGGTTATTTTTATTGTTCGTCTTGCTTTCCAGTTGCCCTTGTTGCAGAATGTAAAGCGCTTCTGGAGAAGTACCTTCACTCACTAAACTACTTCCGGCTGGGAAAAATTTTGACTCAATGACTTGAGCGATCGCATCTAGTACCGCAGGTGAGAGTATTCCTAAAGGTGTGCGTTCTTGTAGCCATATAACCGTTTCTGGAGATGTCATAATATATTCTCCGTGCGTGTTGATGTATAAAGGGATTATTACTGCTCAGGATTTTTCAAAAAACTGAATGATGAATTTGTCGGATTTGCCTAATCTGTGGGTTCCTTTAACATTGTTAAGTTTAATTGTGCTAGCTGCGGTATTTTTCACTCGCAGTACTTGAAGCTAAAAAAAGTGAGGTTGACAAAAAGACACAGAAGATTTTGAATAGATGGCAATAGACAGACCTGAAACTGCTGTTAACAGAGTAAGCTTTCATTCCTCCTGACCAGCCACTGCGGTCAGGTCTTTAGGTCTTAGGGTTTCGCCTGGAACAAGTGGCGTAGTTTTTTTCTCCATCAAAATAGCTGCTGATTACCTCTTAGCAAGTTAATTTGATTTTGAAGAGAGAAGTGGCATTAGTATAAAAGACTTTGTTTAACTTAACAATTACTTCCACTTCAGTCATAATTCCGCAAATATACCATGTATTAACTTCAGCGTTTAATTTTATTCTGGGTGTCTAAGCAATTATTAAAATTGGAATCCTGTGACCAAAAGAACTCAGTTGCATAACCTCATGGGGAATTGGTATTACCTCCTCATAGATCAATACGGTTCAGTTAAGAAAATTGTAGGTTGGGTAGAACGAAGTGAAACCCAACAAAGTCATGCAAGCGTTGGGTTTCGTTCCTCAACCCAACCTACGTAGTCGTAGACTTTTAGGCTTAACTGAACTGTATTGCCTCATAGATACCAGGGCTTTTCCCAAAATGAGAACCTAAAAATTAAAATTAATTTAGCCCATGTTTTTCACCAACAATTCTCATATATATATATAAAGTTAAGGATGAGCAATGCCAGAAAATGAGTGGGAACAAATACGCCACCTGTTGGTTGTCCAAGACTTGGAAGGACAGCAAACTATCCCTCTTCACGAGGCTACTTATTCTCTGGGACGGCATCGTGGAAACTCTATTGTCCTCCGTTCACCCTCAGTATCCAGACAACACGCAATATTATTGCGGGTAACAATTCCAGAAACTGACCAATATTGCTTTCGGATTATAGATGGTAACTTCACCGGCAAGGGTAGTAGTAATGGCTTGTTAGTAAATGGAGCTAAATGCTTATCTCATAACCTCAAGCATGGAGATGTGATTATATTTGGTAATAATCAAGCTCAGGCAACATACTATGCTGTTTCTAACCTTTCAGAAGCAGAGTTGCTCGCATTTTCTGACTCTGACGACCTGTCTGATTTCCTCTCTAGGCAAACCAACCCCGTTAATCCTTTTCAAACTGTAGTTATTGATCCGGACTCTGAAGAAGCTAATGATACAGCCTTAGCTCGCCTAGCGTCTTTCCCAGAACTCATACCCAATCCGATTATTGAGATTGATTTAGAGGGGAGAGTCACTTATCTCAATCCAGCCGCATCCTTGGCGTTTCCCCAACTTAGGGCAATGGGACAACAGCATCCTATGCTGACAGGATTACTCCGTGCAGTTACCCATTGCCATAAAAATCCTTTTGTGCGTGAGGTGCAGGTTGATCAAAAGATTTTTGAACAATCCGTACATTTTCTACCAGAAAGTAATTTAATTAGAACTTTCATTGCTAGGGATATTACAGAGCAAAAACAAGCTGAAGCTGAACTACGACAGCGCGATCGCTTACTACAGGCGGTTGCCGAAGCCGCTAATTCTTTGCTGGTAGAAATGAACTACGAAATCGCGATTGAAAAAGCTCTAGCTGTCATGGGGGAAGCAGCCAAGGTAGATCGCGTCTATGTATTTAGTAACCATATCGATGTAGCCACAGGGGAAATGGCGGTTAGCCTCCAATTTGAATGGACAAACCTCCACACTGGGTCTTCCTTACACAACTGGCAGAGTCAAACTTATCGGTCTTGTGAATTAGAACGTTGGTATGCTGTTCTTTCCCGTGGAAAACCTCTTAAAGGACTAACCAAAGATTTTCCTCCAGGGGAGAAAAAATTACTTTCCAGAGACGGGATAAAATCGCTGCTTCTAGTACCCCTGCGGCTAGAGGAAAAATTTTGGGGTTATCTTGGCTTGGTAGATTGTTCCACAGAGCGCCTATGGTCAAAGCATGAAGAAACTGCACTGTTGACAATGGCAGCTAGTATTAATGGTGCTTGGCAACGTCGGCAAGTAGAAAGTAAAATCCGCTTTCAAGCTCTCCATGATCTCCTGACTGGATTACCCAATCGGCTGTTATTTAATGAGCTGCTTGACAAAGCCGTACCCAATGCGGTTCGCAATCAGGAAAGTTTAGCTGTGATGTTTCTTGACTTGGATCGTTTCAAGGTGATCAATGACACACTGGGTCACACATTGGGCGATCGATTGTTACAAGAAGTAGCAGAAAGATTGAACAACTTTCTCCGAGGCGGTGATACTGTTGCCCGTTGGGGTGGTGATGAATTTACCATTCTCCTACCCCACGTCAAATATCTTGAAGAAGTGTCCCAGGTAGCACAAAGAATTTTACAAGCCTTAGAAGAAGTATTTTATCTAGATGGACACGAACTTTATGTGAGTGCCAGCATTGGCATTGCCCTACTTGATAAAAACAGTTCTAATGCCGAAACTTTAATTCAGCACGCAGATACTGCTTTGTATTATGCCAAGGATAAGGGCAGAAATAACTACCAGTTTTACACCAATAATTTAGATGTCAAAAATCCTGAACTTCTGAGTTTAGAGAAGAGCTTGCGTTATGCCTTAGAACGTGAAGAATTAACCATATATTATCAGCCTAGAGTCAACATTAGCAGCAGAAAAATTACTGGCACGGAGGCTTTGTTACGTTGGCAGCACCCTGATATGGGACTCATAGCGCCCAGTGTTTTTATTCCCCTGGCTGAGACCAGTGGATTAATTATTCCCATTGGCGAATGGGTATTACGGACAGCCTGTATGCAGAATAAAGCTTGGCAGCAACAGGGATTACCTCCCCTGACTATTGCTGTGAATTTATCTCCTAAACAGTTCCGCCAACCTAAACTTGTGGAGACTGTAGCTAAAATTTTAAAAGAGACAGATTTAGAACCGCACTTTTTAGAATTAGAAATTACGGAAACTACAGCCATTGAAGACTTAGACTTTACTCGAACTGTGTTGCAGAGTTTAGAGCAAATGGGCGTTAAACTTTCTATTGATGACTTTGGTACTGGTCATTCTTCGCTCTCGCGCCTACAACTTTTACCATTTCACAATTTAAAAATTGATAAATCTTTTATCCAAGAATTGACAAGGAACGAAAAAGTTGCTCACATTGTCACAGCGATCGTGACTTTGGGAAGGAGTCTAGGATTGAGATTAACTGCTGAAGGAGTAGAAAAGCAAGAAGAATTGGATTTTTTGGCATCCATTAACTGTGAGGATGTCCAGGGCTTTTTCTTCTACAGACCGCTTTCGGTTGATAAGATTACAGAAGTTCTCCAAAATGAGTGCTGAGTACTGAGTGAGTAGTGGCGTAACAAGCTTAAAATGTTGCAAAAAATTGTAGGTTGGGTTGACATAAGGAAACCCAAGATCATTGGCAGCGCTGCGCTTAACCCAACCTACGTCTATGGTGTACACACAAGTCCAAAAACCTTTCATTTGGTAGGGTGCGTTATGGACTTTAGTCCTAACGCACCGAAATTTAGGATGGTGCGTTGCGCTTCGCGACAACACACCCTACAAAAAGAGATTTGGGGTAATTCAATCATTTAAGGAGTGTTGAGTGCTGTAAAGCCCTGTGGGTAGTTCATTCAGACGAAGAGGAATCGGGTCTGAGTCTTTCCCTCCACGAGGGCTGTGGCGATGAAGGACGAGTAGTACTAGGACGTTGAGTTTTAGCGGGTGGCGCAGCATCTGGTTGTACTGTTCTACGCTGTCTGCGAGGGGAAGCTACTCTAGCGGGTGGGGTGCTGGTTTGTGGCTGTGAACGTCTTCTCGACCTTCGAGATCGTCGGGTAACGTTAGGTGTGGGGGGACTTGGCTCATTTGCAGTCGGAGCCGAAAGAGAACGATGCTGTATTGATTTGGGTTTGATAGGTTGCGCCTTAATGCTACCTACACGACCTTGTAGTTTGGGTCTTTCGGGAAACTTTTCTATCGGCATTCCCTCTACGGCTTTTTCCATAAATTCCCTCCAAGCGATCGCCGCACTACCACTGCCTCCCGAAGTCGGACGGTTATTATCGTTACCTAACCAAACGCCTGTGACTATTTGGGGAATGTATCCAATAAACCACAAATCACGGGCTTCATCAGAGGTTCCTGTTTTCCCAGCTACAGGTCTATTCTTTAATTGAGCAGGGCCGCCAGTGCCTGCTTTGACTACGTGTTGTAGCATCCAGGTCATAATCCCGGCACTCGTGGGGTCCAGAACTCGCTGATGCTGGAAATCATTTGACCAAACTACCTCTCCTTGACGGTTGAGGATGCGGCGAATGCCATGAGCCTCTATGTATAATCCTTGTGTAGCAAAAGTACCATAAGCATTGGTTAATTCCAGTAAATTTACTTCATGGGAACCAAGGGCTAAAGAATAGGTCGGCTGGAGGTCTGATTTAATTCCTAAATTACGGGCAGTCTTAATAATTGGCTCAAATCCCACATCCAGCAATACCTTCACCGCAACGATATTAGTGGAACGGGTGAGGGCATCTCGGATAGTCATGGAACCACGAAAGGTTCTACCAAAGTTTTGTGGTTCGTAATCATCAATGACTACAGGTGCATCTACGTAGCTGTCATTAGGGCTTTTACCAGTGGCTATGGCTGCGGCATAGAGAAATCCCTTAAATGTCGATCCTGGCTGACGTTGTGCCTGGGTAACTCGATTAAATTGATTTTTACTAAAGTCTTTGCCTCCCACCATAGCCTTAATTTCACCATTGCGGGGGTCTATGGCTACTAAAGATCCTTGCGTAAAGTTCTGCCAACGACCTTGATTTTTCAAGGTTTTCGCAACTGCTGCTTCTGCTGCCTCTTGCCAAGTAGGAATCAGGGTAGTTTCCACTACTAAACCCCCTTGTGTCAAAACTTCGGGGGAAACATATTTGGGTAATTCTTGGAGGACGTAACTGGCAAAATACGGAGATTCTACTTCTAGGCGTTTGGGAAAGTTGCTGTTGAGGTTGAGCGATTCCTGAGCGGCTGCTTGTCTTTCGGCTACTGTAATTAATTCATCTTCATACATCCGTTGCAATACCATATTTCGCCTCTGGATGGCAGCTGTGGGATTTTGCAATGGGGAGTATAAACTGGGGGCGGGAGCTAATCCGGCAATCATGGCCGCTTCGCCTAGTGTGAGTTGATCTACGGTTTTACTGAAGTATACCCAGGCGGCATCTGCTACACCGTATGCTCCAGATCCTAAGTAGACCAAATTGAGGTAACGTTCGATAATTTCGTCTTTGCTCAATTCTTGCTCCATTTTATGAGCGAGACGCACTTCTTTAAGTTTGCGCCAGATGGTCTGCTCTTGTTTGAGGAAGAGAATTCGCGCTAGCTGTTGGGTGATTGTACTAGCACCTTCTACCACAGATTGCGATCGCACGTTCTTAAAAGCTGCTCTGACGATTCCTTGGGGATCAATACCATGATGACTAGCAAACCGTCTATCTTCTGAGGCGATAAAAGCTTGTTGAAGTTGATCTGGTATTTCTTCCAGCCTCAGCCGTTCTCTGGTGGCTTCACCTTGTTGTTGGAGTATGGTGCCATCAACAGCTTTGATAGTTAGGGTTTGCGCTCGGCTGGTAACTTTCAATTCCGCTTGTGCTGGCAAACTCTGATCAATTGTGGCGATCAAGTAGTGCCAACCGATGACTGTACCACCGATGCTACTACCTATACCCAAAATTGCCCAAAACCAGAACCGCCGATAAAACGGTCTATTGCGGCTACTAAATATACTAGTGATCCCAGTCGAGACACTATTTATTTGATTCCAGAACTGCCTTGTTTTCATAAACTTTGTGGGTGGTAAGCTCTCATTTGTGGCTTCCTCGTTCTCGTAATGATTACCAGGGGTCAATCGCGTTTCCTCCTTGTCAGAGTCGCTCAAATTGGTTGATCTTTGCTTGAACTAGGAGGTGAGCTTTCCCACATCAGTCCTCTCTTAAAGTACCTGAAACCTACCCATTGTGTAAAATTTTTGGGGTTAGCGCACCACGTTTGTGTTAGTATAATAGCTCATAAATAATTAACTGAATTCAGTAATACAGAAAAATATTTTTTCGGGGATCGGTAATTTTGTTGTGAATATTCATACCCCAGTTTTAACTAATTGTCCAAACCAGCAAACTCATTAAATGTATCTGCCAAAGGTGCAAAATATCAGGTTAGTGCGATCGCCCTGGGTGGTAATGTTGGCGATTCATATCGGATTTTAGAAGCAGCTATCGAGACATTAGCCCAAACTCCAGGAATTAAGCTGCAAGCTAAATCCAGTTGGTATAGAACTAAAGCTGTAGGACCAACGCAGCCAGATTACTTAAATGGTTGCGCCATTTTGCAAGTAGAAATGCCACCAAATTTATTATTAGAGACTTTATTAGCCACCGAACAGCAGTTTGGGCGAGTGCGTCGAGAGCGTTGGGGTGCGCGATCGCTTGATTTGGATTTGTTATTGTATGATGACTTAATCATAGATACGCCCAACCTCCAGATTCCTCACCCCCGAATGAGAGAAAGGGCTTTCGTCTTAATCCCACTGGCAGAAATTGCCCCCGATTGGGTAGAACCAGTTTCTGGACGTGTAATTAAAGATTTAGTGAAAGAAGTAGCCTGTTCTGATGTACATTTATTAAAGAGCAATTAAAGTTACCAACCATAAACGTCAAAAATACTGTTTTTACGGAAGAGTGTTTGTAGATGTATGTAGATATAACAGAAATTTACTATGCCATTAGGTAGAGAATTACCACAGCTACTGAAACAATGCCTGTTTTATAAAGGACGCAAGTTTGATTTTGAAGTCAATCGCCTGCGTTTACCGAATAAAGCCGAAGGAGATTGGGAATGTATACGTCACCCTGGCGGAGCCTTAGCTGTGCCAGTGACGGCAGAAGGTAAACTTGTACTCGTGCGCCAGTATCGTTTTGCAATTCAGGGAAGAATATTAGAATTTCCCGCCGGGACTCTGGAACTCAATGAAGATCCCCTGAAGACAATACAGCGAGAAATTGAGGAAGAAACTGGTTATACTTCCCAAAAGTGGGATAAACTAGGTGAGTTTTTCCTCGCGCCCGGTTATTCTGACGAAATTATTTATGCTTTTTTGGCTAGGGATTTGGAAAAGCTGGAAAACCCTCCCAAACAGGATGAAGATGAGGATATCGAAACTGTCTTAATGACTCCAGAGGAATTGGAGAAAGCTATTCTCCAAGGCGAAGCAGTCGATGCTAAATCGATTACTAGTTTTATGCTAGCGCGTCCGTTTTTGGTTTAATTTTAGAGATATCGCGGACAAAAAATGTAGTGGCGTGACAAGCTTAAAATACGGCAAAAAATTGTAGGTTGGGGAGCCAGTGCGATCTTGGGGGTTTCCCCCATGAGCAACTGGCGTTTGACGTAAGGAAACCCAACATCATTGACAGCGTTGGGTTGCGCTGCGCTTAACCCAACCTACATCTACTACTTTTCTGAATATACAAGGGTGCGTTAGTTAAGAATTTTTCTCCCTATTAATCCAAATACCCCTCAACCCAGCCGCTTTAGCACCTTGATAATCCTCTACAATACTGTCGCCAATGTGCCATGCTGCTGACGGTGGACATTTATGTTTTGCTAAAGCGATCGCAAAGATTTGGGGATCAGGTTTTGCCGCACCAGCTTGGGTAGAAATTGTGACAGAGCTAAAATAACTATTCAGCCCTAAACCTTGCAATACTGAAAAAATGCGGGAATCGAAATTAGACAGTATCCCTAATTCAATTCCTTGTTTTCGCCAGTCTTTCAAAGATGACAAGACATCAGGATAAATGAACCAAGGTTCAGCAGTGCCAAAGTGGATATACAGTTCACTAAAAAAACCAGAAAAATCAGAAAATTGTGCTAAAGCACCTGCGCTTTCAAAAGTATTGAGAGTTATTTTTCGCCACCACTCAAACTCTCGTTGGGGAAGATCATGTAACTCTGCATTGGGAAATATCGGTGGTGCTGATGCTTTAAAGCTTTGCAGAAAGGTTGTATTTAAAATTTCTGCTTCAACTTCAACTTCAAATTCCTTGGCTATTTGACTATAAACTTCGCCCACACTGCCTTTTACGCCGAAGAGTGTGCCGACAGCATCTAAAAGAATAACTTTCGGTCGTTCCATCAAACCTTAATATAATTGTAAATGTGGGGTTTTAGATTTAGTAAGGATACTAAATCCTACTCAGAAAGTGTCTCTATAATAGGACGAACTAGCCAATTAAAACCAACTTTGAGTTGATGATCTAAAGTTGGCATCCGATAGAGATATGCTAGACGACGGGCAAGGTATGCTAAGGAACCATCTAATTTGACACCTAAACCTGTGAGGGTGGCGTTATCTATGCCTAATGCCATCATTTCACCTAACTGCTGGTAACGGAATGGTAATAAAGGGCGATCGCTCAGTGAAGCCCAGATATTCCAAGCGGTATAATCAGCTTGTTGGAAAGCAACTTGGGCTGTAGCTGGGACTTGTTGACCTTCAGCATCACAACAGTCGGCTAAATCTCCCAAAGCAAAGATTTCTGGATGTTCTAATACTTGTAAAGTGGGTTTGGTGGTGATTTGACCACGCTGATTTTGCTTTAAAGCCAGTGTTTTGACTACAGGCGCAACTCTGGTTCCTACTGTCCAAATGACTAAATCTACAGGAATTGTATCAACCTGATTTTTGTATTCTAAGGAAATGGTATCCTGTCCTATGGATTCAACTTTGGTTTCTAAATCTAGAAATACACCCTTAGCTTCTAAAGCTTTTTTGGCAGCTTCGCGGTTAAAGTCTGGGGAATTGCGTAAAATTTGATCCCCGATTTCAATCAGGCGGAAACGTCCCTTTTTTCCTAATCTGTCTGCTAACTTACAGGCTAATTCCACACCACTGTAACCAGCGCCCACAATAGCAACACGAATTTTTTCTGCCTGAGATTCTTCTAAAACTCGCAGGCGTTCTTCTAAACGATAGACATCTGTAATATTGCGGAATGGGTAAGCGTGAGATGTAGCACCGGGAACCATATCTAATGGTGTTTCTCCACCCAAAGCTAAAACTAGGCGATCGTAGGCAATTTCTGGTCCATCTTGTAAATGTACCCGTTGTTGTTCGGTGTCGATTCCAGAGACAACAGCTTGACAAAAACGCACACCTGTGTTTTGCAGAAGTTCTTCAAAAGGTGGGGCGATTTCCCAGGTTTGCAGTTCCCCGGTGAGTAATTCGTACAGTAAAGGTGCAAAAATAAAGCGATCGCTTTGGTCAACTAAGACAATTTCGGGCTTTTGGTCATTTTCCCAAGGTAACTGGCTTAAGCGCAGGGCGGTGTAGAGACCACCAAAGCCTCCGCCAAGGATACATATTCTAGGAGTTTGTTGAGTCATCTATTTTATAGGAAAGTCAATCCCAGCATGGCAACTACTTTCAGTGTAATGAATTTCTTTGGTTCTATAGCGGTTATCAGTTAAGTGAGATAGAAGAACCCCACCCCCAACCCCCTCCGGTGCAAGCGAGGAGGGGGCTATGATGTTCTTCATTGAAGTGCATACCGCTATATTGCCATCAGCAGGTAATCTCTGTATAGATTTTAAGTGGTTTCGGTGCAGGCGATCGCATCTTCTTCTTTGCGCCTATGCTTGTTTGCACCTAACGTATAAAGAATTTTTACAACAAGTAGGAGAAATATCATGAGTAACTTAAACGTACAAATCCCCGAATCCTTATATAAGCAAATTGAAACCTTAGTAGCCAAAGAAAATATATCTTTAGAACAACTTGTAGCTATTGCACTATCAGCACAAGTTTCCGCATGGATGACCAAAGACTATATTGAAGAAAAAGCCAAACACGGTAGTTGGGATAAATTCGGGCAAGTTTTAGCTAAAGTCCCTGATGTAGAACCAGAGGATTATGATAAATTATAATGCAAAATGTTTTTTGCTAAATTAAATATCCACTAGACAAATTAATGTTTACAAAAGCATTAACTCCAAAAGTATTATTATGTAATGCTTTTCTTATTTTAGCCTATGTTTAGCCAGCTTAAATACTAATTGACAAAATAAGTATCCCAGTTTACATAACTTATAAAATTAAGTAAGTAGGCGGGAATAAATTAAATTATGTTAAGCAAGATAAAATAATGCTAATACAATTTGTAGCAAGGGCTACCCTATGGGAAAACTTCGCGAACAGCCCTTATTCGAGGACTAAAGTTCTCACTACAAACATTTAATTATTTACATCGTCCTACTTACTTTATCATATTCTTAGCTTGATGGCGAAGGTTAAGACCCAGAGAAAATCGAGTGATGATAAGTTTAAGGCGGTTCCAGAATAATTAGGTGAATGAGTTGGTAGTAAGTATTGATTGAAATCTACCAATTTTGTCAGATTATGCTGTAAGGAATGAGAGCATTAATAAGAACCTATTTCTAGTTTTGCCTTACTTTTCCAGTAATTATAGCTGTTGAGCTAAAAGTTGTGTAGTAGATCAAAATAGAATAGCTCAAAACTCTCATACATCATAACATCATGGTTAACAACCCCGTGCTGACATCGAAAATTCAACCGCCTCAACCACCTGGAAACTTCTATTTTCTAGAATATTTTTACATTCTTCTAAAAGGTGTGAGTACATCACCTCAAAAAGAAAAAATATTTGACCAATTCTTGAATTTAAAGTATCAGTATCGTCTTGGAGAGTCAAAGTATAAAAAATTAACAGAATATTCTAATATCTCAACTAACATAATGTATCGTTATAAGTATACTTTTGAACAAGTTTTAGGTGAAGCAACAGACTATAAACTTATTGCTGATAATGGAGCAATCACACTGACTGAAGAAGGAATCACTGTTATAAAAAAATATGAAATAGAAGGTGCTGTAAGTTTTAACCAGTATCTTTTTAAACTTATGGAAGAAAAGCGCCAACAGCCATTTCGTTATCTAATAGAAACTTGTTATAAAGCAAATCCTCGTAAATCTGGACTGCTAATATTTCCAATATACTCAGCCCATCGCTTAGGAATTGAGCGAGTTTCAATAACAACTTCAAAAGACATGAAGAAATATTTTTACAGATTGAAAGAGAGATTAGAAGAAGATATACATAAGCATCTAGGAAAGCAAATTTATCTTGAAGAAAAAAATAATGACCTAATTCGTAAGCTCACAGAAGATGGACTCTTACCTAAAGAGGATTCTGAGCTTTTTGAACAAGCAAAATATAATGTTATTCTGCGAAGAGGTAGAGACTTCTGGCTTAAATACTTTTTAGTAGAACTATACGGTTATCAGATATCGTTAAATTCCTTTGAAAGGTGGGCTTATAGAGGTAAGCAGATTGGACTACTTCATATAACTGAATTTTACCCAGATCCACATTTCAATGGTAGAGTAGTTTATCCTTTATCTGTTATTAAAAACTCCAGCAATTCAAATAGATTTCAGAAACTCTATGAATATTTAGATGATATGAAATTATATCTGCATCAGCCATCTTGGGAGAATGAAACTAATCAAGAAGAATTTGTTAAATCTCTTCATCAGGCTTATCTTGATGTGCGTCAGTTAGCTAGAACATATTTTGTCAGCTTACCAAATGTTAGAGAAAGGGTATGTTATAGTATGAAGATTACTGAATATCTATTTGATAATTTTCTAGGATATGCCTATCATAATAAACGTCTAAGAATTAGTATATCTTTGGAAGTGGATAAATTACCAGATGAAACTAAGGTCATGTATCTACGCCGAGAACCAGTAATGGTTGACGGTAAGTATCGTAACATAATTGCAATTGATTTAGCCTGAAAAAGAGAGAGAATTATGGATATTAGCAAATATTCAAAGCGCCCTAAGTCAGAACCAGTTATAAATCAGGGAAGGTATGAGCAATATAACCTCAAGGAAAACCCATTTCCCTCATCTCCTTTCGTGAATCCTAACTCTAATGATGCGCGAAATAATGGTGAAATTTATGAGCCATCTATTCGTGAAAAGGAGAAGGAAGCTATTGAAGAAAATTTTTTCAAGGTTCCTCAAAGTGATCCTAATCACCTGCGGTTGGGGTATATCATGGATACTTCATATATTGGTCGTGGAAACGGCAAATCTGCTTTTCTCGTAAATTTGCAAAAGAAAATTAATCAAGATTTTGGGTTATCTATTTCTAATGAACTTAATAAATGTTTTGCAATAATTCTTGTGCCGGAACCAGGAGGAAAAACAAAAACTTTTGAGAGTTTTATTGATCTTTTATTTGAACGTATATTTGAATCTAACGTGATCGATGATAGTCTTTTATCATTACGTCTAGAGGGAATTATTAATTTGGATCAAACTTTTAACCCAGAAGAACATTTTTCTGATGAAAATGATTTCAAAAATAAGCTTCAGTCTCCTAATTGGTACTCAGAAAATAATATTGATTTCCGAAAAATTTTGCAACAAATTCTCTCCAATCGTTATTTACAAAATTTACCTCAAGATTTTCCTTTATTTTCATCAACATCAACTCCTTTGCTATTTCAGCCAGTAAATCAAAATGATTTCAAAAACTACTATCAAAATCTTAACCGTGGTAAACCAAGACTTGAATTTATTTTTTCACATCTTGTAACTCTATTTTTAGCAGCAGGATTTAATGGTGCATATATATTTGTTGATGATTTTGAACGAGTCCCTGATTTTCAAAGTGAGCGGCAGAAGAGGGATTTTGCCTTAGAATTGAGAACTTGTCTTTTTGACGGACTTTATACAAATGCTAAAGTGGGATTCTACAACCTAATACTTGTTTTACATGCTGGAGTACCACGTTTAATTCAATCAGCTTGGGAGCAGAGTGGTTTGGAACAAAGGTCTCCAATTTTTTCTAAAGTGACATCAACAAATGTCATCCGTTTTGAAAAAATAAATGTCGATGATGCCTACTCGCTTATCCAAAAATACCTGCAAGCATACCGGATAGCTCAAGTAGATATTAATATATTTTCACCCTTTACTCAAGATGCTGTAGCTAAGATAGCTGAGTTGAGTGAGTTTAATGCCTCTAAAATTTTGAAAATGGCTTATGAAGTTCTTGAACGTGCAGTGAATAATAAGGTTGAAGAAATAAATTTTGATTTCGTATTAACAATTGATGAAGCAACCCAACAAGCTGAACAACGTCAAGTTAGCGGAATTTCCGAGGCTGATACAAAGGATTTAATGAAAGAATCTGAGTCAATTTAAAATTATGATGAGCCAGTATTGCCTTAACAGGGAAGAGTTGTCTAGATTTATGGAAATAGTATTCGGAACTGCTAATTTCCAGACGGAAGAAGAAAAAATAAGACTATTGGTTGAAGAATGGGAAAGCTGGAACTTAGAGTTAGTTTGTCTGGCAACTCTGTTGACACAATTACTGGATAATCAACAGAAGCAGTTAGTCGCTATAGATGTTTACAATATCTTGAAAAAGATTTATACTTTATCTGAAGAAAGGGGCTTATTTTCTGTTGAACAAATTGATGAAAGATTTATAGAATATATGCTGCAAGATGTTCGTAGGGATAATTTAAGTATTGAAGATGATTTAGTCGAAATACGGGGCAATTTGGGTGAGCGTAAATATTGAACATCTTCTACAGAAAAAACGATTTGTGATTGATACAGTAGCATTAATTTCATATTTTGCTCACATCTTCAATGTTCCATCAAAAATATCACAGAAAGGATTGTCATATATAGATATAGCCTTTAAAGATTATAATAGTAAATATCTAATAATTATCCCAGGTGTCGTTTTTATAGAAATATTTGATAAGTGGTTTCGTGGAAATACTACAGAAAATAAAGAATTTAGAGCTAAATTTATTTCCGAAGTTTTTAATCCTATCAAATTAGCACCTAATATTGAAATTAGAGAGTTAGATATTGAAGTTTTAGAAAGTTTTTTAGATTTAAAGGATGAGAATATCAATCTCGAAAATCGCGACAAGATTGTTTTGGCTACAGCAATAATTCTTAACTCTCCTTTGATAACATGTGATACAAAGTTAAAGTGTACATTAACTAATTATTTGACAATTTAACAAATTAATGTCATTCAATCCAAGAAACCCTGAAACCATACTTTAGTAAAGATTATAGCAGTTTTTTTTGTTCTCACTGGTGAATACTTCCTGGAAATTTCTTTAACACATTGAGTGTCAAAAATCCGAAAATTAACAATTTAATTGTCAATTGTACATTCGCACATTAGATGTCGATTCCCGTAGATTGGGCAGAAGGTAAATGTCCGCACTGTTTTTTGCCTTTTGCAACGATGGCGAAGCGCCAAAAACGGCTTTCAAAATAGCCTGTAGGTTTAGACAGGCGATCGCACTTCCACTGATAGTCTCAAGAATGTCAATAAAAAAGAGACGGAAATAATTCACGTCTCTGAGTGATGGGAAAATTGTAATTAATGCTTTTACGCTACATCTGCCACCAGCAAGCCATTCACAGCTATGATGAGTATCTGTGCTGCTTCTGGGGTATCACAACAGGGTCTTTTCTCGCTATTACAGGGTTGCACTATCCATTTCCCTTGGAGACTTTGGTAAAAAGTGCCAAGTAAATGAGAACCATGCCAAACTCGATAGAGTTCTCCAATATCATCTGGTACTGAGTCAATTTCAATTTCTGGTGCTACTTCTTCACCTAGTTGCTCAATATAATCCTCAAACTCTGATTGAGCTAAGGCTTGGTGATCAAATTCATCTTGTACAATAATCATCATGAAGAACCTCGTTAATGGGGTTTCACAAATGGCGATGGCGTAAAACGCCCGCCTAAAAGGCGATCGCCCTCCGTCCAAAGATTGCGATCGCCTTTGTTTTGTTACTATATTGTAACTACCTGTTACTACAATAGTAAGAATGTTACTACAAAATTTTCAAAACCCTGCAAAATAAGGTAAATAGAGTTATTACAGATTTAGGGTTTTAAGCGACAAGTAACATGGCAAAGCGTCAGACAACAAAGCTGAGTAATCAAATCATCGTCAGAATGGATGATCAGACGAAGGAAGCTTTTATGAATAAAGTTCAGTCTGAAGGGAAAACAGCTTCGGAATTAATTATGGGATGGATTCGTTCTTACATTGCAGAAGAACGCCAGGAAGCCCCCGATTTAACTACAATGCACGCTGAGTTGCAGAATCTCAAGCAGCAAGTTGCCGTAATTCAAAACGAACTCTTGGGAAAAACCGCAGCCTGAGAGATGAAAATGATTCTCTCAGGCGATGGAAAGACGAAATTATTAATTCTGCACCCAGAGTTTCAAAATACTCGTCAGACACCTGACGGGTTTATCTGTGTTAGGGGGATGAATACTGAATGTTATTACAAGTATATACAAATAGTAACAAAGTAATTATGATTGCGATGGCCATAAATGAACCAGAGGATTGGCTTATTCACTCAACAACTCGCTAAGATTAGCAACTGCACTCCCCAGTCTTCATCGTGGCGCAGAGTGACCACTAAATAACCAATGTTGCTGAGATTCTCTCTCTCAACCTGGTCTTGCTTGCGCTTATCAGGACTATCGTGAACTGAACCGTCGCAGAAAATAGCGATCGCCTTTTCCCCATAAACAAAATCCGGCTTACAATTAGCTTGGGGAATTAATACCTGTGCGGCATCGGGTAGTTTATATCCGCGTTGGTAAATCTCCCCTAACACTATGCGTTCAAATTCCGAATTGGGGTCTGTTTGTGCCAGCAATTGTTGATATTGCTGATCACGAGATAGTCCTTTAACTTGAGCAATCATTTGACTTTCTAGGAGTTGGTCAAGCCAAGGTTTAATCAAGTGGCGATTAATCAAAGCATGGTCAAACTGGTTTCTGTAGGAAAGTAAACATTCATAACAAGCTTGTACACAACTTTCCTTGGGTTCCAGAAAATGGCAGATATCTAAAGCTGCATTGGCAACTTTTTGAAAAGTGTTTGGTTGTTCCAAAAGTTGGGAAAGCACACCTGCACCACCTTCAGCAGCTTCCCAAAACAATAAATACTTACCTTCTCCTAGCCGTTCCGAGTCGAGTTCGTCGGCTTCTAATTTGTATACTGCTTGAATTGCTGTTTCTAGGCTGTATTGCAATGTGGTAATAAAGGCTTCTCTGTTTTCTGGGGGAACATTTAACGGTTCAATAATCAGAATATTGCAGGTATCATCCACCATTAAATTAACTTCGGTGTGCAAATTTTCGGTAGATTGCTGATATTTATTATCACCCCATAAACCTGTTTTGATATCAAGTTTAAATCCCCGTTCTATGTTCTTTTTCAGTCCCCGATTTATCCGCCAGATTTTAGCTGTTGCGCCGTAAGTTAACTTTAATAGTGGTGTACCATCAGCAGCTTCAACTGTGGCTGATTCTCGTTTTTGGCTATCGTAGCGGAAATGGGTGGTGATATTGTAGCCATATTTGAGGCGTTCTTCTTCATCGCAGGTGATGCGTTCTCGACGACGCGCGATCGCAGTATCCATTGGTAAGACACGACTCAGTTTGGCAAGATTGTGATAAGTATCAGGTTTAATCTCTGCACCGCAGTTTTGGCAAGTATCACGAAAATCTCCTTCATGGAAATAACCGCAGCTAAAGCAGACGCTGACTCGTTGATATTCGCCTTCAATTCCGCCTACAGGAACTTTGGTTTTTGTCACCATGAATTTACTACCCTCGTAGTAAACAATATTACTGGGGGCAAATTCCCGTAAAGCTACATTTCGGGGTCGAGATATGTAATCCCCACCTTCACCAGCCGGAATAAATGCCCTCACTGGTAAACGGGGGAAGTTAAACCCTGGTAAAAATCCCTCCGCAGCAAAGTAGCGATAGGGATAAAACTCAAATTGAGAATTACTCTTACCTTGGTTTTGACCCACTAACAGGTCGATTTGCCGTTGTGCTTCTTTTAAAAGGTTATCGGCATTTTTGCGTTCTTCTTGGGTGACATAGCCAGCAGCAGAACGACGAATGGTGAGAGTTGCTTCCTCTAATTGTTTGACTGCATCATCGTAAAGTCTCCGCCAGCGATCGCAAGCTTGATCAAAAGCATTCAGTGCATTTTCTAGGGTATGCTGTAACCAATGGACAGAATACCAGGAAGCTTTTTGCAGGTCGTGTTGGCAGAAAGTGTCAGAGAGAATCGACTGGGTAGCTTGGAGACATTGGGCTAATTTGGCAGAACTGAGATTGAGTGTCTGGCGAACATCAACTTTCAGGGGATATCCTTCTAGTTCCAAATCCAGAATTTTATTTATGGAGTCGTTGAGATAAAACCCAGTGTGCGCCAGCCAAATCGAATACACATGGGATTTGATTAAATCCTGGTTTGCTAGTTCCAATTTAGGCGGAGTCACAACACCAGCCACCATTTGATTTTGGCGTTTAAAGAAATATTGGTCATGACCGCTACCAACTGAGGCGTAGGTAATTACTAAAGCTTCCTGTCCGCTTCTACCAGCGCGACCACTGCGTTGGGCATAATTTGCGGGACTGGGGGGAACGTTCCGCAGGTGGACTACACTCAAGTCAGAAATGTCTATGCCTAATTCCATTGTGGGAGAACAGAACAAAGCCGCTAATTGTCCTTGGCGGAATTTTTCTTCCCGTTCTTGGCGGTCTTGGTTCTTCACCTGTCCCGTATGTTCTCGCCCTTCCATTGTGCGGATGTCACGGGCATTTGTTTGGTAAAATTTCTGGAAGAAACTGTTAACTGAAATTTTCAGTTTTTCGTGACCTTGTAAACGTTTGGATGTCAGCAGGTCGGGGGGAATTTCGCTGAGGTTGCTGATTTTCCATAATAGAGAATCGATGCGTAGCTGGACTTCTGATTTGTCTTGCACTAAAAAACCAGCATCACATAAGGTATTAATTAAGCTGCTGATTAAATTGGTGTATTCTTCTTCTGTTAAAGGTTGACTGCGTAATGACCAAGTATTGGGAGAACGCAAAAATCTCCCAATTTGGCTTCTAGATGTCAGCTTGAGTTTGGCTTTTTCATTACTACCACTGGCTGTAGTTGCCCAACTTGCTTGATGTAATTGTTCATTTTCATCAAAATTCCAGGGTTCTTCAATCACCGGAATTACATCATTTTTCAGTTGTGGTAGGGTTTCTAGTTGCAACAGTGGTGCATTGATGGCTAATGAACGCCGCAGCAAATTGAGGAGAGTTTGCACAACTATAAAACGTTCTTCTGGGGTGGCTTGCAGTAATACTGGATGGCGGTATTTTTGCCAAAGCTGATTATCAGCACAAGCTGCTTGCAAACCATCATATTCAATTATCAGGAGTCCACACTGTTCCAAGTTGGGTTGGACAATGCGCCATCCCCGGCGTAAGTCTTCATACAGGCGATATTCAATCAATTTGCGAAATATTTCTTCGTTGCGCTGTTTTCCTCTACCATATTCAGCAGGTTGTTGGGCGTAGTCACTTTGAGACAGTCCCATGTGTTGGACAACCACACTGGCTAATTCGCTGTGGGTGAGTTCTTTTTTGGCTTGGAGTGCGCCTAAAAGTGCAGCGCGTAAGAAACTGGTTTGTACAAAGTCGTTAAAATGTCCGGCTTGTAGTGACGCATCCTGACGGTTATCGGTAAAGCTGAGAATTTTGGTAGCTTTGGCTTTTTCTCCGGTGAAAATTGGCTTGAGACGGCTAACGGTAGAAAGACAAAGCAGGGTGGTGGCTGTACTGCGTCCTTCACTACTGAGGCGAGAGAGTTTCGCAAATTCTTTGCGTTTTCTGTCATGTACTACTCCACAGTTGAGACAGGTGAGAAAGGGTTTAGGAATAAACCAACACGCTGTTCCTTTTAATGCGGAGTTAGTAATTTTGCCATTGGCTAGAACTCTGATTTTTTGGGGAATAAACCGCCTATAGTCTTTTTTTGCAACCCGTCCTTTCTTTTTAGTTTCTGTAAACCAGTTATCAGGAAGTCTTTCTTCATCGCGTTCATCCCAAAATTCTGGTTCATCTAAAGTGAGATAACCTTCTTGAATATCTTCATCTTCAGGAGTGTCTAAGGCTGTGGGTAATTGCGGTAATACAATGCCTTTGTCGTTATCGTAGCGGACGACGTAGTAATCCTGTCCGCATTCCCGGCAAAAAACTAGGGGGTATAGTAGGCGGTCTTCGGTGGTTTTATATTGGCCTTCTAGGGTGAGAAGGCGTTTCTCTCGGTTTTCAATGGTGGCGTAAACGCTACCACCTTGGGAAATGAATTGATGTAGGCGAAAGGCGAGTCCTTTGGTTTTGCTTCCCCAGAGAAACATTTGTTTGAGGATGTGTTCGTAGTTAAGAGACTCTGAGGCGCAACTACTAGCTAGTTTTTCTGCACCTTGTTCTAGGGTAATGGGTTGACGGCGGACAAGATACCCTTCTTTATTCTCTAAACCAAAGTTCATTTCTATCCAAGCGGCGAGGGGATGCTGTTGGAACTTTTTGAATGTCTGTTCTGATTCTGGTGGTAAACCTGCTTGAATACTTTGGCTGACTTGTTCAATGGTTGGTTCATCAAGTTGGATAGAACGTTCTAAAGTTTCATCGATAACGTTGGTGGCTTTGATTTCTACACCAAATAATTTACTGGCCACATCTGCGACGACTTGACGACGTTGGGCGCGGGAACCTTCGGTGGACATCGTGGCGCTTGTACCAATGCAGAGTAATTCGTGATTACTTTGGCTGCGTTGGCGGAGTTTACGGATTAAAATCGCCACGTCTGCACCTTGTCGTCCCCGATAGGTGTGTAATTCATCCAGTATCAGGAATTTTAAATTGGGAGACTCTACCAGTTGATTTTCGTGGGTGCGTGAGAGCATTAACTCTAACATCACGTAATTGGTGAGTAAAATATGGGGTGGGTTATTTTGAATTGCGGTTTTCTTGCTTAAACTTTCTTGTCCGGTGTATTGTTCGACGCGAATGTGAGTTTGCGGAACTTGGCGTAAAAATTTGTCGAGTTCTTCTTTTTGAGAGTTAATTAAGGCGTTCATGGGATAAACCAATATCGCCCTGACTCCTGTAATTTCAGGATGGCGGAGTAAGTCGTCAAAAATCGGCACGACGTAAGTCATGCTTTTACCGGAACCTGTACCTGTGGTGACTACGTAGGGTTCTTGGCGTTGGGCGGTTTCAAAGGCTTGTTTTTGGTGGTAATGGAATGTGAAGGGTTTACTGTTTTGAGAAAAGTAATTTTCACAGTCGGGATGGAGGATTTTTTGTTGGATTAATTGGTTGACGGTTGCACCTTTTTTGTAGGTGGGATTTAATTGTAATAGGGGGTCAGTCCAAAGTTGTCCTTTATCTAGTTCTTTGTCTACAAATTCTTTAACTTTGGGGTCACGGATTTTGAGGAAGCTTTCTATATAGCGGCGGTAGTCGCCAATTACTTGATTGCGGAAGTTGAATATATCTAAATAATTCGTAATTGGTAATTCGTAATTTGTAATTGCTGGTTGGGGTGGGGTGCGCCCTAAGCGTTCATTGATGTAATTTGAAAGTTGGATAGCGAAGGTTTCTGTCAGGGTGGAAGGGTCGAAGATTTGTGTGATTTTTACATCATCCCATTCTTGGGGAATGCTGGTAAAAATGAGGTTTAATTGTTCTGGGGTGACTGAATCAACATCTGTACAATCGACTAATGCTAAACCTTGTCCTATGAGAGAGCTTATAGACAGAATAGCAGCTTCTTGATATTGAAATAATTCTTTGAGATTAACAGATATCTTCATAATTGCTAGTTCCTAATTTAAATTATTTGTATTTCAAAATTAGTATTGATTTGAATTTTGTATTTTTTTGAATAAATTTTTTTCACTTGATTTTGAATTGTGTTCAAAAACTCCGATCAAATTGATAGTTAATGGATTATTGCATCTTAATTGGCAAACTATTCTAATACGACTTCCAACTCTAAATAAATAGATATTATTTGCATGGGCAACTTTATGAAAAGCATTGCTACTGAATAATAAATTATTACTAGCCAAATAGTTCAAATAGTTGAGACGTTCATGTACTCTTTCTTGCTCAGATGTAGAGAGTTCTTCTAACTCTGTTATAAAATCATCTGTTAAAATTAAATTTTCGCCCAATGAATGATAATTTAAATTATCTACTGCTTCTTGTAAATCTGTAATATCTTGTTTGGTTTTGTTTATTTCTTCTTCAGTTAATTCGGTTTTGACTGTATCTAATATAGAAAATATTTCTTGTTGTTTTTTTGATAAAGTTTCTATAGCATTTAAACTAATTGGTCTGTGGTGCATTACTTTATTCCGTTCATTTATGATGAATCTCAATGAGCTTTTTATAGACTTCCATTGTTTTTCATCTTGAAAATAGCGAGAAAATATTCGATCCCAATAAGAAACTTTTTCAATGCTTAGTTTGAGTTCACTTTTAAATTTTTTGATAGAGCTACAACGAGATAATAATTCTATTAAATCAATAATATAAAGTGGCTTAGTCTCAGATATTTTCGATATTTTAGATTCAATTATTTCTACTAAATCTTCAAAAAAAGTACATTCTAATGGATGTAGTGGCACACCATATTCATGAGATTTTGAACGAATATTTTCAGCTTTTTGCTGTAAAGTTGGATTAGCCACAGTCTCCCACCATTCAAAGTCTAAATCTTCTACATCTAAAATTGCTTGGTTTATAAATTTTCTAAAGCGTTGTTCAATTTGCGACAAAATTGGATACACTTGCTCTCTAATATTATCTCCTGCCTCATCAGTAATACGTATACAGCTAAGTTGAGAATCAATGACAAACTTGTTAATTATATTATGGCAAGAATCAATTGTTTTCAGTGACCCTATCAGTAATAAAGTGATGCTTTTCTTCGATGAGTCATTGATATCAAATGAAAGGTTTTTTTGTAAGTATTCTTTTAGTAATACTTCAAGCTTTTGCTTGAGGTTCTCTGAAGTAATTTGTTTTTTGTCAAAGACTATTTCTAGGCAAAAAGAATTTTGGTATTCCATTTGTTTATAATTATGTACTAATGTAAGTTATCCCAAGCTTCTAAAACTAATCTTTGGGTGCGGTATTCCCCAAATTCTTTAATTTCTTTGTTCTTTAAAACGCGGAATGTTTCGCTGGGGAAGTCTTCGCCGTAAATATCGGCGGGGTCGAGTATATATCGCAGTTCATCACGGGTGAGTCCGTAGAGTTTGGCGTAATATGCGTCTAATTCTGCTCTTAGTAATGCGCGTTTGTTGTGGTTCCATTTAAATGGTTCGCCTTCATATCCCATGTCTTGGGCGAAGGGTTGCATATCCCAGGCGGTGTATACTAATTCCAGTACGCGAGGGCTGATATATTCGATGTCTTCTTGGGTGTATTTTTCTGGAGGAATAACCGGGAGTTGTCGCATGGTGAAAAATTTAAGATGTGTTCCTGCTACTTTTTGACGTGCGACAAAATCAAAAACTAAACTATTTAAACAAGTAAATAAACATGAAATTAATTTTCCATTATCTACTTGAGGAAGCATTAAAAGTACTGTATCGCCGCAAGCTGATTTAGGTAATAAACTAAAAATTGCAGTACGTTCATCAGTTGATCTACAAATATCTCGCCAACCCAAAAGCCAATCTTTATCCCATTTTCCAGCCAATTTATTTTCCACATCAACCCGACTCACCCAGTAACGCGGTTGAATAGCAAAAGAAACATCACCCTTTTCTTCATCGGTTAAATCACGAGTAGCGCCACTATCTGTATAAGTCGCCCAACGGTGAGTAAACTGGTGAAACATTTTCGCTTCATAAAGGGTAACTAAATCATTACCCGCTTCATTTTTAAATAAACCGCTATCATTCGCCATGTGAAACATAGCCATAAACGAAATACCCCAAGGATTATTCCCGGTTGTCTGATTCTCCAAAACAGGAACACGCTGATAAATTTTCTTAGTTATTTCTGCATCAGTGCTAGTTCTAAAAACTGGACAAGTTAAAGTATTAGGATTAATTAAGGCAATATCTTCAGGTGTAAGCTGAAATAAACGCTTTTCATTGTCTAAATGTTTAGGTTGAGTCAAGAAAAATGCAAAATTACCCCGTTTGATTGGTTTACCACTGATACCAAGTAGTGAAAATTTATAACTGCGATGTACAGCAATAAATATTGCTTCTCGATTTTCAAAATCATACAGACTTGCTAAGGCTTGCTTTTGCGTCAAATCACCAAAAAACCTTTTACAAGTGTCATCAGTGGCGATACCTGTAGGAACAATTACCCCAACTCTACCCTGAGAAGAAATCAACTTTCTCGTAGTCTCAGCAAACACAGCATAAGTATTGATATCACCCACCGCAGTTAAAGGAAATCTCGCTGATTCCCGAATAAACTTACTCTGCGCCTCAGCATCATGTTTCGCCTCATCAAAAGCTTGGGCTAACTGAGGATTTTTATTTGGTAATTCCTTAATCAATATATCCCGTGCTGCTTTATTTGCAGCATTAACTATTTCCGCACTCCGAGAACCAAAAAACTCCTTTTCTTGTAACTTAATCCTTTCCCAAGGCGGATTTCCTAAAACGCAATCAAAACCACCTTGTTCAAACACTTCAGGAAACTCTAAACACCAGTGAAAAAAGTGCTTTTCTTCAGCTAACTTATTCGCTGCATCTAAAATATTTTGCGTTGATAAATTACTTCGTAAAAGCTGAAATAAAGCCGCAGTCGTCGGTAATAACTGCAAATTCTCTGGTGTCAACGACATAAAAAACGCCGCAGTCCACAAATTACACGCCGAATAATCCCGCCACCATCCCGAATCTCTACGAGTTTGCTGATATTTTGCTTGCTTTTCTCTCACTTCTTGCGGTGTTGCTTCAGAAATATTTCCCAACTCCCGCACACTTTCTGCATAGTGTGTCCGTTTTGTTTCTAAACCGTCAAATAATGATAATTGTCCTTTGTTTTCCCGTTCTTGCTTATTCCGCTTTTTAAACTGTGTGGCTAACTTCTTATCATCCCCAGTCACAGCCTTAAACGCTTCATCGGGTATTCCTTCATCCAGACAATTAATATCCAACACACCCACCAAAGAATTACCACATTTAATCCTGTGGTCTAAAAATGTCAGTGGTAACTTACCGGGAAAACCTTCTATCCATAACGCCACTTTGCACAAATCCACCGCTAAGGGGTTTAAATCCACCCCATAAATGCAATTTTGAATTACATCTCGAACCGCTAATTTTAAAGGTTCACTTCCCGGTTCTGCTTCTCCCGTGCGGATTTTAGCTAATTCTTTACCAATGCGACGCGCTGCTGCTAAAAGAAAATGTCCTGAACCACAAGCCGGATCGACTACTTTTAGAGATAATAATGCTTGTTCGTAGTTGCGCTTTAACGTATCTGGATCAAGAGGCGCTAAAGCGCAACTACGAGCCTTTTCCGCAATTACGGGTTCTAGCGCTGTTTTAATTAACTGTTGTACCAGTTGCGGGGGTGTGTAGTATGAACCTGTGGTTTTTCTCTCACTACCAAATACCAACGCAAATTCATATATCCCCTGACGCTGAATTGTTTGGGGATGAAAGTCTAATAAACTCTCATAAACACTACCCAATTCTTCTACATCCAAATATTCATAATTAACTCGCCGCAGTTGGGCTTTATCTTGGTATAGGGAAAGATGGCGCAGTGCTACCAGTAAATCATAATTATCTATGGCACAATTATCTAATTCTGGCAGAGTTGTGGAACCAAATAAATCTCCGTTTAACGGTGATAAACCTAATGCTTTTCCGCGCCAGTTTTCATCAAATAAACGGAATGTCACCCGCAAACTTTGCCATAAATCTTGAAATCCTTCCCGCCGATATCGGGGACGTTCAGCTAATTCCCGCAATCGCTCAATGCTATAATATTCACGGTAGATTCGCACTTTCTCTAAATCATCTGTGACAAATAGTAATTTGCGAGATTCCGCGACCATCAAAAATAATAGACGGTAAATTAGCCGCAATAATTGACGATATAATTCGTAACTTGTAATACCCTTCGGGAAGCTATTCTCCGGCTTTATACTTAAGTCAGAATTAAACAGCGTTTGGCGCAGGTGTTCGTTTTGGGGATGCTGGATAAAGCCGTTACCTAGCTGAATTAAGGCTTTTTCTACTCCATCCCGCAGCTTATCCCGTACCCGTCCCCCTTGTTGCAGTGCTTCTTGGTGGTAATATTCCAACAGGCACTTATCCGCATCATCCACAGCTTCAGGTAAGCGGGAACGGTGAAACAGCCGATAAAATAAGCCAAACTCAGCAAAATTTTCACCTTTGAGAATCTGCTCTAAGTCAAATTCGATATAAGTAAGCCGAGTCATCAAGGAAGAATCACGCAGTAACCGCCAGCGAAAACCATTAGTGGCGATCGCCCACAAATGCTCTGTTTTATTGAGATATTCCTGCACCAGTGCGTGGGGGGATAATCTGGGTGTTCCACTGGGGGGACGTTGATCAATTTTTAGCCGACAACCCACAATGTGAATAGGGGGCTTATTTTCTCCCACATCTGCACGATGGGAAATTGCATAGGTTTGTCCATCAACTACTTCCGCTTTGGCTGTATATACAGGGGTATAACCAAGACTTTTTAGCAGGGGTACTGCCCACATTTCACGGGTAATACTGGTTGCTGAGTCATTTTCATCTACCCTATTAAAAGCCCGTTGAAATGCTGCCCAATAAACCTTAGCATCTCCCCAAGCATTAGCAATTTCATCAGCTAATTTATCAGTTTTACTTAAACCAAAATCTTCTGCTGCTTGTCCTTTGAAACCACCTTCCAGTAACTGAGAAGTGATATCTGGAGCCAGTAAATTGCCTTCTATTTGCAGCCCTGTTAATGTAGTTCTCATAGATTAATTACGAATTAAAATTTACTTTTGGTTTAAGAATGTAAACGCCCAGAATATCCATCGGTAATTGTGGCGTAACTTTAATTCGACCTTCTTTGGTAATTGCTCTCACCCGAAGATGGCTTTGTAAAAGTTCCTGGGTTCTTTGCTGGGCAAAATTTTCTAAATCTGGCTGTAGTTCTTCTAATCTTCCCAATAAATTTGAAATTTCCATCTGCTTGATAGCTGCTTCAACATCGCTGACTGGCTTGGCTTGTTGTAGCAATGATGTTGCTTCTAGTGGTGACAACCAAGAGGGGCTAGATGCAGAACCAGTAAAGCCAATCACCGCGCATTCTTCCGCCAGTAAGCTTTGCTGTTTGGCACTGTTTAATAAATGCCGTAATCTGACTAACAACAAAGTTGTGCGCTGTTGTACAGCATCGGTTATGGTCAAGCCACATCGTGCTGCTTTTGGATTTGGCGTATGTGAAAGTGCTTCTTCTAGGATGTAACTAGCTAAACCTTCCACTAAAGGATGATTCCGTCCCACATATTCCACGCCTTCTGGGGCTGGGGTGGTAAATGTGAGTAAACGGGATTTATCCCCTAACGTTGACTTGAGAAAATCTGGCGGTTGGGTAAGTAACCAACCTTGTTTTTTCTGAATTAAAGAAGGGGATATGCGATCGCACGCCGATTTCACAAAGCGCTCTACATCTGCCTCATTACCTAAAATCTGGTCAGAATCAATCAATTCCTGTTCTACTTGCTCAGGTTTGATGCTACGTTGAGCAAAACGAGTCCGATTGATTTTTTCCCGTTCTACGGCGTTGTCCCAATGCTTATGAACTTTATCAACCGCCGATTCTGACTGAAACTCAAATAACTCCAACTGCACCACATTGGTAGCATGGTCAAATAAGGACTTAAACACTGCTTCTGCAACGGTGGTACTTTCCATTGGTACAGGAACAGTCACCCCCAAAGACTTGTGAATTTGTACAGCTTTGCGAATTAGCACTTCCAGCACTGCACCATCCACAGGGTTATCTTGACCGTAAAGCAGACAGCATTTTACCTGGGGAGCAGTTTGACCATAACGGTCTACACGTCCTTCCCGTTGTTCCAAGCGGTTGGGATTCCAAGGCAAATCGTAGTGAATTACAGCGTTGAAGTGGGTTTGCAGGTTTACCCCTTCACTCAAGCAGTCTGTAGCTACTAAAACTCGTTGAGGATAGGATTTCAACTCTTCTAGGCGAACTTCTCGTTCATCCTCCGATAGTTCTCCAGTGATAGCAATTACCCGAATTTGACTGCCCTTTTTCTCTAATTTTTGTTTCAACGTTTCAGCAACATAATTGGCTGTAGCAATGTAGCGACACCAGATAATTGGGTTCATTTCCTCTTGCAGCAGAGATGTTACTGTGGCAATGCAAGTTTGCAGTTTCTGGTCTTTATTACCCTGTAATTTCTCCGCAAGTTGGACAAAAGCTTTTAACTTGCGTCTGTCTGCATCTTTGTAACTTTCTTGCCCCTGTTCCATAACTACAGTCGGCGCTGCATCCACGGCTTGTTCCTGTTCTGTGGGGTCATGGACGTAAGAACTCATCAATTCTTCGTCTAAATCGGTAACTAAGGAATCGCTCTCCTTTGATTTAGCAACCTGACGATTTAAAGTAGCGATCGCCGCAGCAGGAGAAGACATCACGCAACGAATTAACGCCAACGCCGACCAATACCTACCCCGACGTTGAGCATGGCTCATTTCTGCTGTTGTATCGTTAACTAGTCCACGAGCAAAAGTGTAGACATCCTCAAATAACTCTTTGTATTCTTTGGATAACTTATAAGGTTGTTCTATGGAATCTCTTTCTGGGAAAGGCGTTTCATTCCCCAGCCACAGCCTGACATCTATCCGTCGGCGCTGCACAAAATGGTTAGCCAGTTGATCCCGTTGCTTCTCTGTTAAGCGGTCTAAACTAAAATCCTCAAATTCCGGCTGAAGTAATCCCAGTAATGACAAGAAAGATTCTTCAATGCCACTATGAGGAGTTGCTGTCAGCAATAGTAAATGCTGGTCTTGTTTTTGGGCAATTTCCTGAATTAACTGGTGGCGCTGCTGCTGGGATGTAGTTTTGCTACCGGAACGAGTACAGGTGTGAGCCTCATCCACAATTACCAAGTCAGGACAATGAGTAATAAAACTTGCCCGGCGACGTTCTGCCTTGGCATAGTCCAGGCTAACAATCAGGTGACGATAGTAACTAAAAATATGAGAAGAATTGGGTATATCTCGTTCTAACTTAGAAGCAGTACCCGAACGTACTACTACAGCATCAATATGAAACTTCTCGCGTAATTCCTGCTGCCATTGGTCACATAAATGAGGTGGACACAGCACAGCTATTCGCTTGACTTCACCCCGGTCTAAAAGTTCACGAGCAATTAATCCAGCTTCAATGGTTTTACCAATTCCCACATCATCAGCAATCAATAGGCGCACTACTTCCAACTTCAGCGCCATCAACAGGGGAACCAACTGATAGGGACGGGGACGCAGCGATAACCGCCCCAAGCTGCGAAATGGCCCTGCACCATTGCGGAGTAACAGACGTGCCGCATCCATCAGTAATAATGCGGCTGTGTGGTCTTGAACGCTAGCAGCATTAGGCAGGGGAAATTTATCTGGTTGAATATCTTCTAGGTTGTCAAGTTGCCGATAAATACCAGCTATTTCTTCTTCGTTCCCTGATAGTGGTCGCAAGCAAATCATATCTTGATTTTCGGCTGGTATCACAACCCACTGCCGACTGCGACAGCTGACTATAGAACCAGGTTTGGGGTTCAAAGTTTCCGGCATTATTTTTTTATTTAAAACAAATAGGTAGCAAAAGTTAGGCAGTAAAGCTTTATGCCTGAAAAACTACTTGCGCTTAAATGCTACTTAATTAGTTTAAAGCCTTAGCCACTATATTTAGAATTATTTAACACCACTTAACCATTGAAAGTTTGAATTATATCTAGGTAAAATACATAATTTATTTATGACTAAATTTCACGGTGATCTTACGAGTAGAGAAACTTGAGGGTGCAAAATAGGGTATTTTGACAAGCGATCGCACTAACCTGTTACGCAAAATACGAAGTCAAGGGTTTTATTATAGTTACACAGACGTGGGATATTGTCCGTGCTTGCACCAAGCGTCCGTTTGTTGAGGTAGTTCATATACTAAAAAATACATAGTTTTATTTTTGACAAGCATCTTCCCAACTCCTGAGAGCGATCGCTCTCAGCAAATAGATATTTGACAGTGGTTGTTTGAATACTCACAGCCCAGTTATTAGCCACAATTCAACAAAGACTGAGTTTTGACAATTTCACACATTAAATGTCACTTATGCTATACAATTACAAATATGTTTCAATTAAACATTAATGTTTATGGCGGAAGAACCTCCAGTTCTTGTGTCGGAACTTTCCGACGAGGCAAAGTTGAAAATGGAGATAATTCAAAGTTTGTTAGAAGCAAGCGATCGCACTACCTATGCTCAAAGGCTGAAAGAAGCCGCAGATAAACTGGGTAAATCAGTGCGAACTGTGCGGCGACTGATTGATAAATGGGAACAGGAGGGGCTAGTTGGGCTAGCACAAACAGAACGTGCTGATAAAGGAAAGCACCGAGTCGATGAAAACTGGCAAGAATTTATTTTAAAAACTTATAAAGAAGGTAATAAGGGCAGTAAACGCATGACTCGCCAACAGGTAGCAGTCAGAGTAAAGGCAAAAGCTGATGAGCTAGGTGTTAAACCTCCTTCTCACATGACTGTTTACCGTATTCTCCAACCTGTGATTGAAAAGCAGGAAAAGGCGAAAAGCATTAGGAGTCCTGGTTGGCGAGGTTCCCGTTTATCAGTTAAAACCCGTGATGGAAAGGATTTAGCAGTAGAGTACAGTAATCAAGTTTGGCAGTGCGACCATACTCGTGTGGATGTGTTGTTAGTAGACCAACATGGGGAACTTTTAGGTCGTCCTTGGTTAACAACAGTCATAGATAGTTATTCTCGCTGCATTGTGGGTATTAATCTCGGTTATGACGCTCCCAGTTCCCAGGTAGTAGCTTTAGCACTACGTCATGCAATTTTGCCAAAGCAATATGGACAAGAATATGGGCTTCATGAAGAGTGGGGAACCTACGATAAGCCACAACACTTTTACACTGATGGTGGTAAAGATTTTCGCTCTAACCATTTGCAGCAAATTGGTGTGCAGTTGGGATTTGCTTGTCATTTGCGCGATCGCCCCAGTGAAGGAGGTATTGTTGAGCGTCCTTTCAAGACACTGAACACTGAATTATTCTCAACTTTGCAAGGATACACAGGGTCAAATGTACAAGAACGACCAGAAGATGCAGAGAAAGAAGCTTGTTTAACGTTACGTCAGCTTGAGCAGCTTTTGGTAGCTTACCTTGTGAATAACTATAACCAACGAATCGATGCTCGTATGGGTGATCAAACTAGATTTCAGCGTTGGGAATCTGGCTTGATAGCAGCGCCTGATGTCATTGCAGAAAGAGATTTGGATATCTGCTTAATGAAGCAAACACGCAGAATAATTCAAAGGGGAGGCTACTTACAATTTGAAAACTTGATGTACAGAGGCGAATATTTAGCAGGTTATGCAGGAGAAAGCGTTGTCTTGCGATATGACCCCAGAGACATCACTACTGTTTTAGTTTATAGCCATAAGGGTCAAAAAGAAGAATTTCTAGCTCGTGCCTATGCTCAAGATTTGGAAACTGAGGAATTGTCTCTAGATGAAGCAAAAGCTATGAGTCGCAGGATTAGACAGGCAGGTAAGGCTATCAGCAATCGTTCAATGTTGGCTGAGGTACGCGATCGCGAAACCTTCGTTCCCCAAAAGAAAACCAAAAAGGAACGCCAAAAAGCAGAACAGGTTGTAGTTCAAAAAGCTAAAAAACCTGTGCCTGTTGAACCAGTAGAAGAAATAGAAGAGGTATCTGTGGAAAGCTCCCAAGAAGCAGATATGCCAGAGGTATTTGATTATGAACAAATGCGCGAAGATTATGGATGGTAAACAATGACTTCACAACAAGCCAAGGCAGTTGCTCAACAATTAGGTGATATTCCTCAAAATGATGAAAAATTACAAGCAGAAATCCAACGCTTGAATCGCAAGAGTTTTATTCCTCTGGAACAAGTAAAAATGCTCCATGACTGGCTAGATGGAAAGCGGCAATCACGGCAGTCTGGTAGGGTTTTGGGAGAGTCAAGAACAGGTAAAACTATGGGTTGTGATGCCTATAGACTGCGGCATAAACCCAAACAAGAACCGGGAAAACCCCCAACTGTGCCTGTTGCTTATATCCAAATACCTCAAGAGTGTAGTGCTAAGGAGTTATTTGCCGCAATTATTGAGCATTTGAAGTATCAAATGACTAAGGGAACGGTAGCAGAGATTAGAGATAGAACACTGCGGGTTCTCAAAGGGTGTGGAGTGGAAATGCTGATTATTGATGAGGCTGATCGCTTTAAACCCAAGACTTTTGCTGAGGTGCGGGATATTTTTGACAAGTTGGAAATTGCGGTGATTTTGGTGGGTACTGACAGATTAGACGCTGTAATCAAGCGAGATGAGCAAGTTTATAACCGTTTTCGTGCCTGTCATCGTTTTGGTAAGTTTTCTGGGGAAGACTTTAAGCGAACTGTGGAGATTTGGGAAAAACAAGTTTTAAGACTGCCAGTTGCTTCTAATCTTTCTAGTAAGACAATGCTGAAGACTTTGGGTGAGGCTACAGGGGGTTATATTGGTTTGCTGGATATGATTCTCAGGGAGTCGGCTATCCGGGCTTTAAAGAAAGGATTAGCAAAGATTGATTTGGAAACCCTGAAGGAAGTAACGGCGGAGTATAAGTGATGGAAGGTGGAGAAATTAACCCTTGGTTGTTTCAGGTGGAACCATATCAGGGAGAAAGTCTGAGTCATTTTTTGGGCCGCTTTCGACGGGCGAATGATTTAACAACTACTGGTTTAGGTAAAGCTACTGGGGTTGGGGGTGCGATCGCCCGTTGGGAAAAGTTTCGTTTTAATCCCCCTCCTTCTCGGCAGCAGTTGGAGGCGTTGGCTAAGGTTGTGGGGGTTGATGCTGATAGGTTAGATCAGATGTTACCACCTGCTGGGGTGGGAATGAATCTTGAACCAATTCGGCTTTGTGCTGCTTGTTATGTTGAGTCCCCTTGTCATAGGATTGAGTGGCAGTTGAAGGTAACGCAGGGGTGTCAGCATCATAATTTAAGTTTGTTGTCTGAATGTCCTAATTGTGGGGCTAGGTTTAAAGTTCCAGCTTTGTGGGTTGATGGTTGGTGTCAACGGTGTTTTATGAGTTTTGGGGAGATGGTGACAAGGCAAAAGCCTGTTTAAAAATCCGTTCTACGCTGGGACAGCTTTTGCCCTTTCTTGAAAGCTTGGAAAGTCTATTATTTTTGAATTCTGCGCGGCTTCCCAGATATCTTTAACGATATCTAACAGTGGTGGTATTACAAGCAACACATACTGACCTATTCCTCTATTTTTTTTGCTAGCAACTTTTAAAGCTGTAGGCATATTAGTACCAAAGTCAGACCAGTCTAGCTCTATCCAAAAGACCTCATCTCCCACGATAACTAGCTGTTTATTTCTCAAGCTGTTGTCGTATCCGCTTTGGTCTAAAAATTCAATTATTTTTCTGACTGTTTGTAAAGAGACATCTTCGTGCCTTAAGTTGCGGATGGCTCTGATTTCTAAAAGTTGTTCCCAACTAAAAACTACAGTAGGTCTTCCACTACTCGTTCCATATCTGTAGGGAATAATCAAACCCACCTTTTCTAGATAAGCAAGTCGGCTAGATGTGCAGCCTGTCAACTGCATTGTTTCTTTTCTTGTAAAACCTATCATCTGGCTCATGGCGACTTTCCTTCCCTTTACTTTCTAGAGTTTAGTTGTTAACCTCCGAGGGTTATTGTCAGTCTTACATTATATCAAATTATTTCAATATTCTAATACTTAATAATTTTTAACGAATTGTACTAACACTAAGTTCTACAAAATGACCGTTTTGTAGAACTTAGTGTTAGTATTGAGGCATAACCATATTATGGAGGATTTTCAAATGGCAGATAAACTGCATAAACCTGGTGAGACTACGCCTATCAGTGGACAATACGAAGTTACTGGTTCGCGTGGTGGTAGCAAGGGGCATGAGATTACCTCGACGAAAGGTAATCCACTGCCCCCTACTCCAGAACCTAACCAGCGGTACAAATTGGTTGATCCAACCAAACACAAGAATCAGTAAGCTTTACAAGCTTTACGGGCTGTCCTGATTCAATCCTAAAGGCTCATCAGTTAACGGCTGGTGAGCCTTTTATCTACTGTAGATAATCAAAACTCCCCTTTATAGGTTTTGTCAAGTATCGAGGGTAGCAGTATATCAAATTCTTTCAGCGCCTGTTCTTTCAGTCGTTTTACGGTGTCTACTTTAGCTTGGAGTTAATTGAGGTAGTCCACTATGCGACATTTTTCGAGTAGCGATGGGACTGGGACTTTAAAATTTATCCATACCAGATACAGCCTTACTGTAAGGCTTTTTGCCTGAATTATCCAACAAGGCTACTAAACATGAGGAAATAATCCATAACGTCCCAAATTAGGATTTCTTGTGAAGTTTGTGAAGGTAATCCTGTCTTTAAGATCATCTGGGGGATGCTCATTTTCAATGATGGTTATTTGGCTGTCACTATGGTTGTCAGCCAAATAATTATAAAACCGAACCTTGAGATCCGAACCCTGTAGGCTGTCTTCCTCACTTTCTGGCTTGTAGTATGCCAAAAGAGGTGAATCTAACACAACAAAACCTGGATGTGATAGATTCCTCTCCTTACAAAATTCCATAAGACCGATGGTCATTGCCGCATGGGTAATAGCTCTCAGCCCCTTCCCTCTGCTAGTACGGGGTTGCCCACCTATGACAATATCTTTAATATCCTCGGAAAAATGTACTCGATTGGAGTCAGGAAAATCCCAGGATTGGAGCAGATTTTGAACTTTTTGGGCAAATAAATCAAGTAATGAGGTTGAAAGACCAACCAGCGGAATGACAACCTTGATTGGTTTTTCAGTCTCCGCCAGCAACTCAATTCTCTTATCTTGTAGTTGCTCAACCCTATTGAATGTATCAATAGCACGTTGTATATCACCAGATTGTTTTACAATCTCACTGAAAATATTTTGAGCATCCCTGATAGGAGAGCTAATTTCTTGTATTTCCTGATTGAGTATCTGGAATTCAGGGTTGAGCCGCTCCCGTTGTGTGGTCAGTTCCTCAACCTCATCGCTGAGATCAAATGCGGTTTGGTCGAGTTCCCTTGAAAGTTTTTCTACTTTAGCAATTTCAGCAGTGGCAGCATGAACTACACTCGCAACGTCACCGTCACAGACTTCATCTTGATGCTGCTCATTTGGGAGAGAACCACAGAGAGGACATGGCGTTCTCTCTAAGTGGACAAAAAGAGACCCAGACTCTTCAATTGCGGCAAGGCGCTCAATATCTACCTGGTAATGCTCTTTCAGAAGTTCAAAACGTAATAGAAGACTATTGATTTCGTTTATCCTATTAGACAAGCGTTCTAGCTGATCCATGATCGCACGACGGCGATTTATTCGATCATTCAATTCGTGTTCCGCTCTATTTACTATATCTTGTTGCGCCTCGTAACGCGCTTTCAGTTGCGATAGCTGAACTTCCGCTTCAGTACGATTAACACCGAACTGGTTTATCTGAGTTTGTAACTCTTGAATAAGCTCATCTATGAATTCAACTTTAGCAAGATTATTCTGCTGAGTAGATGCTAGGGCAGCCTGCATTTCAGCCTGTCCTACTAACGCACTGTCGTCTACACCAGTAAGCAGCAACTTGAAGACTGAGTAATCTACTGTTGCGCTGGTTCTCTGTCCAGATAAAAACGGCGAGGATCGTTTTGTTATGTCACTTTCCTGAACTACTACTAACTTAACAAGGTTACGAAAGCTAAGGCTTTGTGTTTCTCCGTTTTTATTTTTCCGTACACGCTGATCCTCAATCCCTATAGCCGACAAGAGATAAGTTGAAAGCGTATCTTTACTTCCCTCTGCGTGTTTTTGCCGAAGAATACTTGCTTTTACATTAGGTTGACCCAACAGCCAATTTCCCTCAAATAGACGAAATTCGCCCCCGTCCGTACTTCTTTCAAGCGTGAAAACTTTGCCATCAGTTGATTCTAAAACTAGCCTTGCCCGATCATATCCATCACGCTCAGGAATATGCCTTGGAGGATCTTTAGCTCCGAGAAGAAAGTCAATCGCCTCTACAATAAACGATTTTCCAGTGTCCGATGCACCGCATATAACATTCAAGCCACTTTGAAATTTTAAGGAAGCAGGATCTTTATACGGGCCGCTGAACGAAATTCCGCGCAATTGAAGAGGATTCCAGGTCATAGTCCTTGTCCTCCTGCGCGATCAATTGAATGAAACTGTGTAGACCATTCCCGAAAAAAACTGCGCTCTAACGCTTGCAGTTCTTCAAGAGTTGATTCACCGAAAGTTCCAGCTACCCACTCTGCACGGTCTTTAAGCTTCAAGATATATCGAGAACTCATCATCGAAAGAAACGCGCCAGCAGTATCCGTCGCGATGTAATGAAAGCCCTCCGACGAAACCAACCGCTCTACAAGTTGACGGCTCATCATCAGAAAAATCCCACGTTCTATCAGCCCACGCCGTACAGTCAGTTCCCCAAAACGTAGTGGGACTGGGGTATGCAGACTGTCTGGACCTTTAACATCGCCCGAATGTAAAACCAGATAGTCAAAATAAACAAGGTGTTGGAGATCAAGCGACCGAGGAAATACTGCTGTCAAAATTGCAAGTGTTCTGATGCCGGTTTCAAGTGGACTATTGAACGGTGATGTCATCTTGCACCTCCCCATTCTTATTCACCCAAACTAACCTGTATTCATTGGCAAGTTGATGACAAATACCTTGTTTGTCTTGCACCTGAACTACGCTGGCAAGTGGGTTTGATGAAATCGAAATATTTGCTGATTGGGTAACGGTTGCTCGCATACGAGCTAATCCATCTGTATGAGCATTATTGCAAATATCAATTACTCCGTGAAAGACCTCTTTCTGTAAACTGTTGAATGTACCATCAGGAACATTGTCACGGGCAAAAGTGCGTAGAGATTCCGCGTGATAAAAACGTTCCCTTTGTCGTAAAAAATCTTCATTCAGAGATAAAGGGATATCTGAAATCTCATTTACAGTTATTCCCTTGTGATCACTGTAAGCGGCGAATAATTGCTGAATATAGCCGCTCTCTTCGGCATGATGCTCTTGTGGTGGCGGTGTAACTTCAGGTCTAGGAGGTAAACCACCGCCAAATCTCACTGAATGATAGCGTGTTTTAGCGTGGCCATCTATGAGTTCCAAGACGGATTTTTCTGAAAAGATTGAGAAGTCGAACTCGTTAAACCAATCGAGTAACTCGCCCTCTAACGGAACGCTAACAGTTTTCGTTATTTTATCTTGACAATGAGCTTTCCAATTATCTTGAGCCTGCTGTTTCAGGTCTTCTGGATTCCCAAGTAACTTTTGTAACCTTGTGCCTACCCCTTTAGATGCAACAAAGTAGTATTTGCGTGGTGGTGAATATTCCTCTTTGTAAGAGTAATAGATGATCTTTCCAATTTCGACCCAGATGTCACTTGGACATAGAGAACTATTGTACCGCTTGCATTGGTAATTATCCCAACCTCCATCCCACATTGCATCAGTGAGAAATCCAATTATATCGATGCCTTGGTCGCCAGATCCTCCGAACCTTCTAACACGGGCATAGGAGTCTGTCAAAGAGCTTGCCCATTCCTCTGTAAACGACTCCCATTCTTCGGGGGAAAAGCCAGCGACACGATTTGGCTTGGGAATAGGAATACCATTGAAGACATGATCCGATGATGGATACACTTTGGGTATCCCCGGAGATACGGATATTAGTTTCATGTCTTCGTCAGCAATCAAAGTTCTAAACTCCGTTTACTAAGTTTTAGTGCTTCTTCGGTACTTTTTATGGAGAACCTAGGTCAAAATCATTGAAAGCCTTATTGTGTCGGCATTTCATTTAAAATATGGGCATAATAGTTTAAAACCCTTGCTCCGTAAGGGTTTTGTGATAATCAATCCTCAATCACCATAAAAGAGACGCAAGAACCGTTTTAGTTTTGCAAAACTAAATTTTGATAATTAAATCAAGAATACAATATTTTCACCTGCAAATTCTCTATAACTAAAGCGTTCTAACGAAAAAAAAGTTAATATGAAGTTTTTTCTTTTAACTGCTGATAAATCACATCTAACCACACAGGAATCACTGATTTACCTTCATCTAGGGATGCGATCGCTCTATCCCTATCAAATTCTACTAGAGAAAGCGACTTATCCTGCGCTGATAACAACAGCATAAACCGCTTACCCTTACCTGAAATAAACAACTCCGGCTCTTGTGACTTCAGCCTTTTCAGGGTTTCACAGGCAATATCAAAACTTATCCCCACAGACAGCCAATATACCATTGCTGCCAGTTCCACCAAATTAGACTTTGAGTAATAAATACTGCGTCCCGTTCCCGTCTCACTAATTACAGGTACAACAATCCCCTTCTCTCGCCAATACTGGATCTGGCGAAGGGTACAACCTGTAATTTGAGAGGCTTCCTTGCTTGTAAAAAATGTCTCCTGCATAAAAAACTATTTTACAGAAGACTGGTATTATACAATTATGTTAGTATTAGACAAATATGTATAAAGGCGATGAGCCAAATTACTGTTCAGTGTCGTTTAGTAGCAAGTGAATCTACCCGTCAACAACTATGGCAGTTGATGGCAGAGAAAAATACGCCATTAATTAATGAACTATTGCTTCAAGTCAATCAACACCCAGACTTTGAGACTTGGCGACAAAAGGGCAAACACCCTACTATTGTTGTGAAAGAACTCTGCCAACCATTAAAAACTGACCCTCGCTTCATTGGTCAACCAGGAAGATTTTACACGAGTGCGATCGCAGTGGTGAACTATATATATAAATCATGGTTTGCCCTGATGAAGCGTATTCAGTCCCAATTGGACGGCAAAATGCGCTGGTTAGAAATGCTCAATAGTGATGCTGAATTGGTAGAACACAGTGGAGTCCCATTGGACGTTATTCGCACCACAGCCACCGAAATTTTAATTCAATTCACCCCACAGACTGATACAGTTGAACCACAAACAGCGAAAAGAAAGAAACCTAAAAAAACTAAAAATTTAGATAGCGAACGCAATTTGTCAAAAAACTTATTTGACGCTTACGGCAATACAGAAGACTTACTGACTCGTTGTGCCATCAGCTATTTACTCAAAAATGGCTGCAAAGTTAGCGAAAAAGAAGAAGACCCCCAGAAATTTGCCCAGCGTCGGCGTAAAGTAGAAATACAAATTCAACGCCTCACAGAACAGCTAACCGCACGAATCCCCAAAGGACGAGATTTAACCGATACCAAATGGTCAGAAACTCTTTTTACAGCTACTCAGACCGTTCCTGAAACTGAAATAGAGGCGAAATCTTGGCAAAACAGCCTTCTCAAGAAATCTAGCAAAGTACCTTTCCCAGTCGCTTATGAAACCAACGAAGATTTAGTTTGGTTTAAAAATCAATTTGGGCGTATCTGTGTAAAATTCAGTGGCTTAAGTGAGCATACTTTTCAAATTTATTGTGATTCTCGACAACTCCACTGGTTTCAACGCTTTTTTGAAGACCAGCAAGTTAAACGCAACAGTAAAAATCAACACTCTAGCAGCTTATTTACTCTCCGCAGTGGGCGTATTGCTTGGCAAGAAGGAGAAGGTAAAGGCGAAGAGTGGAAACTTAACCGCTTAATCCTTTCCTGTTGTGTAGAGACTCGCCTATGGACTGCTGAAGGAACAAACCAAGTCAAAGTAGAGAAAGCAGAAGAAATTGCTAAAACTATCACCCAGACAAGAGCCAAAGGCGAACTCAACGAGAAACAACAAGCTCACATAATTCGGAAGAACTCATCTCTAGCCAGAATTAATAACCCCTTTCCTCGCCCCAGCAAACCTTTATATAGAGGTCAATCTCATATTCTTGTCGGAGTTAGCCTTGGTCTAGAAAAGCCTGTAACAGTAGCAGTTGTGGACGGTTCGACAAATAAAGTCATTACCTACCGTAGCATTCAACAACTATTGGGCGATAATTACAAACTGCTAAATCGACAGCGACAACAAAAACACGCTTTATCTCATCAACGCCAAATAGCTCAAAGGCTTGCTGCACCAAATCAATTTGGGGAATCAGAGTTAGGGCAGTATATAGATAGATTACTGGCAAAAGAAATTATAGCGATCGCGCAAACATATAAAGCTGGCAGTATTGTCTTACCCAAATTAGGCGATATGCGAGAACAAGTTCAAAGCGAGATTCAAGCCAAAGCCGAACAAAAATCAGACATTATCGAAGTTCAAAAAAAGTATGCTAAACAATACCGAGTTAGTGTACATCAGTGGAGCTATGGCAGATTGATTGCAAATATTCAAAGTCAGGCTGCTAAAGCTGAAATTGTTATAGAGGAGTCAAAACAGCCAATTCGAGGTAGTCCACAAGAGAAAGCGAAAGAATTAGCGACAAATGCCTATCAATCCCGAAAAGCCTGATTGACAAAAAACCGAACCTTGATAATAGAATAAGGATATCCAATAGCGCCGCAGTTCATGTTTGTTATGAACCTCTGTACTGCGATAAATGCGGGTTAGTTTGACTGTTGTGAGACAGTCTTGCTTTCTGACCCTGGTAGCTGCCCACCTTGATGCTGCTGTTCCTAGTGAACAGGAATAAGGTGCGCCCCCAGTAATAGAGGTGCGGGTTTACCGCAGTGGTGGCTACCGAATCACCTCCGACCAAGGAGGAACCCACCTTAATTATTTATTTTTGGCAAACCACAAGCGAGGTCAATTTCCCTGGGGGGTCTGCCAAAAGTCCAAATCCCTTACCTAGTAATAGTTGTACTTATTTAGATGCTTCTGTAATGTTCCCTTAAGAGGGAAGTTTAGATCAGAATTAGACACGGTTTCAAAATTGCCTTTGGAAGTGTCTCTAGATAAGGGTTTGGTCGGGCGGAGTTTCAACACCCCTCCCGGAGTGAGGCGGGTTGAAAGTCCCATAATTGTTGATATCCGCCCTTCAATGATGGTTTCAACACCCCTCCCGGAGTGAGGCGGGTTGAAACTGTACTAAGGGTCTTCCTATCTCCTCCTAGAGCATCCTGAGTTTGAACGCCCCTCCCAGCTAGAGGTGTGCTTGAAGGCAGTCTACTCTATAATCAAACTTTGCCACCGCCCTATTATTTGTTTCAACACTCCTTCAATCTAGAAGCAGTTTGGAAGATAATTAGTATCTTTTGTAGTAATTACGATTTTATTTCAAAATTTTCTTGCCAAAAACAGGTAATAGAGACGAAGTTTTTAAACAAGATTTCAAATTTTAAAGGTGGGTTGAAAGGAATGTCATCTTCCCAATTTATATACTTGTAGAGACGTAATCAAAATTTGGGTTGGCTAACATACTTAGCTTCAGCATAGAATAAAACAAGGTTTGTTCCTGAAAATGACATCAATCTGTTAACAGTGACACTAATTAGTTAATTGTGACATTAATCTGTTAACAGTGACAAATAATTAGTTAATGTACAACACAAAAAGCGGGTGATGGGACTCGAACCCACGACGTTCACCATGGGAAGATGACATTCTACCACTGAATTACACCCGCAGAGAATGGTTAACTTAACCAAGCCATCTACTATAATAGCACTATATTGGTAATATCTGGTAGCTAATTATCATAACCTCCGCAACGAGTTAGCCCTTGAGGATAGGTATAAATCCCTCAATATATGCCTGTTCAGTGTTACTATGCCCGCCTGTAACCTGCTAACTCTATAAATTGAGAAATTATGGCTTATGATTGTGAGCAAGGCACGAAGGTGCTTCACAACCACACGGATGCCTCAGCTACAAGGATAAATCTGCACCTTCTATTTGAGCAATAGCAAAACTGACGGTGCAATTCTGACGATATTAACATAAAAAATTTTATCTCTCTAAGCAACAAATATGTTCAATGCCACTGAAATTTTGATTGATGCCTTTGTTCTCGAAATTCGAGAAGGCTACCGTCGCACATACGGCTGCTTGAAACATGATTATCAAGATATTATCGCTTGGGCTGGTAATATGGCATTGGAAAATATTGCTAATAGCGATGCCCTGTATCACAACGTTGAACACTCTGTTTTAGTGACTCTTGTAGGACAAGAAGTTTTACGCGGTAAACACATTCGGGAGGGTGGTGTTTCTAGTGAAGACTGGCTACATTTCATCATTTCCTTGCTGTGTCATGATATTGGCTATGTTAAAGGAGTTTGCCGACAAGACCAAGAAACAATAGATTTATATGCCACAGGTCAAGATGGCAAAATGATTAAGCTGCAACCTGGGACTTCTGATGCTACGCTCACGCCCTATCATGTTGATAGAGCCAAACTCTTCATTGATGAGCGTTTTGGCGGTCATAAATTAATTGATGCTGAGGCCATTAAAAGTAATATTGAGTTAACTCGGTTTCCAGTGCCTGTAGCAGAAGACCATCAAGATACAACTAGCTATGCTGGTTTAGTACGTGCGGCTGATTTGATTGGACAATTAAGTGACCCACGTTATTTAAGGAAAATTACTTCTTTATTCTACGAGTTCCAAGAAACTGGGATGAATGACATTCTCGGTTACAAAACACCTGCCGATTTACGCAAGAATTACGCTAAGTTCTACTGGCATGGTGTTTATCCTTATATTAAAGATGGACTGCATTATTTGTCTCTGACTCAGCAGGGCAAACAAATTATCGCTAATCTCTACTCAAATGTTTTTGTGGTAGAACATGAAAAAATGCAAGAACCAGAAAATAGTTAGATACGGCATATTTGCTTTACATTAGTATACAAGGGCGGGTATATTTGCCCTCCCCCACAATACTTGTCTTATTAATATGTGTATTTCATTTATTGGCAAAGTGCTGTATAAATCATTAAACATCTGGTGGGAAAAAACGTAGGGACGTGATATTTCACCTCTCTACAATGGTTACTCTTGACAAAGGACAAATAAAATGAATTGGTGGCAAAGACTTCAGAAAAATCCTTTGGCGCGATTTGGGGCAATTGTGCTGTTAATTTTCTATGTGGCGGTAATTGCAGCTGATTTCGTTGCGCCTTATGACCCTCTCGCCTCACAGCCAAATGGTTCACTGTTACCACCAACTCGAATTTATTGGTTTTCTCAATCAGAACCAGGGCAATTTATTGGGCCTCATGTATATCCTACGACTCAGGGAGATACTGACTTAGAAACAGGCGATCGCCTATTAATTGTAGACTTAGAAAAGCCTACACCTCTACGTTTATTTGTCTCTGGAAATGAGTATCGGCTATTACAGTTAAGATTACCACTACCGCCTAAATGGGATGAAGTAACTATTTCCCCTGGTTTTCCTCTAAATTGGCACTTATTTGGCACATCTGGTGAAGCTTACATTAATATCTTGGGTACTGACGACCAAGGACGCGACCAATTCAGCCGTTTGTTGCATGGTGGTCGCATTAGTATGTTTATTGGCATTATCGGGGTGCTGATTACCTTTCCCCTGGGTTTAATCATTGGTGGAATTTCTGGCTATTTCGGCGGTTGGACTGACAGCGTGATTATGCGGCTTGCCGAAGTGCTAATGACTTTCCCTGGAATTTATCTGTTAGTGACCTTGGGTGCAGTTTTACCACCAGGTTTAACCAGTACCCAGCGTTTTTTACTAATTGTCGTAATTACTTCGGTAATTAGTTGGGCGGGATTAGCGCGGGTAATTCGGGGACAGGTACTATCGATAAAAGAGCGAGAATTTGTCCAAGCCGCCAGAGCAATGGGTGGTAAACCAATTTATATTATAATTCGTCATATTTTGCCTCAAACTGCCACCTATGTGATTATTTCGGCAACATTGGCTGTTCCTGGCTTTATTGGTGCAGAAGCTGTTTTAAGTCTCATTGGTTTGGGAATCCAACAACCTGATCCTTCCTGGGGTAATATGCTCTCCTTAGCCACCAATGCTTCCATTGTGGTGCTGCAACCTTGGTTAATTTGGCCGCCAGCTGCGTTAATTATTCTCACAGTGCTGTCTTTTAACTTACTGGGTGATGGTCTTAGAGATGCTCTCGACCCCCGCAGTTTGCGAAGATAGGTTATTGGTCATTAGTCATTAGCCCTTTTCTATTACTCTAGAGAGAGAAAAATAAATGTAGGTTGGATAGAACGTAGTGTTAGCGTAGCTTGCCGTAGGCATAACCCAACAATGCCAAGGTCTTTGGGTGTTGGGTTGCGCTGTACTTAACCCAACCTACGCCTAAATTGATAAAAGCTTTGAAGAGAAGGGTTTTAGATTTTTCTCTAGCGATAGTGATTAAAGAGGGTTAGTCATTGGTCATTGGTTATTTCCTACAAAAAAAATGTAGAGACGTTTCATGAAACGTCTCTACAACAAAGGTTACGTATAACAAATATAATTTTTGCTTGTGCTGTGATTAAGGAGCTAAAGCGTTACCGCGAATCAGACTACCAAGAGTTTTGGCAGTAATTTTGAGTTGGGTGAAGGGATTAGCAGGGACAACTGTTTTATACAAATAGCTATCAAATGTGAGCTTCTGCACATCCAGATCATCGCACATTTCTACAAAGGCTTCGCGGGTAGCGTCGGAACGGTAGAAAACTGTTTGCAGAATGTCTAACACTTTGTAGGTGAGTCCGTATTTCTTATCCCAGCGCTTCAAGTAAACCTTGAGGTCTTTTTCTGTGGGAATACTTGCGCCACTGTTAGACATTTCCACAATGGTTTCGGCACACATCCGCCCAGACTTAGCTGCAAAGTAAATACCTTCACCAGAGGACTTGGTTACATAACCAGCCGCATCTCCTACCAACGCAATCCGACCGACTACACGACGGGGACGGGGATGTTCAGGAATAGGATGAGCTTCGACTTTAATGATTTTACCGCCGGCTAACTTTTCGGAAGCACGGGCGCGGATACCTGCTTGCAACTGTTTGATGCTGGCTTTATTGACTTGCATTGTGCCAGTACCGACGGCTACATGGTCGTATTTGGGGAAAACCCAGGCGTAGAAGTCTGTAGAAACGTCATTACCGACATACATTTCGGCTAAGTCGTTATAGTAGTCCATTTTATCCTGGGGTAAGCGGATTCGCTCTTGGAAAGCGATCGCATAGTTATAATCCCCAGCATCCATTTCTTTGGCAATGCGAGAATTAGCCCCATCTGCCCCAATTACTAAATCTACTTTTAGGGTTTTAGTAATCCCCTGTGAACCACCTTCTGTATGGTCAACGTAGTGAATTGTATAAGGGCTAGTGTTATTTGTGGGTATATCAAGTTTATGAACAGTGGCGTTAATTAAATTTGCCCCTAGTTTTGCCGCTCGGTCACGCAGGAATCCATCCAGCACTTCCCGGCGACACATTCCTATATATTCGTCTTCTTTTACTATATTGATATTAACCTCACGATTGGAAGGTGAAATCATTTTCATCTTCCGCACACGGCGGTCAATAATCTCTGGTGGTAGGTCAAATTCATCCACCATACACAGGGGAATAGCACCCCCGCAGGGCTTGGCGTTATCTAATTTTCGCTCAAACAAGTAAGTTTCAATTCCTGCTTTCGCCAGCGTTTCAGCGGCAGATGAACCAGCAGGACCCGACCCAACAACAGCAACCCGTAGTGTCAAAGGTCTTCTCCCAAAGTTGATAAAAACGTTTAACCCAAGCATCCTATCACGGAGTTTTGCTTGATTTCGTGGTCTTGTTTCAGATTTTGCCTGAATTGCAATATTCCTTAATATTTCGATACAAAAAGAGGGGATGAGGAATCGGAAATCGGGACTTATCAATGGGAATCATAAAATATTACCTTGCATCTACTCCCTATCTATGCAAATTTCCGCATTCAACTCGCTGACCAGACAAGTTGGTGTGTCCGCAATTACTGGATATCAAAAACACATTTCCCCCCATAAAGGTTTTGCTTGCGCTCATCGAGTCTTGTATGGGGGTGAATCTTGCTCCCAGTATTTCAAGCAGGTGATTATTCAGGACGGTTTCCGCGCTGCACTAACTCAGTCTCGTGAACGATTTCAAGCCTGTAAGCAAGCTAATTACATTTTGCGCGCGCAAGCTGAGAAACCAGAACCAGAACCGCAGAAAAACCCTGGTAGTAATAATCTTGACTGTAATGACTATTTGACTGGGATTGAATGTGGTGGCAATTGTGTGGAAATTATGACTACTAGCCCTGATTGTAGTGCCGTTGATTGCAGTGGGGCTGACTGTGCTAGTCCTGATTGTAGTGCGCTTGATTGCAGTGGGGCTGACTGTAGCTTTCTCGAATGTGGCAGTTGCGGCTAAAATGTCTGATTCAAATTAACCGAAAGGATCTAATCTGTGGTATATGTAAAGCACGGTAATCCTAGCAATAAGCCGTAGATTAAGTTGTAGAGGTACAGCAGCAGTGGGCATAGTAGTTGAGAATGTATCTAAAAATTTCGGGAATTTTCAAGCCGTTGATCAGGTTAATCTCGAAATCAAAAGTGGTTCACTGGTGGCCTTATTAGGACCATCAGGCTCTGGTAAATCCACTTTGCTGCGGTTAATTGCGGGCTTGGAAATGCCAGATAGCGGCAAAATATTGCTGACTGGTAAGGATGCTACACATCAAAGTGTCCAAGAGCGAAATATTGGATTTGTGTTTCAGCACTATGCCCTGTTTAAGCATTTAAATGTGCGACAAAATATCGCCTTTGGGTTAGAAATTCGCAAAACACCAGCGAAGAAAATTAAAGCACGGGTAGATCAGTTGCTAGAATTAGTGCAATTGAGTGGATTAGGCGATCGCTATCCATCCCAACTGTCTGGTGGTCAAAGACAAAGGGTAGCATTAGCTAGGGCGCTGGCTGTAGAACCTAACGTATTATTGCTAGATGAACCATTTGGCGCACTGGATGCCAAAGTTCGTAAGGATTTGCGGGCATGGTTACGCCGCCTCCATGATGAGGTTCATGTTACCACTGTTTTCGTCACCCACGACCAAGAGGAAGCAATGGAAGTTTCCGATGAAGTGGTGGTGATGAATAAAGGGCAGGTAGAACAGGTGGGAACACCAGCCCAAATTTACGACAATCCAGCTACAGCATTTGTGATGAGCTTCATTGGCCCTGTAAATGTCTTATCCAACACTTCCAAAATTTTCCAAAGTAGTGGGTTTGATTCCCCAAATAGCCAAGTATTTTTACGTCCCCAAGATGTACAGATTGAAAGACAGGCGAATGGGACTACTGCACCAGCTACAGTGACTCGGTTGATACATTTGGGTTGGGAAATTCAGATAGAATTAACTTTAGATGATGGGCAAGTGGTAGCCGCACATTTAACACGCGATCGCTTTAACGAATTACAATTAGAACCACAAGACCGGGTATATGTCAAGCCAAGAGATGCTAGGTCTTTTCCCTTGTATTATTCAATATAATCTAAAGCTTTTTTATTACTCTGCAAAAATAAAAAATCCCTCGGTAACTAGTCGAGGGATTTTGATTTTTAGTACTTTGCACATGAAATGTATCCCACTTAGTTAGTGTATCTATCCTTTTAAAATTAGGTGTGCCAAAATGCCAAATTAATGTAACTCATTCAATCCATGACGGCTCTTAATCATTTATGGCTACCTGTACCAACAAACTTGAGTTTATTGCCAAATAATGCTCATATCTGGCGGATTAACCTGGATATCCCAGAAGCACAGCGCGAAAATTTACTAGCAACCCTTTCGGGTGACGAAGTTTCTCGTGCTAACAGATTCCATTTTCAGGAACATCGGCAGCGTTTTATCACTGGTCGTGGTATTCTACGGTGTATACTGAGTAACTATTTGGGGATTTCGCCGCAACAAGTCCTATTTGATTATCAAGAGCGTGGCAAACCAGTATTAGCAGATGCTTTAGCTCAGAGTAACTTATGCTTTAACTTGTCTCATTCCCAAGGTTTAGCGCTGTGTGCAGTTAGTTATCACAGTCAAATAGGGGTAGATTTAGAATATATTCGCCCCATGTCGGATGTAGAAGCCCTAGCCAAGAGGTTCTTTTTACCGAGAGAATATGAGATAGTGCGATCGCTATCTGATCACAAACAGCAAGAAATATTTTTCCGTTATTGGACTTGCAAAGAAGCTTATTTAAAAGCCACTGGAGAAGGACTAGCTCAGTTAGAACAAATTGAAATATTACTCAATCCCACAGAACCCGCCCAGTTAAAGACATCTGAGAATTGGAGTCTCTTCGAGCTAAGGCCTGCTCAAGATTCTCTTGCTGCTGTGGTTGTGGCGGGTTCTGGTTATGATTTGCAGTGTTGGCAATACTGAATCAGTGTCCTGTTAAGTAGTAATGCAAAGCACATCTCAATTGTCTCAAAAACCTATTGCAACATTTTAGCCTTGTCAGTCCAGTAGTGGCGTGACCAGCTTAAAATAGTGCATTAGGGAAAAGCAGAAAACATTGATTTATCTCAATGGCCTCAAAAATCTATTGCCACATTTTAGCCTTGTCAGTCCAGTAGGGTGCGTTAGGATAAAATCCGTAACGCACCATCATTAAGGCTTTGGTGGAATGGCACTAAGATAACGGCAAATCCATTATTTATAAGGCTTTTGGGTGTCGGGTGTCGGGTGTCGGGTGTGGGGAATTAAGAAGTTGTTGAACACATGAACGTACTAAAATTCAATTTTATTAAACACTACACCCAACACCCTATCCCCAACACCCTGCCCTAACGAGATTTCGGCTTATCTTAGTGCCATTCGGCTTTGGTGCCATACTCTGCCCTCAGAAACCCTTGTTTCCCGTTGTAAAAGTTGGTTTTATTTACTCATTCTTAGCTTCAAAGTCCTTAATAGCTGGAAAATCCAACTGATCATTTTTTAAAGCCATATTTTTAATTGAACTGGCTTTTGCACGATTTTCTAGTATTTCTTGATAATATTCTTCAGGTGTTAACCCATAATCTCTTTTAACGTAGGCAATTTTATCTTTAATGCAGTCTTCAATCATTAATTTGACATCAGCAAGATAGTAATCCTCATTGAATGATTTAATATGTATCTTATGAGTTATTGAAGGAACCGCTAGTTTTTTTAGACCTCTCGCCTCTTTTAATACTCGACTGCCTACTAAATTGTCATCAATATCAAAACAACTAAAAATTGTTTTACCTTTTGTACTTCTTTTTAAGGCTGGTTTCAATCCTACAAAAATATCAACTGATGGGAATACACGGGTTAAAAACAAAAAATCATCCATTGTCATTTACTGTTGGTTTGTTTAATTATCTAATATAGCAACCACCAAGGTGCTTAGGACATGGCAAAAGTCTAAAACCCATTTACAGCAAGTATTTCAATTTTGACTTTTGCTATCGCTGAGGTTCATTCTACGTAATTAGCAAATCTTAAACAATGGAGGACTTGAATCGTGATATCGGGTTAGATTGGAGGGTCGCCCCTCCGCACTACCCTAAGAACCATAACGGGTCAGGTTTAGAATGTACCTATTTATGACACGCTATGTGCAAATGCTGAAGATTGCTTATGTCGTCTAAGTCGCCTTGAGGAACGGGTAATATGTGGTGAGTGCCTATTTCCTCAGTGTGTCTTTAGCCTACCTTGTAGCAACAGTAGAGAATCCCCCTCCATTTATGGCGGAGAGAGGTCAATTATCTTCTTGCATATTTCTAACAATTTTTGTTACTAGCTTTCTAGGTGTAAAGCTGACGCTTTTTGCCAGGATTTGATTTATGAGACCAGGAATGACAATGGTTTGACCTTTCATTAAGCCCGCATAACCGATTTTAGCGACTGTTGCAGCATCCATCATCCTTTTACCTTTCAACAGTTTAGAGTCTGCCATCCCCGTGCGTTGATGAAAGGCAGATGCAGTTGAACCTGGACAAAGCACCGTCACCGTCACACCTGTGCCTTCTAATTCATTAGCGATCGCCTCAGAAAATGATAAGATATAAGCCTTAGTAGCAAAATAAACCGCCATCAACGGGCCCGGTTGAAAAGCCGCCGCCGAAGAAACGTTTAATATTTTGCCATGACCTTGCTTGACCATATCCTTCAGGAATAGCTTAGTTAAATGGGTAAGACACACCACATTTAGTTGCAGCATTTCCAATTCAGATATTAGGTCTGTTTCGTTAAATAATCCATAAATCCCAAATCCGGCATTATTCACCAGCACATCAACATGAATGTTTGCTGCTTGCAACTCTGCAAAAATTTCTTGAGGAGATGAGTATATAGATAAATCCTTGACAATAGTTGTCACCGAACTGCCAAATTCTTCCTGAAATTTAATGGCAATTTCTTTGAGCTTTGCTTCAATTCGGTCTACCAACACCAAATTGTAGTCATGAGAAGCGAAAATAGATGCTAGTTCGTAGCCAATACCACCCGCCGCCCCAGTAATAAGAGCTGTTTGTTTGTCCTGGACTTGTTTTGTTGTGTTCATTTTAGAAGATTGGTGAATTCAATTTGCTCGGTCAGCCTGACATTGACTGTGGCTTTCCGTGATGTACCGATTGATAATTTTGGTTTAAACTACTAAAATTCTTGTAGTTTATTACCATTTCAAATTCTTGTGTGATGATTTTTTCAAGAAATTGAAAAGTTTAGCCAGGTCTTACGCATTGTACAAATTGACAACCAACGAGATTCCTTAATCTTTAACTTTTAATAACTACTTTATGTTGCTGTAGTTGTGAAAATAAATATTCATGCATAATAATTAATATTATACATCAACAAAAGCTTATGTTAAAGTTCCAACAGGTAGCTTATTTTGATGTATTTGCTAACATCAAAATTTATGAACAACAAACAGTATTGATTTTATAAATAAATAATTTGATTAGATTTCGAGCCGATTCACTTAAGAAAATTGTAGGTTGGGTTGTAGCTTGCTTCTTCGTAGGGGTACGAAGTGAAACCCAACATTTGCGAGACTTTATTAGGTTACGCCTACGGCAATCTACGTTAACGTTCCATTGCTCCTCAACGCGGACTGTTAGGCTTAACTGAACCGTATTGGATTATATTTATAAAATATTCTTCTAAAAATAAAATAGAGACGTTTCATGAAACGTCTCTACAGATTCTCCTCCCATTTTTAGTTCATTAGTGGTGGCTATACCAGTTGTCTGTGCAAATTCACATAAATATGGGAGGAACTAACCGCAAGGAAAGAAGGAAATAAATCGTATAAGGTCGATGGGATTCTTTTATCCAGACAATAAGCTAGGCAAGAGTCAAGAAGCCAGTTTTAACCAAGTAAGAAGTGTAAGTCATCAGTAATTGAGAATCAATTGGTGGACAAACAATAGAGCTACCGGTGAGAGCTTTCAAAGTTGCCTGACAGCTAATTGTTGGTCTTCTCGCTTGCAAATACAAATCAGGAATAGTTACTTGTTCATCAGACCAGCGTTCTAGTAAAAAAGGACGCAGAGTGTACAAAGGATTCTCTACAGAAGAGACATTATTGATTAACTCTGATTGCCATTGTTCGTAGGGAATCATCTCTACAGGATAACCAAAAGACCGCACCCATTCAACTAAATCTTTTAACGAAATCGGTTGAGGATGTTGTAAATGGAATGCCTTACCAATAGATTCTTTCTGTCTTGATAGGTAAACAACAGCTTTGCTGACATAATCCACAGGGGACATATCCAACATATAATCTACATCAGGAAAGCTGCCCATTTGTAAACAGCCTTTAGTCATCAAATTGATGAAATCATGGGTATTACAAATACCTGTTGTGCTATCTCCTGAAATTAATGGTGGTCTGTGAATAGTGACGGGTAAACCTCGATCACGAGCAACCTTAACTAACTTTTCTGCCACCCATTTAGTTTGAGAATAGCCTAAATAAATACCTTCCCAATGGTCAAATTCATCCTGTTCTTCTACCAGATGACCAGCATAAGCACTTGATTCAAAAACAGCTACACTGGAAACGTAATGCAAAGGCTTAACTTTGGTCTGACAAGCTAATCTTAAAACTTCTTGAGTTCCTAAAACATTGGCTGTTTTCAGTGCTGAATAGGGATAAACATAATTCAGCAAAGCCGCACTATGATAAATGACATCAATATTGCTAGCTAAAATTTGGAACTGTTCAGAGTCAATACCTAAAAGTGGTTGGGCTAAATCACCAACAATAGCGATAAGGCGAGAATTAAATTTCTCATCCCAAATTGCATACTGTTTTAAATTATTTTGTAGTTTGCTTTTACCTTCTGCTGCATTATTTGCCCGGACTAAACAATATATATCCGCATCGGTTTCTTGTAGTAATTCCCGGATAATAAAAGCACCTAAAAAACCAGTACCCCCAGTTAAAAAGATATTTTTAGCTTCACCCTCAAATACACTTATTGCATTAGCAGGATTAATGCTAGAGTCAAGCACAACTTCATCTGCCAAATTTAGGACTGAAGTTTTAACTTGACCGTCTTGGACCTGTAGACCTTCTTGTAATTCTTCAGCTAAACGCTGGGAAAGAGACGCAATATTAGGGTAGTGCCATAGTAAAACTGGAGATGGTTGAAATCCCAGCAATTTTTCTAATTTACTCACCAAAGTCATCGCCTGAGCGGAATCTAAACCATAGGTTTCTAAATTCTCATTGATATCTATCTCATCAGTTTCTACACCGATTAACTCAGCCAGATTAGTTACTAGCCATGCTTGAATATCTGCCGCACTATAAGCTTGTTTAAAAGTCATTTTTACATCTCCAATAATTGAGAATAATCTGGGCAATATTGACTGTAATTATCAGGTATTTGCATTCCTTGAATTTTCAAGCTTTGAATGCGATATAAAAATGCTGCTCCAGTCATGATGTGATGAGCAACATCAACTACCCGACGATTATGTGGTTCAGCTAAATAAGAACCGCGCACCCAATCATTAAAACTACCCATTGCTGGGCCACACCAAATTTGATAATCTACTTCTCTACCTTTTTCGCCAGAACTAGACCAACGAGAAGATAATCCTAAATACCAGCGAAAGATTAACGCCATTTTCAGCTTAGGATTATTAACTGCTTTGCCTAGTTTTTCAGGATTTTTTTGGGATAAATAACTGGCTGTTCCTTCCCAAACTTCAGCTAGAGTTTTGCGAAAAATTTGCTTTTCTAATTTCTCTCTTTCTGCCTGGGGAATCTCTTCAATTGAGTTATAGTTGCGATATAATTCATACAACTTTTGCGCCCGCATGGGAAACATTGTGCCACGTTTGAGGACTTGCAGTTTCACACCCATTTCAAACATATCGGCGGCTGGAGCCATAATCATATCTGCCATTTCCGCTTGAGCTAGTAGTTTTTTAGTATGGTCACAAGCTCCAGATTCAATGCAGGATTGATTAATTGAGCCAGTCATGATGTAAGCCGCACCCATCATAAAAGCCGCTAAAGCTGATTGTGGTGTGGCAATTCCGCCAGCTACTCCAATTCTAATGGGTTGTTGATATTGAAATTGTTCTTGGATTTCATTCCGCAAACTAATAATAGAAGGCAATAAACAAACTAAAGGACGATTGTCTGTATGTCCGCCAGAATCAGCTTCGACGGTGATATCATCAGCCATCGGCACTTTAGTAGCAAGTTTGGCTTGTAAATCAGTAATTAATCCTTGTTCCAGAAGTTCTTTAAGTATTCTGGCTGGTGCTGGTTGGAGAAATTTACTAGCTACTTCTCGCCGGGAAACTTTGGCAATGACTTTGTTTTTAATTTCAATTTGATTGGCATCATTTAAACTTAATCCGGCAACACGGTAATAAACTATGTTGAGGGTTAAGTCTAAAAATGCTGAAGCTTCTACGGTTCTTACTTGATATTTGAGGTATAAGTTCACAGCCCGGCGTTCAATAGCCATGTCGTTAGGGCTGTGAATTAAATTGAAGGCGTAGGGTCCATGAGGTAAGGCTGATTGAATGCGTTTAATGGCTGTTTCTAAACGTTCTGGGGGTAAGCCACCTGCACCAAATGAACTCAAAATTTTGGCTTTTCCTAGGGCAATTACCATTTCTTCAGAGGCTATTCCGCCAGCCATTGCGCCAGTTACATAAGCGTATTTTACGCCATGTGCAGCTAGGAAGTTTGAGTCTCCTAGTTGTTGTAAATTGATTGGGGGAATAAAGGTAAGAAGTTCGGTTTGTACTGTGGTGTTATTTTCTGGAGGACATAAGTAGCCTTCGTTTGTAACACCGATTTTGTCGCCAATTTTGAGGATGTAGCAGAGTTTATCTAATGTGATTAGTTTATTTTTGATGGCTGATTCTTGGAAGGATATACTATCTAATGAACCTTTCCAAGTGAGGTTTTGGCTGTGGGGATTGGTGGGAAATTTTAGGCTATTATTGTGTTGGTCTGGTAGTGTGTCTACGGGAATCACGGTGGTTATACCTCAGTTTTTTAATTGGGGGTTTTTTAACTAACCGCCAAGTCGCCAAGTACGCCAAGAAGAGAAGGAGAGATTTTTATTTGATGGTTAGCATGGCTGAATTGGATTCGGGAGTTATGGAATAACGTTCGCGTAGCGTGCGCGCAGCGCATACCGCAGAGTACACAGAGGAATGAGAGTTTGAGTGGTTACTGAACTTGTCGAAGTGAGGTTTTGTGCGTAAGTCCTAACCAGGATTTCTTATCTCTTACTCTCTGCGCCTCTGCGCCTCTGCGTGAGACTAATTCATGATTTCAATAAGTTTTCGGCACAAACTAGCTGTAGTTGAATGATTTCGCTCATCTGTTTACTAAAATCTTTTCTGGCTTGGAGGAATGCTGCGTGATTTTGAGTTATTCTGTAATTGTTATCGCTCAGTTTTTGATACTGAGTTTTGTTTAATTCGGACATTCTAATTGTGTTATCAAGTTGATGGTTTGTAGCTGGAGATGACACAATTGGTTGCTGGGTTTTCTGTGCCAGAACTGTTGACTCAGAAGATTGTAATTCTTCTGGAATCTCAAAACCGTGTTCCATGATATTTTTTGTTGGGTCTTCGGCTGGCTGGGTTGGGGAATTAATTATGTCTAATTCGCTAGAGAATTGTATGTTTTGATGCAGTTTTTCTACCCGATAACTGTTGAGATTCCTGGCAATATTTTGGAAGTATTTACGGTTTTCTTCACTTAAAATTGCATCGGCTATTGATTTACCGCCCAAGGTAATTGTTCTCAGGGTCAATTTATTCTGTTTGGTTGTGGCTGTGGTGAGATTATACAGGGGTGATAAATCTAAATTCACCCTATGACTAACAAGTTTTGCTAAGGCTTTGACCATTGATGTGTGGTCATCCATACCTCTACGATTGAGAGATACGGTGATGTGTTCTTTGTTTTCTAGGATTTTGCTAATCCATCGAGAACAAACTCCACCCGCGCCAGCTTCAACAAATATTTTCACGCCATCGTCATAGACACGGTTGACTAATTGGGGAAAGTCAAGTTGTTGGCAAAGTCCGGTGGCTATGCTGTTAGCTATGACATCTCTATCAAGTTTGATGGGTTGGTACTCGGCGGCTGAGTAAAATGTTGTGTCTGGTAGGTTTTGGGTGGGTAAGCTATTAACTTTGGCGATTTCTGCGTATTCTGACCGCATGGCTTCGCAATGAATTACATGGTCGAAGGGTGCGGGGAAGGAGTTACAACCCAGGGTTTTAATTACTCTCTGACAAGCTGTTTTTTCTCCAGCAATTAAAACTTCTTCTGGTGTGTTGATTTGAGTTAAATAAACTCGTGACTCATGTTTTAAACATTCTTCCACCTGGGAAGGTGTAGCCATGAGGACATAAGTTGCCCAGAAGTTATCTTTTTGTAATTCTGTGCTATTTGTTAAGCCCCAATATTGACGCACGGCATTTTTTGCGCCTGATAATTTATCGCCAAATAAAGGTGATGAATTTAAGGTATTACTTCCGCCTTCAAAATCACTCCAAACTCCTTGGGCTACCATCATGCTGGTTTCACCTAAGCTATAGCCAAAGACGCATTTTGGTTTCACTTGAAAGTCGTCTCGGAAAATCGCTGTCATGTATCTGGCGAAGGCGATTTCACTTTCAAACATCCCCAGGGAATCATCCAACAATTCTTTTTCGAGGGTTTCTAGTTGTCTAGTGGCGAGTTTGGGGAAGCTGCGAGGATAAACCAATTTCTCTACATCAGCAGCACGGTTATAGAGGTTATTACTCTTTAAATCCTCGAAGACTTTGGGAAATAAGCGGAAAACTGTCCGACCAATACCGATGTAGGAATTAACAGCGGCTGGATAAACATAAGCGACACTGGCGGTTTTACCCAGCGGTTTGGCTGTGAAGTAACTACCTAGTGGTGTTAGCCAGTCTGTACCTTTTTCAAAAGCAGTATTTACACCTTTACGTGCAGCATCAATTTGTTTGAGGATTTCTTTTTTGTTACGTCCGGTAATTGTTAGAGCATATTTACTTTCAGAATGCTCTTGAAAAGTTATGAAGGTTTGACTGGCTGTGTTTGATAAACAAGAACTGTCTGCAATAGTTTTTTCGAGACTATTTAAAACCTCTTGTAAGTTGTTTTGATTTTCAGCTGCTACGGGGAACAGATGAAAAGGCATTTGCTGTAAATACCTACTATCACGCTCTTCTTGGTCTGGGTCTTCGGATAAGATGACGTGAGCATAAGTATCGTCTATACCTATGCCATTGATAGCAGCTATTCGACGCGTACTACCTTTATCGACAAACCAAGGTCTAGACTCTGTAGCGACATAGAAGGGGCTACCTGACCACTTTTCTGGAGTCTTAGCACCAGACCATTTAGGAGTGGCGGGAATGTATCTGTAATACAGACAGAGGGCGGTTTTGATTAAACTGGCAATTCCCGATGCTGTGTATGTATGACCGATATTAGCTTTGACGCTACCAATGGCACATTGCAGACCGTTTCCAGTTTGGGGATAAGCCTGTAATAACCCGGTAATTTCGGCTTCGTCTTGTTGGGGAATACCACTCCCAAAGACTTCTACATAGTTAATCTCTTGAGGTTGAATCTTGGCTATGTCAAAAGCTTGCTGACAAGCATCGTTTGTGGCTTCGGAAAAACTGACGGCATCAAGTACAGCATATATCTTTTGGTTATCTTGTTTAGCCGTATCATGACGCTTGAGGACAATTGCACCAGCACCTTCTCCGACCATCCAACCATCGGCGTTTTCGTCAAAACTTAAGGTATTGATGCCTTGATTTATTTTGGCTAATTGACTACGTAATAAGACATTTTCCACACCGCCAGCTAAATCAATTGCACCTAAAACTACAGCCTCCACTTCTCCAGATGCTAGTAACATTTGTGCTACTTCTAAGGCTTTGAGCGCAGAATTTTCACCAGCCGTCATTGTGAAAGCGGGGCCTGTGAAATTCCATAAAGCGGAAATTCGACCTGCCATAATATTGGCGATGTAACTGACATACTCGCTGGTTTCAACGGGATGATGAATACTATCTTTAACTATGCTTTCTAACTGTGAAATTTCTGCATCTGGTAAAGAGATATTATCCTCTAATAAGCCCTCTTTTACCTGCCAAGATAAATCCCATCTTTGTTGTAACTGATGTACAGAAAGCTCAGTTTCCGCAGCCACAATTACGGCGACATTTCCGCCTTCTTTGAGTCCTGCATCTTCAACAGCACGGTTAGCAACTTTTAACAGTAACAGTTGTTGGGGATTGAGTTTTTCAACTTCGTTGGGAGGAACCTTACAAGCTAAAGTATCAATGTCAAAGTCTTGAATATATGCTCCAATTGGTGGTTTACCATCCTCTAAACCATACTCTTGCAGTAAGTCTGTTTGCTCGTCTATACCTTGCCATCTAGAGGGGGGTAGAGGAATAAAATGCTGTTTTCCTTCGTAAATACTGCGTTCAAAGGCATCTAATCCGTTACAGCCACCGAAAAAGGCATCCATGCCGACAATAGCTATTTTAGCCTGTTCTACAGGTGCATTTGCGGTAATATCTGGGGCTGTATTTCCTTGTTCAATAATTAAATGGGAATTAGTACCGCCAAAACCAAAGGCGCTGATGGCTGCTCGTTTAATTGCTGTATTGTTATTAGGCCAGGCTGTGGCTTTTCTGACAATATTATCACTGGAAATAACATTATTGTCAGAGGCTAAAGGGACATCAACATTAATAGTAGGTGGAATTACTCCCTGAGACATACTCAGAATTACTTTTGTCAAGCCTACCATCCCAGCAGCAGTTAATAAATGCCCGACGTTGGCTTTAGCAGAACCTACTAATGGTGAGGCTTGATGTTGTCCGAAAAAGGTTGCTATGGAGTTGAGTTCTGTGGTATCCCCTAGCAATGTCCCGGTAGCATGACATTCTAAATAGTCGATACTTTGAGGACTGATTTGAGCTTCTTTATAGGCTCGTTCAAAGGCGAGGACTTGTCCTTTGGTATTGGGGCTGAGTAAGTGCTTACCTTTCCCATCGTTGGAGAGTCCATTACCGCAAATTGTGGCGAGAATATTATCTCCATCTCTGACAGCATCGGTGTATCTTTTTAGGACTACTATCCCTACACCGTCACCGGGAATCAAACCTCTGGATGTCTTATCTAGGGGGCGACTCGTACCATCTTCGGCAAAGCCTTGAACACCTGAAAAGAGCATCCGTACAAATAGCGAGTCTGCACAACTGATGGCTCCGGCTAACATCATGTCAGCTTTATGGGATGATAGATAATGAGAGGCTAACTTAATAGCATAAAATGAGGATGAACAAGCAGCATCTAGACATAAGTTAATTCTAGATAGTGATAAGGCTTGAGCAACTATTGATGCTGGTAAGCCGGAAATCATCGCATTGTAAACAGATGCTTTGGTTGCTGTGGGTAATGTAGCTAAATTGAAGTTTTCATGCTGCAAAAGTTCTTTAACAGCAGGTGCGATCGCTTGCTGATAAATAGGGGAGAATAATTGATGGGAAAGTCTGGTTGGGAAGGATAAATTCCCTAAAATTACGCCACATTTAGCGAGGAGGTTTTGCTTACCCCAGTAGCCACTGTTTTTAATGGCTTGTTTGGCTGCATACAATGACCATTTAAAGCTGTCGTCTAAGCCTGCAAGTAATTCTGAGGGGAGATTGTATTCAGACGCATCAAATTGAAAGTCTCGAATGTAGCCACCTTTGAGGGAATAGGTTTTATCTGCTGTGCCTTTAACTGGGTTGTAAAAAATAGTGGGATCTACCCCAATTTCGGCGATGGTTGCTGATGATGTGGCATCTTTTTGGGAAACAAGATTTTGCCAAAATTCGTCAGGGTTTTTAGCATCGGGAAATAAGCTGGATAATCCGATGATGGCTATTTTTTGCATTGTTATATCCTCGACAGTTTTGGGGTATTAAAAGAAGGTAGGATTTACGCTGTTCCCCAAATTTGAGAATTTTTTTGTTTCACGCAAAGGCGCAAAGGCGCAAAGGAAGAAAGGAATAAGGAGCGTCTCTGCGTGAAAATCAAGGCTAAATAATTAACTTCTGAGTTGTTTCATTGACCAAATAATGGCATGAGCGCCTAGCATTTGAGAGTATATTTTTCCCTGATTATCGTGTATGATAAAGTCGGCGATCGCACTACTCGGAGTTTTCGCTTTTATTTCACAAGAAACATAAAATAGTTCGTTGTGTGGGGTGGGAGCAAATTGTTCAAATTTCTCTACTTTTCCCGGTAAGCAACCTTCTTGATGAAAGTGCTGTGTCCAAATCCATAAGGCGTGCATACTCAAGTCTGTTGTATAAGGATTCACCCATCGGACGGGGAATTGTCCTTGTTTTTGAGGGCTGAGTTCTGTCCACAAACATTCTGTGGTGATTTTCTCAGGTGTAATATTTAAAACTCTTTGGACTTCCTGAAATGAAGGTCCATGAAATAAGGTAGCTCCACCATTTTGATAGAAATCTTTGCCTGTGGTGGTAATGATGTGATCTGGATTTAGATTGATAGCTTCATAAGTAGGAACAGGAGGAATTATTCTATGCAGGTTGAGTTGAGCGCTAAAATGATAATGGGTTTTTCCGGCTGGATTTTTACTCCAAATTTTAGCTTTAACTACAATTTTTTCGGCGTTGATTTTCTCAACTTCTTCTATGTCTAAAATGTGTTCTTTGGCTAAGTTATGATTGAAGGTGATTCCCTTCAAAACTTTGAAATCTGTGTAATTGAATAATCGATAACCGGGATACATTTCCTCACAGCAATTAATTATCCATGTCATTGCACAGGTAGCAGGTAATACGGGAGAACCAGCGATCGCATGGTCATATAAAAAGGGATTGGCTTCCAGTTTCATCTGGCGACGGATGCGATGAGTCCGTAGTTGGGAGTCTAACTCTATAGCTGGAGGAAGAAGTGGACTACCAATGACAACTTGTGCAGTATCATTATGGGACGGGTGCAATTCGTTGACGAGCATCTGTGTACCAGCATCCACAGGAATAATATCAAATCCCCTTTCTGCAAGCGCTTTTTTTAGTTCTGGGGACACCATACCACTATCCCAAGCGCCCCAGTTAATGGCGACTACGTGACACTGAGGATGATTTTGCTTGATTAAATGGGCTGATTTGTTGAGAATTTCGTTAGCGATCGCATAATCAGATTGTCCAAGATTGCCGTAAAATCCAGTTACGGAGGAGAATAATACTAAATGCTGAAGTTGCTCAAGGTTCACGCAAGTCAAGAGATTTTCTAATCCCTGCACTTTAGCAGTGTAAACCTTTTCAAAATCCTGTTCTGTTTTCTTTTCAATCAGCTTATCAGCTAAATTTCCCGCCCCGTGGATAATTCCAGTAATTGCACCTACAGCCGCTAATTTTTGCTGTAAATCTGCAACATTTGTGACATCTACACTAATATATTCTGCTTGAGCGCCTGTTTCTTGGATACTGGCTAAGGTTTTCTTAATTTCCCGACTGGAAACGATTTTGTTATATATCTTCAGTACACTCATAGGAGTTGGTTTTTCTCCTTGAGACAGAAGATTCTCCATAATGCGTTTCTTTAAGGCGGGTTCTTCGATACAATCTTGAGCAAATGCTGGTTCAATTTCTAAAAGCTCGGAACGACCAAGGAGAATAAATTTACAAGGTTGGTGCTGGGCTATTTTAATCGCACATTGGGCTGTAATCCCTTTTGCGCCACCACTTACAACAAAAACTGATGAAGGGCGAATCTGTGTTTGTGTAGTCATATTATTTTATGATTAAAGAAGAACGAACCGCCAAGTCGCCAAGAACGCCAAGATGGAGTTTTTTCTCTCTTAAACTTTGCGTCTTTGCGCCTAACACACTTTGTGCTAAAGCTTACAGCACGCTACGCGAACGCTTCGCTGATGCGCGAAACAAAAAATATCTTTCAACGCAGAGGGAGATATAGTCATACCTCCCTCATCCCCTTACTTCTCGAAAGAACCAATTAAAGTCACACGTCCTTGGGAACCGTAAGCAACTTCATTGATATAAATATTCGGATCGTGCATTTCAGCGATAATATATTCTGCTGACTGGTGAGGATTTATAGCTGGACTTAAATCAATGGCGCGAGTAAAGACTTTTGGCCATTCCCATTTCAGAGTTTTGGTTAATCCAAATAATCCTGCACCAATCACTCCGAAATTGACGTTATGTTCTAACCCAAAAGCACCATCTAAACGGTTGACAGTTAAGAAACAACTGCGTTCATAACCCGCCACTTCATTGAGAGTTTGCTTGAGATGTTTCGCCATGAAGAACACGTGCTTGACAATTGCTTTTTCTTGTTCTATGTACGCAGGTGTCTGATTCGCCTCAAATACTGGATGTATATGAATGAAAGCGCCAATGGTGCCGAAGTGAGTCGCGATCGCAGATAATTTATGTTGAAGCAATTCTTCGGTCATATCTGCGAGGACTACACGATTCACTCCGCCTGGTAAAGGCGATTGTTGGGGAACGATAGCTGGGGGGAAACTTAAAACTACCACTTTCCCACCCCGTTCGCTTAACGTTTGAGCTAATTGTGAAGTGGTGAGGGAACCATCGTCAGTAATTACACTCACGTGTCCCTCTGGTAAAGCGAAGTCTAAACTATCCGGTGGTGGGAGGAATTGCAGTTTAGCTGGTCGCCGTGTCACACCGTCTATTACCTGGACTGGCTGGTAACTAAACTCCTGCTGAGGCTTTTTTTTTTCACCCCCAGCAGCTAGCTTCTGGAGATAATCAACTATTTGACCGATGGTGCGGAGGTCTCCCAATTCTTCTATATTCGGTTGGGGTAAATTGGGGTATTTATCTTGCATCGCTCCCAATATTTCTACCCGTTTGATGGAGTCAATTCCTAAATCAGCCTCCATATCCATATCCATTTCTAGCATCTCTACTGGGTAGCCAGTCTTATCACTGGTGATGCTTAACAAGGTTTCACCCAAGTCTGCGTAATTATCGGTAGCTGCTATTTCTGCTTCTTCTGTGGGGAGGGGGGTAGAGACAACCGGGCTGGTCATCTCTACGGGAATGGGGATTTCGTTGTCCCCTATGGGGATAAGGGACAAGGGGGATTGAGTCGATTCTAGCACGACTTCTGAAGTAGTAACAGCAGCACTGCCAGAGACTTGGGATTGCAGGTATTCTACAACTTGACCAATGGTGCGTTTTTCTGATAATTCTTCTAAGTTTGGTTTGGGTAGGTCGGGGTACATATCCTGTAACGCGCCCAAGATTTCTACCCGTTTGATGGAGTCTATCCCTAAATCAGCCTCCATATCCATATCCATCTCTAGCATCTCAACCGGGTAGCCAGTTTTATCGCTGGTGATGGCTAACAAGTTGTTACCCAATTCGGCTAAGTCAATATTAGAAGCAGCTACAGGTGCGGGTACTGTTTCGACTACAGGCGCTGGTGCTGGTGTCACCGCTACAGGTGCGGGTACTGTTTCAACTACAGGCGCTGGTGCTGGTGTTACTGCTACAGGCGCGGGTACTGTTTCAACTACAGGCGCTGGTGCTGGTGTCACTGCTACAGGTGCGGGTACTGTTTCAACTACAGGCGCTGGTGCTGGTACTGTTTCGACCACAGGTTCTGGTGCTGGTGTCACCGCTACAGGCGCTGGTGTGGGTGCTGTTTCGACTACATCTGTGGGCTGATTCGTTACCTGAGTAGAAATAATTTGAGAATATTCTTGTTGGATAAGTTGGAAAAACTTCTTGGCGTATTCTAACTGTTCTACAAGATATTGCTCATGGATGCGTAGGGTTTCACCTTGTTGACTGTGAAACTGCATCATTCCCCGTTCTACACTTTCCTTGACAACTAGCTGAAGTTGTGCAGCTTCATCGTTAGATTTGCTGTTAGCAAACACAGCGTTCTGTTGCTGCATCAATTGGAAAAACGCTTTGGTGTATTCCGTCTGATGTTGCAGATAAGTCCCGTGGACTTGCAGATTTTCGGTTTGATTTTGCTGGAACTGTGTGAGCAGATATTCTAAACTTTCTAACGCCCGTTGGTAATTTACAGGTTTTTCTGGTATTGGTTGCATCTTTGTCTCCTGGGCTATAGTCGTTCCTGGAATCATCACAGGATTCATTTCGGGCTGGGGTGCAGAATTAGTAGATTTATGTGAAAATTCGGGCAGACTATCTGTAGGATGGGTAACACGTCCATTAGTGCTATTTTCTTTCACTGCTGGAGTGGTAGCCACAACTTGGGAAAATTCCGGGGTGGAAGTGGTAGGTAAACTTACTTGATGTCCGTTCCGCAAAGCTTCAGGAAAGGCATTCTTGGTTTTTTCGGAGACATAGTTCATGCCGTTTAAACGCACATTTAACGCCTTCTTCTTCTCTACTGGAGGTAGTACAGGTTCAACTTGATAGGGATCGAGGTTTTTCAAAGATAAGCCCACTACACGCAACTGTACAGCCGCTTCTCTCAGAGAGCGATCGCTGTTCTTTTGAGTGCTGGGGTTCAATGAGATGGTAAAATGTGGGCGATCGCCTAAAATATCTTTAACCAAGTTGGTTAAAATCCGCCGGGGGCCAAATTCCACAAAGCAATAGCCACCCGCAGCATAGATATTTTCGATTTCCTGTTTAAACATCACCGAATTAGACAGGTGAGTTTCCAGAATTTTTTGAATACCTTGGGGTTCTTGGGGGTAGTTTTTGCCTGTAACGTTGGTGAAGACAGGAATTTGAGGCTGATTGAATTTAACAGATTTAGTAGCGATCGCAAAGGATTTTTGAGCAAAAGCAATCAGTGGCGTGTGGAAAGCAGCAGACACAGGTAACACCACAGCCGTACAACCTTGTTCCTGTAAAGCTTGTCTCACCTTAGCAATTTCTGCTGTCGGTCCAGCCAAGACAAATTGCGTCGGAGAATTAAAGTTAGCAATAGTCACCTGGGGAAAATTCCGCAGTACCACTGCAACCTTAGTCATATCTTCCTTCACCGCCAACATACTTCCAGCATCGTGGTCTGGGTCTTCTGGCGCAGCCATCGCTTGACCTCTAGACTTCACGAGAAACAAGTAATCTGCTTCACTCAAAACACCCGCAGCCCATAAAGCTGTTAGTTCCCCGAAGCTGTGTCCCGCCACAAAATCGGATTTAAATCCCGCTTGTTGCAATATAGAATAAAGACCAGCGCTAAATACCCCAATAGCAGGTTGAGCGTATTCTGTGCGTTGCAGTGTAGCAATTTGGGCATTTTTTTCTGCTTCATCAAACACTGGATGGGGAAAGACAACTTCCGAAACTGGCTGCAAATTATCTTTAAGTAACAAACTATCCATACACCCATGTAAACGGCGCATAGTCGGGAAGTTCATTACCAATTCTCGCCCCATTTCCAGGTATTGCGAACCCTGTCCAGAAAATAGAGAAACAACCTTTCCGCCCAACTCCATCCCAGAGGAACGGTAATAAATACCTTGGGGATGTTCCCAAGATGCTGCGTCAGCTTTGTTTTTCAGCCAGTCAATACTAACCTGCATCAACTTACAAGCTTCTTGCAGATTCTCCGCCACAAACCCAACTCTAGCTGCAACCTGGGGAATCTCCACAGATTGGCATTCTTTAACTAATGCAGCAAAATGTCTTTCGCCATCGGCTGACTGTAACTTATTCAGAGTTTCTGCACATTTACTCAAAAGTTGAGCAGGATTATTCGCAAACAGCAGCACCTCACGCGCAATACTGTGTAAACGGTAAGGAAGATTTTCTTCAGTTTCGTATTCTTCCAAAACCACGTGATAATTTGTGCCACCAAAACCGAAAGAACTCACACCCGCCCGTCTTGGTGCTTCACCTTCCGCCCGAATCCAAGGTCTAGTTTGGGTATTCAAATAAAATGATGAATTTTTGATATCCAGTTTAGGATTTGGTTCAGTAATATTGATGGTTGCGGGTAAAACTTTGTGATGCAAAGCCAAAGCTGTTTTAATCAAACTTGCAGCCCCAGCCGCCGCTTTAGTGTGTCCAATTTGAGATTTTACACTCCCCAAAGCAATATGCTGTTTTTGGGAATCATGCTGACTAAAGTAGTCTCTTAAAGAACCGAACTCGGTGGGGTCGCCAGCCATTGTTCCAGTCCCGTGGGCTTCCATTAACCCCACAGTGGCGGGAGAAAAGCCAGCATCATCATAAGCACGTTCCAAGGCTCTAACTTGGCCTTCCTTGCGGGGAGCATAAATACTCTTGTAGCGACCATCGCTAGAAGTCCCAATGCCTTTAATCACCGCATAAATTTTATCGTTGTCCCGTTCTGCATCTTCCAGGCGTTTGAGGACATACATACAAACACCTTCACCCAGCAGCATCCCATCAGATTTAGCATCAAAAGGTTTGGTATTTTCGCTGGGAGAAACGGCTGGTGTTTTGCTGAAGGAGATATAAGCCATGATGGTGTTATCGGTGTCAACCCCACCAGTTAGCATCATATCAGCCCGATGTTCCACCAGTTCGCTGATAGCCATTTTCAAAGCACCAAAGGAACTAGCACAAGCCGCGTCAACTACACAATTCGTCCCGCCAAAGTTCAAGCGGTTGGCAATTCTTCCCGCGACCACATTCGCCAACATCCCAGGGAAAGCATTTTCATCCCATTTGATATAGGCGCTTTTAATTTTTTCGATAATCTTTTGAGTATCTTCATCAGAAATACCACTGCTTTTGAGTGCTTTTTCCCAAACGGGATACTCTAATCGAGCCGAAAGTGGCATTCCCAATTGCTTGGCCATGGCCACCCCTAATATGACCCCAATCTTTTCGCGACTAAATTCACGGGAATCACCATAACCAGCATCTTCCATTGCTTCTTTAGCAATCACCAAACTTAATAGCTGGGAAATATCTGTAACTTCCAAGATGCTGGGAGGAATGCCAAATTCCATTGGGTTAAAATCAACCTCTGGAATAAACCCACCTCTTTTACAGTAGGTTTTATCTTCTGGGGTTCTGGGGTTGGGGTCGTAATAATCTTCAATACTCCAATGTGTAGCCGGGACATCAGTAATACAATCAATTTTGTTAACGATATTTTGCCAATATTCCCGTAAATTTCTCGCTTGAGGTAATAGAGAAGCCATCCCGACAATAGCTATGGGATTTTGTGCTAATTTTCTATTAATTTTGTTAACTGACATTGGTGTTTCCTTGCTCAACTTCTTGTCCTCTATTGACCTAATCAAAGTTTTCTCAACACTTTTGATAAGGCTCTCTAACTCTGCCATAGCCGTATCAATTGAATAAGCAGACATAGTGCATATACTGTTCTTAAGTTCTGTGGATTGTGATAGCTTACGTGGCGATCGCTACAGTCATTCCTAATTCGTCATGCTCCCTTTCCTGCGGAACGCTACGCGAACGGGAGAGCTACGCTCTAAGCACAGCTATGCCGTAGGCTTTACGTAATTAAGAACTCAGATTTTATCTGATTGGGGAGAACTGGTATAATCTATAGCACCTTGCAACTAAATGAGTACACATTTTAATTTTATTAATCTTGTAGGGTGGGCATCCCGCCTGTGTGTACCTCACTCAGATGAAAAATACTGTAACTGCTTGTTACTAAAGTAAACGCACACGATACATACTGTTTTTCCGCCATAATTAATGGAAGCTTTGAGCGTTTCCAGGCACTTTCGGAATTCAGCATTCGTGAAATAATTTTATACAGGACTCGACTCTTGATATTGAGGTAATAGGTCAATCACGTTGTTGAAACTGGTAAAATAGTCTTGGAGTACGTTAGCTGCTTGACCAGTGAATTCCATCCATTCGTAATGGTAGAGATTTTCAGCGATTGTATCCCACTGGAGCAAGGGAAACTGAGGAGTAGCTACTAGGACAGAAACGCTTTTTTCTCCCAAACTAGTTTGAGTATCTAGCCTAACCGCAGCAACGTAGCTGGTGTTAATGACAACGTTCTGAATCTTGATAAATGCCATAGCCAGTTTCAGCGTCCAGGATAATTTAGTTTAAGCAATTTGACCCATAAAAGTTGACAACTTCGTTACAGAAAAAACATTCCCTTAAATCTTGAATTCATGCACTTTTCTGAAGAAATACTCACACACTTATCAGGTGATGCCAATGCGGTCAGGTTTAGTTTTGCTTTTTCAAATTTCAACAAAATAACTAATTTTCCTTGCCGCTTTGAAAGGGTTGAATTAATAAAAACAATAGCATGATTCACAGAAACTAAATCATTTGTTTAAAGTAATTTTATAAATAAACTAGATTCTTGCTGGTAGCAATTTAGTAAAAGTCACAACATACAAGTAGCATAAAAAACTAAGCTATCATGTTGATGATTTCTTTTAATTCCTCTGCTAGTCTCGATTTTGGTCTCAGCACGCATATTTTACAAATCCATATAGAGTTTAATCAGCACTTCTACAAAATACCAAATTATTTAGATTTATTTCTCAGAAGAACATCATAATTAAAGCCAAAAAATAGATTCTCTTTAAAGATAAAACTACCTATATAAACCAATGGTAATTTATAAAGCAAATATTAATTTAGAAGATAGTGCATAATAAACAAAACCTATATGTTATGAATTGCCTAAACTTTGACAGCATCTAGTAATATCTGACAAAGCAGTTACAGATTTAGAAATAACTTTATGAGTCAAAGAAGAGAAATGATTGTTAAGTAACCGGAAGTTTAAAGTAATTTCTAACTCCCCCTTGCACCCTGCACCCCTGCCTCTTTTTTACGCAGCCATAGATACTAAGACACCAAGCCGATTTTCTGCGGTAGTTTACCAGTCCATTTCTGCCACCGGATGATGCCCCGATTCACCAATTGGGGATTTTCATCGCCAATAAAACAGATTCGCCCCATTCTTTCGCAAGCAATGAGAATTTCGCCGTTTCCCATAAAGGGAGCAATCACAAAATTATTTTGATTGGTATACAAATTAATTAAGTAGTTGACAATACCTTCCACTCCATCAATATTAATTGGTGTCTGTGGCTGAGGTATTGATTGGTGAGAAAAAATTCCTACATAAAGATTACCGAGAACTAATTCATATTGAAAAGGCATTTGGCTATGGCGATAAAAATCATAAATATGACCTTCAGAACGCAACACCGCCACAACCCGCGCCTCATCTATTAAGTAATTATGCTCCCAAGTTTGAGACAGGGTGGCGATCGCTAAAGCCGCATCTGATGGTAACAGGTTTCTAAACTCTGAACTAGCAGTACGATCACAATACACTAAATGCCGTCCCAGCATCCATTCTTCACCAACTTTAACACTAGGTTCATGACTAGCGATCGCTTCTGGCTGACGTTGACCTTTTTTCTGCGCCAACTTAGCTTCCCGTTGCGCCATAGCACTTTTATATGCCAAAATCTGTAAATCTTTTTGCTTCGCCCTAGCTTCAACCATCAATTGCGCTTGCTTTGCCGATTCTGCGGCATCTCCCCTAGCCTCGGCTAACTCCCAAGCCTTGTGAGACTCTTCCGCCAAAATACGTTCCTTACTCCCAGCCCTAGCAATCTTTAGCAGAGCAGTAGGACTCTCAGCAATGGGCGAACCCTTAATGATCTGTTTCACCTCTGAGTGAATACTTTTAGCAATCTGCTTACCGTGCTGAAAGGTGCGTTCAGAGTACCCAACCTCTTTCGCTAACTCCACAGTCCGTTTTAAAGGTGGTGAAACCGTTGCACCACCTTTGGCTGTATATTGATTATCGCCAACCTTTGCCCTTAAACCCATCCGCCCTAAAATCTGGTCGCGTTCAAACCACAATTCTGAACGTTCCAGTGGCTCTAACTCATTGCGAATCAAATTTTCGTCAATTTCCGCCAAACGAGATTGATCAGAATTTTCGTAGTTAACAATATGACACTCAACAGCCTCTAGCCCCAAAAGTTTGCAAGCCGTCAAACGATGTAGCCCAGCAATCAAATTCAGCTTTTGATCCACTGTAATCGGGTTCAATAAACCATTAGCCCGAATCGACTCCTTCAACTCATTCACCTTTTCGCCCTTAACCGGACGGCGATTCAGACCAATCCGAATTTGATTTATGGACACTATAGGCATAATTACTATTTTTCAGTGCAGTGAGTCCAAGGTATATCTCAATATATTGCATCAGTATACTCATTGGCGAGTCAATGAGGCAGGGGGGCAGGGTGCAGGGGAGAAGAGGAAAGGTTATTACAGGTATTTTCAGGTAAATAGACCACGCGGTACGGGCGCAAGGCCTTGCCCCCGTAAGACAAATGTCGTTCAAATACATGAAAACTGATGTAAGTAAGGAAGTTGAAAGTAATTTCTAACTCCCTCTTGCTCCTTGCTCCCCGGCTTCTTCACTCCCCTGCCTCTTCTGACACCAAGCAACACCAGATTGACAAGATCAGCAATATTTGCAATACTGAGAAACAAGCTAATTCAACTTTTCCATAATTAATTTTCTCAGCGCTTCGACCATTTTAAGATTTAGCTTTTCATCCTAGCCAGATTGTATTTTACACTACTTGATTCAGTGTCAAATTAGGATAAAACTAAGGAAGATTTGCAGTACCATCACCATTCAATCAGTGAACAGCGAACAAGACTTATGCTGGAAGAACTAAACCCAATTATGTCTCTTAACTGGTAACTGGTAGCTGATAACTGTACAAGCGTACAACAATTTATATAGAACTAATTAGACCTCTCAATTTACTGAAAGTACAACCAGAGAGAAAAATTCCTCTGGGTTAATTTGCAGATGAGTCTATTGCATTCAAATAATATAGCCATCTTAGGCTGTCTCCTGGCATAGCACAATTGGAATAAAAATATGGCAGCAAACAAAGAACGCCAGTTACTCACAAAACCCCTCGGTCGGTGGCGAATAATTTTGGCAGCTTCTATCACTTTAGCGACTGGATTAGTAACTTTTTACAGCCTTTCACAAAATCGATTTAGCACTCCAGTTCAAACACCCGCACAGAATTTGCCAAAGGCTACAGCTACTCCGGCTAAACTTGCAGTGACAGCTTTGGGACGTTTGCAACCTAACGGTGAAGTTACTAATTTGTCTGCACCCAATTCAGTTAACGGTGTGCGGGTAGAAAAAACCTTGGTGAAGGAAGGAGAAGAAGTTAAAGCTGGGCAAGTATTGGCATATCTAGAAAATTATGCTCGCTCCACAGCCGCCTTGCAACAGGCTTTAGATAAACTGGAAATTGCTAAAGCTAGACTAGCACAAGTCAAGTCTGGAGCTAAATCTGGAGATATTGCCGCCCAAAGAGCTGCGATCGCCCGTTTAGAATCACAATTAAAAGGAGACGTTGCAGCTCAACAGGCGACAATCAACCGTATTCAGGCCGAAGTAGATAACGCCCAAAGCGAAAACAATCGATATCAGCAGTTATACAAAGACGGTGCTGTTTCCGCCTCCGTAGCGGATAGTAAAGCTTTGCAGCTCAAGACTGCACAACAGCAACTCACAGAAGCCAAAGCCAACCTCAACCGAACTCAAAACACACTTCAAGACCAACTCAAAGAAGCCAAAGCCAGGCTTAACAGTATTAGCGAGGTACGTCCTGTTGATGTGGAATTGGCACAAACTGAAGTTAATAGTGCTGTAACTGCCATCAAACAAGCACAAGCAGACCAAGCATTAACTTACCTAAAATCTCCCATAAACGGTCAAATTTTAAAAATTCATGCCAAAACAGGAGAAGTAATTAGCAATGCTGGATTTGCGGAGATAGGTAAAATCTCTCAAATGTATGTAATTGCAGAAGTTTATCAAACCGATATTCAAAAAGTCAATTTAGGTCAAAAAGCTACCATTAATAGTAACGCCTTTCCTGGTACAATCCAAGGAACCGTCAGCGCAATAGGTTGGCAAGTTGATAGACAAAGCATCTTCAGTCTAAATCCCGCAGCAGATACAGACCGCAGAATAGTTGAAGTAAAAATCAGCATTGATGACCCCGCAGATAGTCAACGGGTAGCCCGGTTAACAAACTTACAAGTAGATGTAGCCATTCAACTCTAATCCCATTTTCTTGTATAGTTTGCGTAGCCATAGTTGCACTAAATTTATTTCCTTCTTCTTTGTGTACTTTGCGGTATGTGCTTCGCGCGCGCTACGCTAACGTTCCTCATATTCAGACGCGATAAATCGCGTCTCTACAAAACAAAATCCCAAATGGTACTAAACCATGAATTTTAAAATTCCTTTAGCATGGCTACAGCTAGCCCAACAAAAAGTTAGGTTTCTAGTGGCTGTAGCTGGGATTGCTTTTATTGTGTTGCTCACCTTCATCCAACTTGGCTTTCAAGATGCACTTTATTCTAGTGCTACTGCACTGCATCAAAATCTCCGAGGTGACTTATTTTTAGTCAGTTCCCAATATAAATCTTTGACCGCAACTCAAAGTTTTTCCCGCAGTCGTTTATACCAAACATTGGGTTTTGATGGTGTAGAGTCAGTTAGCTCCATATATTTGCAATTTGCCAAATTAAAAAACCCAGCAACTGGAGAGAAATATTCAATATATGTGATTGGCTTTGACCCTGGAAAATCCGTATTTAATATACCAGAAGTTGCGGAAAATTTAGACAAATTGAAAATTCCTGATATTGTCCTGTTTGATCGAATTTCGCGCCCAGAGTTTGGCCCTATCGCTGCCAATTTTACAGATGGGGATACTGAGCAGACAATTGAAATCTTTCCCTTTGATGCTCCCATTGGTTACAGGATTAGAGTCGGAGGCTTATTCAGCTTAGGTCCTTCCTTTGGTGTAGATGGTAATTTAATTGTCAGTGATTCAACTTTTCTCAGAATAAATCCTAATACTCGTCCAGCAGACATGATTGATATTGGTGTCATTACCCTGAATGCTGGCGCAAATCCAGACAAAGTTTTGCAACAATTAGCTGCAAGTTTACCTAATGATATCCAGATTTTTACTCGTCAAGGCTTTATTGATTTCGAGAAAGAGTATTGGTCTGTGAGAACACCCATAGGTTTTATACTTAACCTCATGCTGACTATGGCCTCTGTGGTTGGTGTGGTAATTGTTTATCAAATTCTTTACAGCAATATTGCTAATCAATTAATTGCCTACGCAACTTTAAAAGCTATTGGATACGCTAATGGATACCTATTAAATATAGTTTTTCAACAAGCATTAATCCTGGCTTTATTAGGTTATATTCCCGGCTTTATCTTTTCGATAGGCTTATATAGTTTTGCGATGGAAGTAACAAAATTACCAATTATGATGACTGCTAATAATGCCATTATTGTTTTAGTATCAGCAGTATTAATGTGCATAACATCAGGGTCTCTCGCTATCAATAAACTTCGTTCCGCAGACCCGGCTGATATTTTTTAGATATACCAATTTCCCATAAATATGTACTGGTCTAAAAGCATAAAATACCTGCTAGAAAAGTATGCCAGTTCGCCCTTGGCGTTCCCGTAGGCTATGAATTTAAAAGCCAAAAATGCCAAGGATAACTAAACTTACAGATAATGAGTATTAGTTAAAAAATCAGAGCTAATACTTGTTATTCAACTCAAATCACCTAATTTACCCATAAACTATACGACTATGAACCTCCAAAACAAAACTCTCTTAATCACTGGTATTGATGAATTTGTCGGTTTGCGTGCCGCCGAATTAGCTATAGCACAAGGAATGAAAGTTCGGGGACTACAAAGTTCTGCTGATGTGAATAAAACAGCGCAAAATTTGGGTATTGAGGTAATTGTGGGCAACATTACTGATGCGACTATTGCCCAAAAAGCTTGTCAGGGTGTAGATATTGTTTTACATACGGCTCAAATTGCTCAGGAAGCTGGCGCAATTAAAGAATTTCGTGAGGTAAATGTTGGCGGTACGATCAATATGGCTAAAGCTGCTAAAAATGCGGGTGTGAAAACTTTTGTCCATCTTTCTAGTGTGATGGTTTACGGCTTTAATTATGCAGATGGTATTACAGAATCTGGGACTCTTTCCGGTGATAATAATCCCTATTGTCAGACAAAAATAGAAGCCGAAACAGAACTTTTACCCCTGAATTCTCCCTCTGATTTTGGGGTGATTATTCTTCGGGCTGGAGATGTTTATGGCCCAGGTAGTAATTCTTGGGTTGTCCGACCAATTTTGATGATGCGTCAAAAATTATTTGCCTATGCGAATGATGGAAAAGGAGTTATGAATCATGTTTATGTAGATAACTTGATTGATGCTGTTTTTCTAGCAATTGAAAAAGAAACCTACGGTGAAGTTTTTAACATTACCGACGGTCAAGAAACTTCCTGGAAAGAATATTTTCTGCGTTTAGCTGCAATGGAAGGTTTAGCTGCGCCGATGTCTTTACCTAAAGATGAAATGAAGTTATTTCTCAAGCTTCGCGCCCAAGGACAAAAACTGTTTCGTAAAAAAGCAGACATTCTACCAGAGTCTGTAGATTTTATGAGTCGTCCTTATGCTTATTCCATTGCTAAAGCACAAAATTTGTTAGATTATAACCCAAAAATTGACTTAGAAGATGGTTTACGACTAACACAAGAATGGATTAAAAAAACGGATATTTAAAAGCTAGTTAAACGGCTTGAGATTTTACTGAGCATTTTTTTATGAGCGCTAATCTGCCGCAAGTAAGTATCGGTTTGCCTGTATATAATGGCGAAAAGTTTATCAAAGCAGCTCTCGATTCACTTTTAAGTCAGACTTTTGGCGATTTCGAGTTAATCATCTCAGATAACGCTTCAACAGATAAGACTGAAGAAATTTGTCGAGCTTATGCTGCTCAAGACAAACGTATCCGTTACTACCGCAATCAGAGTAATCTCGGTTGTTCATGTAACTTCAATCGTGTTTTTGAATTGTCTGTAGGCAAATACTTTAAATGGGCAGCTTATGATGATTTACACGCTCCAGATTTTCTAATGAAATGTGTGGATGTACTTGACAATAACCCCAAGGTTGTCTTGTGCCATTCTCATGTATATTTCATAGATGAAAATGGTGATTTTCTGCAAAACTACAATATAAAACTCAACACCGATTCAGAAAACCCTCACAAGCGTTTTCAGCAGTTACTTACTAAGCACCTTTGCTATCAAACTTACGGAGTAATTCGTGCTAGCACTCTCAGACAAGTGCCACCTATGGGTAGTTATGGGACGGCGGATGGAATTTTATTGTTAAGAATTGGTTTGCTAGGGCAATTTTATGAAATTCCCGAATACCTGTTTTTTGCGAGAAGCCATTCGCAACAATCATTGAGTATGTTCTTTCCCAATTATCATCTGTTAACGAACGATAACTCGAAATCTACTTCTAGCATTTTACCTGATTTCTATGCTTATACAGTTTGGTTTGACTCAGCTAAAAAGGGTAAGATATTATTCCCTCATTGGAGAATAGTTTGGGAATATATGGTTTCTATCTGGCTGTTTCAACTGAGATTTGACCAGCGCATACGTTGCCATATCAGTATTTATCAGCAGTTGCATGGTACAGAATATTTGTTGATTAAGGACTTACTGAAAGTGGCTCAAATACTATGGCAACGTTGTTGGCATTCTCCACTTCTAAATAAACAGAAAATCATCCCTTAAAGGGATTGTCGTGGGAAATTATTTGCCAGTACAATCACGTTTTTAAGTGACAAAACTATGTTGAAATTCACTCATTTTAGCCGTGTACTACTAGCCGCTTTGTTGAGCATTAGCTTTGTGAAATCTGTAAACGCCGAGCCAACTGCAACGCTTAATGTTGTAGTCAAGGGAATCAACAACCAAAATGGGCAGATTTGTCTGGGAGTTTATTCCCGTGCGAAGGGATTCCCTATGAACACAGAGGATGTATTAAAAAGCGCTTGTGTGCAGCCTCAAGGAAATACTGTGACTCATAAATTCTCTGGTTTAAAACCGGGAAATTATGCAGTTGCGGTAGTAGATGATCAGAATGGCGATCGCAAACTCAATAAAGACTTTCTCGGCATTCCTAAAGAAGGTTTTGGTCTTTCCAGAAATCCCACCGTCTCAATAGCAACTGGGACACCAAGTTTTTATGATGCCAGTTTTATGCTGATGAAAAATCAAAATACCAAAATCAACATTTTGATGAAATACTCTCTTGATTCTTGATTCAATAGACATTTGGTGGGAAATTTAACCTCTCTACAAGGGTTCTGTGATCACGCATATTTTATTTTCACCAGATGTCTATTGAGTAGGGGCGGGTTTACAGATATGATTCATCATTAACGCGTATATTAGTGAACCTGCCCCTACATAGACTCCCTCATCTTTAATCGCGACTCGCCATTACACAAGGCAACATTTGCCCAAGAATATATATGAAAGAGTTGACGATATTCATTAATCAGTCTCTGCTGAGTTGGCTGGCTATTCAAATGTGTTTAGCGCTGGTTTTTCTGTTATACCTGCGGTTAAACCAAGAAAATGTAGTAGCCGATGAGCAGTTACCCAAAACGGCTGTGATTCTTTGCTTACGCGGAGCCGATCCGTTTTTGCCTAACTGTGTGGAGGCGCTATTAAATCAGAATTATCCAGAGTACGATTTAAAGCTGATTGTTGATAGTCAAGAAGACCCGGCTTGGCAAATTGTCAATGATATTATCAACGAAAAAGGAGCTAACAACGTCCAAATCAGCCCTCTGAGGACTATCAGACATAATTGTAGTCTCAAATGTAGTTCGCTGTTGCAAGCTGTTTCAGAATTGGATGATTCTTATCAGGCGATCGCTTTAGTGGATGGTGATACTATTGTTCATGCTAATTGGTTACGTGAATTAATTAGTCCTTTAGCTGATCCCAAAGTGGGCGCGACGACGGGGAACCGTTGGTTTGTCCCTACAGGTAACTATTGGGGTTCATTGGTGCGCTACATCGGTAACATATCTACTGTGGTGCAAATGTACCTTTTCCAAGTTCCTTGGGGCGGAACTTTAGCGATCAAAACAGACGTGCTGCGCCAAACAGGTCTGTTAGATAAGTGGAAACAGGCTTTCGGCGAAGATTTTATGATGCACAAGATCCTGAAGCAAAATGGGATGCGGGTTAAGCTTGTACCTTCCTTAATTATGCTCAATCGGGAAGAGTGCGATTTGCTGGGCTTAATAGATTCTCTTAAACGCCTCATCTTGTATTCTCGACTTTACCATCCCAGTTGGTTAGCTATAGTTGGTGACGCTGTTTCTAGTATTTTGTTTCCTTTTGTGGCGATAATTTTGTTTATCTTATCTTTGTTAGATGCACAATGGGATTTAGCTGTTGTATTATTTTCCACTTATTGCATTTATACTGTGGGATTACTTTTGGTAACTCTAATTTTAGAGTTAGGCGTAAGTCAAGTGATTCGCTCTCATGGTCAGCCAAATACAAAGTTAACAGCAGTGACAATAGCCAAAATCTTCGTTGCTATTCCCCTGACACAGTGGGTATATGGCTTGGCTTTACTCTCTTCATTATGGATGTCAACAGTTAAATGGCGCGGTATTGTTTATCGTGTACAAAATGCCTGGAATATCCGATTAGTTGAATACCATCCTTATGATTTGTTGGATCAACCTATCGATAGCAAAATTTCTCTTTGAGGTAAATTAATCAGACGCGATGAATCGCTTCTGGACAAGAATATTCGCCATTTACTTTAGTTCATCTCTCACAGTCAACCATACAGTAGGAATAAAAGATGAACGACTTGGTAATATTCCTATGTAGGTGTTTAACGGTTGCCTTGGTTGTTCAAGTATGTTTTATGTTAGTGTTTTTGTGGCATCTATCCTCATCCCAAAAATATCTCTTAGCAGATGAAGAGTTACCCAAAACGGCAGTGATTCTTTGCCTCCGTGGTGCTGATCCGTTTTTGAGTGATTGTTTGAAAGCTCTGTTAAATCAGAATTACGCGCAGTATGATTTAAAGTTAGTCGTTGATCGCATGGAAGATCCAGCATGGACAATTGCTACTGATACTATCCAGGAACATGGCGCGACTAATGTGCAAATTAGCCCTTTGCGAATTATCCGTAAAAATTGCAGTCTCAAATGTAGTGCTTTAATCCAAGCTGTGACAGAGTTGGATGATTCTTATCAGGCGATCGCATTAGTAGATGCTGATACAATTGTTCATGATAATTGGCTGCGTGAATTAGTCACTCCTTTAGCTAATCCCCACATTGGCGCGACAACGGGAAACCGTTGGTATGTCCCGACAGCTAGCCATTGGGGTTCTATAGTTCGGTATATGTGGAACGTATCTGCGGTAGTGCAGATGTATTTATATGGTATTCCTTGGGGTGGGACTTTAGCAGTTAAAACAGAAGTCATTCATCAAACAAGATTGCTTGATAAGTGGGGAAAAGCTTTCTGTGAAGATACAATGATGCGTCAAATTTTAGGTAAACATAAAATACAGATTAAATTTGTACCTTCTTTGATGATGCTAAATCAAGAAGAGTGTAATTTAACTGGATTAAAATCTTGGATGCAGCGTCAACTTTTGTTTTGCCGACTTTATCACCCCCATTGGTTAGCAGTGGTTGGTAATGCCATTTTAACCATACTCTGTCCTACGCTTTTGACTGTATTGTTTGTAGCAGCTTTGCTCACTGGACAATGGTATGCTGCATCATTATCTCTTAGCTACTATAGCAGCTATGTGGTGGCATTACTGTTGATTGTACTTTTCTTAGAGCAAGGAGTACAGCTAGTTATTCGCGCTCATCATCAACCCAGTCCACAATTATCCCTGGCTGCAATTTTCAAAATGTTAATTGGAATTCCCTTAACACAATGGGTTTATGGGTTCGTGTTCCTCTCTTCCCTCTGGATGTCAAAAGTTAAGTGGCGCGGTATCACCTATAAATTCAAAAGTCCCTGGAAGATTCGGTTAGTTGAATATCGTCCTTATCAGCCGCTAGACCAACCTATTTCGCCTAATATTTCTTTGAATTGATCATGCAGTTTGTTGTTTTGCCAAAAGCATAAAAACTCCCATTTGTTTGCTCCAAAATACACAAAATTACTAAAAATATGAACAAGCAACCTCTTCGCATTGCTCTGTTTACAGGATTATATGCTCCTTTTTTAACGGGGGTTTCAGTTGCAGTTCACCAACGGGTACGTTGGCTGCTAGAACAAGGGCATGAAGTCTTTTTAGTCCACCCAGAAATTAACGACCAGTATCCAAAAAAAGTTGGTAGTCGTCCGATGCCAGGACTAGAAGAGTTACAATGTTTTCCTAACTTTTCTGCTTATGCTTTCCCCACAAAGCCACTAGTTTTTTATAAGTCTTTACCTCAACCCTTGCATTATCGCCATTGGAGTGATACCAAATTATTAGAAAAATTTCAACCTGATATTGTGGTAGTAGAAGAAGCACCGCAAATGCGAGGTTTCTATTCAATGTTCTTGCAAGGTTATGGTCGCCCTATTGGTGTTGAATACGCGAAAAAAACTGGGACTCCAATTATTTCAATTTTCCACACTGATATTGTTGCCTATATCCAATACTATTTGGGCAATCATGTTTTTAATTTGATGCGTCCGATTATTCCCTTTTTAGTTAAACAATCTACTGAGGTTTATGACCGCAACTTATTTCCTTCTCAAGCACAACTTTTGAAGTACAATGAACTGAATTGTCAACGGGGTGAATATGTTCCTTATCAAGGAATTGATTGTGAAAAGTTTCACCCTAGAAATATTATCCACAACCCCATTCCCGACGATAACAGACCAACTATCTTATTTGTGGGACGCATTACGGCGGAAAAAAATGTCACTCAACTGATAGATATGTTCCCGCTAATTGCTGCCAAAATTCCTGATGTCCATTTGGTGATTATTGGTAGTGGTCCCCTGGATGAAGAACTGCGTCAGCGTTCTCAAAAATTTGCAGGTATTACTATGTGGGGTGAGTCTCACGGTACAGAACTTTTGGGTTGGTTCGCTCGTGCAGATGTATTTGTAAATCCTTCTGCAACTGAAAACTTCTGTACAACAAATAACGAAGCATTGGCTTCCGGTACTCCTTTGGTAGCTGTGGTTGCACCTTCAACTGCTGAACAAGTTATTTCTGGGCATAATGGCTTTTTAGCTGAAGCGAATAATCCCCAAGATTTTGCCGACAAGGTGGTGGCAATTTTGGCAAATTCTCAACTTAAAGCAGAAATGGCTGAACAGGCTCGTCCTTCTATACTTAAATATGATTGGTCGGCGTGTTCAGAGAAATTTGAAGAAAAGCTTTATGAGCTAGTTAAAGATGTTAAGAAATTAGAGCCAACAACTGCTTGATTTTTCTATTACAATTGCATCAGTTTTACTAAGTAGGTAGGCGGAAAAATTTCAAGGTATGTCATTGCGAACGGAGCGTAGCGGAGTGAAGCATAAGACCGAAGCGGTCACGCTCCGCGAACGCAAGGGTTTTGAGGTTTTTACATTTTGTTACATAGTTAGGTTTATTTGTGCCTACCTACTTAAGTCCAAAACAAAATTCGCCCAATTCCTGATGATTGAGTTCAAAAAATTTTATTTAGGGATTTCTAAATAAAAAAATATCCCAAAATTCCTGATGGATTGGGCAAGATGCTATAGGTGTCATGTGACTTAGCAGCCGTTCGTCAACGAAACCGACGAACGGCTTTTAAATCGACCCATACAGGACTTAAGCAAGCAAAATTGAGTGGAATGCAAGCCAGAGGTTGTATAAATGTAATCGTAGTTTTACAAACTCGTCATTACTTTGACCAATTCATTAGATAAGTTAATTGCAGATTCTTGGCATTTTTTAAAGAGAACGCCAGCTAAAAAGTAATAATTTGTAGAACAAAATGCCATTTTCTTTTTACGTAAGCTTTCTATATGTTTTTTTACTTTTGGCTCTGAACTATAATAGCCAAATCTCAAAGGTAAAACCATGAATTTTTGCACGAAATAGTTCTTTTCTTCGGCTCTTTTGATTGTACTTATGGGATTAGAAAAGCTAGATACTAAAAGTAGTACATTTTTATATCCTAATGACAACAGATTATTTGTAACTGTTGCTCCATCTACGCCTCCAAATAATAGCGGCATATAAATATCTGGATCTGACGCAGGAAGATAAGGTGGATTTGCTACCAGATATTCAGCTTGGGGTTTAGAAGAATTAAATAAACATGAATTATAAATTTTATATTTATGAGCGAGGTTATATTCATCAATTTTAGAATTTGCCAATTTCCATGCAGAGGTATTTAATTCAAATCCATGTATGACAGCATCAAATTTAGTCTTAAGTAATGAATTAATCATGGGGCTGCCATCTCCTGATCCGAATTCTACAATAGAGTCAGAATGACTACAGTTTTTCAAAACAAAGGTTTCTAAACAGTTTGAGTAAAAATTAGATTCTTCAGGACAAAAAAATATATCTTTCATGTGAATTCATTGCAAAAGTATTGTATAATCTGCATATAAATCAATTATTTTCTACTTTGATCAGAGCAATTTGGCATTAATAAAACTCATCTAGATGCGAATTAAAATCTAGATAAGGTAGATATGCTAAATGAAAAATTCTAGAAAATAATGTGCAATTTGGGGAAATTTATCCTTTGGGTATAGCTATTGATTCGGCTTGGTGTATTGATTGCACAATAGCTTTAGCTGCGCGATCGCTCATTAATTTTTCCTGATCATACCCAAGTATCAGTTCCCAGGCATTATGAGGATATAGTTCGGCTAAAGGCAAAGCCACATCATCCAACATCCATTGTCCGTGGCGTTCATCTTCTCTGATGTGCAGTTCCCAATAACCCATAGCTGCTTCTGACAATCTCAGTCGTTGGGCTGCTGCGAGATAATTTTTATAAGCCCCAGGCCCGGCTACCTCAAAATAAGTTAACCCACCGCAATAACGCAAAAAATCGCGTTTGCGCTCAGTCAGCAAAAAGTTATGATTAGCACAAGCTAAGACTTCCCACGGTACTAAATCAAAATACCCCTCTGGTTTGCTATTCATCCCCAACTCATCCAGCATTTGGGCAAAAAATGTAGAGTGTTTACGGGATAGGCGACCATTGCCATATTCTTCTAGTAATACCCGCACAAGCGTACACTGGATTTCATTAGCGACACCACCTAAAATTCTGGACAGACGACTACCTTCCACCAAACCATCAAAAGAAGCGATCGCTAACAAGTGACGATAACCAAATTCAGTCATCTGTTCTCGGATATAGCGACTATCTTCTGACAGTGGTGGCTCTAAATCAGCAGATGTACGCTTAATTAAAGCTTGTTTAACATCCAATTCTTGTAGTGCTGCCACATCGATTTGCGCCAGTTCCCAGTTTTGCCAAGCAGCTTCAATTTGGTGACGACATGAGCATAAGTAAAGCGATCGCTCATTGCTGTAATTCCGCAGATTATCATACCAAAATAGCTTTAGCCGATTAATTTGATAAAGTATTCGCTGGAGAAAACGATGAGCTTCCCAATCACCACAGCCGTTTTCATAAGCAGCAGAAATTGCTATCGAGATTATTCGCTCAAACTCAGTAACTTTCGCCGCTTCTATATCCAGGATATTGTCCAAATCGTCTGTAGCCAGCAGTGCGATAAATTGCTGTTCAGCGCGGTTATATATGGTAATTATCCTTTCTTGTGTTTGCGTACTCTTTTCTACAACCCCAGCTTTAGGGAACATAATTAAATTGCTTTGTATGGAATATTAGATGACTTTGCCTAAAGGTCAAACTAGTTTCATCTCTAATATCTAAAATTCCACATTTGTAGCTTTGTCTACCTCTTTCTTTGGTTATAAAGAAAAATTAAGTTTAGATAGAGTTAACAGCAATTTAATCCCAGAAGGCTAAATTCTGGGGGGTTTTATCTTTTCTAATCCCACACTCACCCTCTAGAGGATTGATTTTGTCAAAGAAAGCAAACACAAGTGGTAGACATCGGCAGGATTCAATTACGAATTACTTTGAAACTTTCTCAATTTGCTGAGTAAAATATGTTTCCTCATGTTTGAGTTGTTGAGCAAGTTCTAATCCTTGTTGAAATGCTACGAGTGCTTGGGGATATTCTTGACGTTCTAGATACAGTTGCCCAATTTGATCATAAGCTTGCATCATGCCATAATAGTTGACGGCTTGCTTTTGTGTCTCTATTAAAATTTGGCTAGTTTGCAAAGCTTCGTCTATTTGTTCTTGGGTACGATATAAGGCAATTAACTTTTGCAATGCTTCCGCAGCACGGGCATATTGGCGCGATCGCATCCCCATAAGATAAGCTTCTTGATAGTTGTTAAATGCTTCTTTGAGTAAACTAGGATTTTCCTGGGCTAAGATTTCATAATTTGAGCCAATGGCTAATTTTAATTCGGGAATTTTAATCAGATTATCTTCCTGTTCATAAATTTCTGCTATTCTCTTGAGAACATCTACGGCTGGTTGGACTTGTTTTGTCTGCTGGTATATATAACGTAGCTGTTGCAGGTATGCTAATTGACTAGTTCTATCGCTCTGGGTAGCAGTTAAATTCAATAATCTCTCATAGCTGGCTGCTGCTTGAGGATAATCAAACCAACTTAAATGCAGTTCGCCCATTGTTGTCAGAGTTTGCACTACTGCCACTGCATCCTGTTTTTGTTGGACTGCTGTTAAAATTTGGTCATAAACTGCTAAAGCTAGTTGAGGCGATCGCACACTTTGATATGCTTCACCAAGCGATCGCATTAAATCTAAGTCAAGAGTTTTTTGTTTTTGTGCTTGCTTTTGAATAGTTTGCAATCGCTGTGTAATAAATCTTACCTGTTCACTAGCATTTCGACTCCAAGCGATCGCCCCAAAGCGTGATAATGTTTGCACTTGAGCCAATGAACCCAAATACCGCCGCAAACGGGCTTCCCGGTTCCAAATCTCAAACGCTGCTTCCTGATCACCTGCTTGCAATTTAGCCGCAGCTTCCTGATTCAACTCATCCAACGCCCTCTCCAAGCTTTGCAGTTCTGGGAGGGTTAACTGCTGTTTATCAATCAAAGGCGGTAACAGGGGATCGGGTCTGGTAATTTCTAGGGGATTAGGAGCAAATTTAGTCGGCTGTTGCGGCTTCTTAGTCTGTGCTAGGGTTAACGAACTGTTAACCTGACAAAAAACAGCGATACTAATAATAATACATAAGCGCCTGAGCATGGTTACTTTACCTGATATGGAAATAGGGCATAGGTGATGACTAGCATACCCAAAGATTTTAACTGCCAATTTGTGTGACGCATCAAAAATCGATAATTCTCCCCACGGCCAAGCTTTACAATAAATCCAGAGAATTTAAATGTCATGACTAATTCTATGGATATTACAACCTTAGCTCGCTGGATGGCGGCTGATTTTAGCAATCAAGCACAAGCTTTTGAAAACCCACCTTTTTTTGCTCATATTCGCGTGTGTATGCGTCCTCTACCCCTAGAGGTGCTGTCAGGAATCAGTTTGTTTGTGGAACAGGCTTATGATTATATGCTGAATGACCCTTATCGCGTGCGGGTTTTGAAGTTGGTTAATGCAGGGGATAGGATTGAAATCGAAAACTATACTGTGAAGCAAGAAGAAAACTTCTATGGCGCATCCCGTAACCTCCAACTCCTGAAAACTTTAACGAGCGATCGCTTAGAAAAGTTACCAGGATGTAACATGACTGTAGAGTGGGCTGGTAACAGCTTCAAAGGTAAGGTAGAACCCGGAAAAGGCTGTATTGTCTTTCGGAAAGGGCAAAAAACCTATTTAGATAGTGAATTTGAGATTAGTGAGGAGAGATTTATCAGTCTTGACCGAGGACGTGATTTAGAGACAAATGAACATATTTGGGGGTCTGTTGCTGGAGCATTTCAGTTTTTGCGTCGCCAAAGTTTTGCTGATGAAGTAATTTCGCTGTCAAAAGTAAGATAATTTAGGATGCTTTAGCGGCTAACTCCAATGGATGACAATAAGGAACTCGTTCCACGGAAGTTTCCCACATTCCATTGGGGTATAGCTTCAACAAGCGAAAACCTGGGTATTTGGGGTCAATCATCAACGTGGGACTTTTTGAGCGAAACTGAAGCCCAGTTGACGGGGTGCTGAGGTAGTGGACTTGGTGACGCTGGCGTTGAAATTCTTGATGGATGTGACCAAACAAAACTAACTTGACTTGGGGATGACGGTCGAGAACAGCAAAAAATTCTTGAGGATTTTTCAGAGTGCTGCTATCTAACCACGCCGAATTTACGGGAAAAGGTGGGTGATGTAAAGCTACTAAAGTGGGATAATCACCCAGGATTTTTAATTCAGAGTCCAGCCAATCGAGAGTTTTACCTGAGAGATAACCATGTAGACAACCAGGAACCGAAGAATCGAGTAAGATAAAATTCCAACCACCACGATGAAAAGACTTGCGCCGGGAAACCATCCCCATATTTAATATGTCATCCATTGCGATCGCACAGTCATGATTCCCCGGAATCCAGTAAGCAGGTATTTGGAGTGGATTTACCAGATTTTGGAGATTATCATAGGAATCAGGCTTACCATCACCAGACAAATCTCCCGTTAGCAGAAGTAAATCAACTTCAGTTCTTAGCTGCTTCAACCTTTCCACAACTGCTTGAAAAGACTGTATAGTAGGCATTCCCAGCATTTCGTGATTTTCCGAAGCAAACAGATGTGTATCTGTTACCTGAGCAATTGAGATAGGAGAGACTTGTTTCATTTCACTGATGGCGATATGTGCAACTTAACATCTGATTCTTATCCGGGAAGGTAGCTGACCAAGTTCATACTAAATTTGATGTCATCATAGAGCTAAAAAGCATAAAAAAACACTCAATCTCTTAAAACAGGCGAATTTTCATCTATCTTAAGAGTGAAATTGTATTTTTTTTTGTATTTTACGTCACCCATCCTGGGCAAAAATTCATCAATTCCTCACACTATCCCCCAAAATCTTCATTCAACCTTGCCATCGTCGGGAATATGAAAATGCTATTAACCACTAAATTCGCTGAGATGAGGCAAAATTTCCTCAGACCCAGGGTGTGAATTTCGATGAGTTGTGCTATGATTAGGAATCGTGAGAGCGATCGCGGCGACATAGCCAAGTGGTAAGGCAGAGGTCTGCAAAACCTCCATCCCCCGGTTCAAATCCGGGTGTCGCCTTCAGGGTTTCAGCGATTCTAGTCCCCTAGATTCCCTCGAAACCAACAATCCAGTAGCCAAACGAGTAGCCAAAAAGATAGTCAGTGATGTTATCTGCTGTATGGATATGCTTTATCCTGTCCAGTTCATCTGACTTGGTACATCTGATTCGATTACTTAATCATCCAGGTTTCCCGACTGTCTTCAGTTGGTAGCTGTAGCTATTCCATCCAGTCTGTTATCTGCTGCATGGGGACTGTTGGTGATAATCAGGTAGTTATGTGTTGATCAGAAGACAGGATTACCACAACCTAACCGCCTATGTACATAGGTGTATTGTCAGACATGGATATGATTAAGCATCAGTACCAACTATCCGGGCTACTGATGCTATGCGATAACTTTAAAAAGCCAAAGGATTTAGTACAGCTAAGGACTAACCAGTGATGTTACTTGCTGCCTTGGATTCTTGAGGTTATATGGGTATTTCAGGATTCATGATTAGAATCATTTTCCCAAGTGTATCCACACGTTCTACAGTAAACTTTTGTACTAACTTGAAAGTTGTTGTTAGTACCACAACAAACACAACTCCCCCCTTTCTGAATCTCTTGCTGATACTTCTGAACTACCTTTTCTGCCACATCGGGGGGTAAGTATCCACTATAAGCAGCTAACAGCGTCATTAGGTCAACTTGCATCAGTTTAAATAATCTGTCCATGCGTGACCACACGTTTTACAAGTTACAACTGTACCTGATTTGGTAAGCTCTAAACTCCCACAGGCAAAACATTTGACTGGATTTTTCCGCATATCTTCTTGACGCTTGAGGTTTACTATTGTTTGGATTTCCTCTTTCAGTTGATAAGAAGACTTACCAAAATGGGCTGCAATCAACGCAAGAACGTCATTATTCGACATTTTCCAGGTTTTAAGTTGTATGTAGTAACTATAACTTCACATATCTTTACCTGTAAACCCCTGTATTAAACTTTCTCAGGGGATTATTTTATGCGGCTGTTCGATATTAGGAAGAGTTACAGCTTATTGATACTTTTCAAAACTGTGATTATTCCTCTGAAGCTTGACTATGCTAAAATAGACAAAGAAAAAAGCCCCGGCTCTAACCAGGGCTAAATAAGCTTTATTAAGAATCGTCTAACTTACAACTTAATACAGGTCGTTCTACTATCGTCGGTAGGTTTCCAACCAACTCCTTGAGAATCATGAGTTCCTCAAAGTAGACAAATATGCACACTGTAATTACACCTGAAAGAATCGAGTTACCACCTGGAACAGTTGTCAGGATGTTGGGATCTTGGCAGGATTATCAACTACTGAGTCAGCAACTAGGAAATCGCACCTTTCCTCGGCTCAAGTATCGACCCGGAGAGATTTTGTTAATGGCACCGCTACCAGAGCATGGAAGAGATGCAAGCTTGCTGGCAGATATTGCTAAGGTTTTACTTGATCATTTGGAGCAAAGATACGACTCATTTACACCCATCACCATGAGCAAGCCTCAAGTTAGTGGCATTGAGCCGGACTATTGCTTTTATATTGAAAATTGGAGATCCGTAGTAGGTAAAAACCGCATCGAATGGCAGAATGACCCGCCACCAGATTTAGTAATTGAAGTAGATGTTACTAGCTATACCAATATTGATGACTATCTTCCTTATAAAGTGCCAGAGGTTTGGCTATTAAAGAATAAGCAGTTATTAGTTTATAGATTGCAGGGTGAAAATTACGTAATTACAGAAAGCAGCTATTTTCCTCAAGTTAGAGAAATTGTACAGCAATGCCTCCCAATTGCAAATGAGCAAACCACAAGTGAGGCTATCAGGTGGTTAAGGAAGTTTTTGAGTGAAAATTATTAAGGTTTTTAACCCGCGCAGGCGGGTTTTGTCTGTATAGCCGCGACTTCTAGTCGCCAGGGCTAGTTTTACTATGTAACAGAATGTAAAATCGACAAAACCGTTGCGATTGCTTCATTTCACTATGGCTAAAGCCACGCTACGCGAACGTTCCATTCGCAATGACATACATTCAGATTTTCACACCGGCCTACTTAAATCAGAGCTTTCAGATTGACTCAATTAATTCCACCCCGAACACTTCAGAAAAAGACTGGGCTATATTAACACGTACCTCTTCGCAGGTAATACCGGGAATCCATTCGGCTAAACTGGCTACAGGTTTATCAGCAATACCACAGGGAATAATCTGTTTAAAGCCTGACATATCTGGACAAACATTGAATGCAAACCCGTGCATAGTAATCCAACGGCTGACTTTAATCCCGATAGCGGCAACTTTTCGCCCTTCTAGCCAAACACCAGTAAAACCGGGGAGGCGATCGCCTGTCAACCCATAAACTGCCAATACTCGAATTAATACCTCTTCTAGTTGCCGTAAATACCAATGCAGGTCTTTACGATAATATTGCAGATTTAAAATAGGATACCCCACAACTTGACCAGGGCAATGGTAAGTAACTTCGCCACCACGTTCAACTCTGTGAACATCGAACTTACTTTGATCTAGGTCTTTGAGAAATTCAGGGTTGCTGCCTTGTCCCCAAGTATAGACAGGCGGATGCTCCAGCAATATTAACACATCATCCAGACTAGCTTGATGAATGCGCTCCTGGAGAAGCGATCGCTGCCATAAAAGCGCATCTACATAAGGCATCAATCCGGCGTTAAATAACAAACAACGTCTGTAATCTGTTTCGGTACTACGGGTCATGCCAAAAAACAACGGGTTTATTGACCAAATATATTTCAATTTACAGCTTTTGGGTCAAGAAATGTCAAGCAATGCAAAGGATTTTAAAGGAACGCCAAAGTCAGCTGCATTCTAGAATACAAAATGCTAAGTTGAATATATAACCTCAAAGGTGTTAGGAGGAAATCTCTGCAACAAGCATCACGCCAAACAGAATCAGAACGAATGCACTGGCTGGTGAATCTCATAAATTCTTTGTCACTCGAACTGGATTACCCATCCAACAGAGAGCCAAAGCATAAGCAGTACATTAAAATTGTTCAAAATTTGTTTTGGCGGTAGTGAAAGACCTTACCGCGACCTCTTTTCATACAAAACAAATTCACATCAAATATATCAGTGGGAGAGTTTACATGAAGCTTGTCATCCACGGCAAAAATATTGAAATCACCGATGCCATTCGGGAGTATGTACATCAAAAAATTGAAAAAGCCGTTAGTCACTTTCAGAACATCACCAATGAAGTGGATGTGCATCTGAGTGTCGCCCGCAATCCTCGAATCACCACCAAACAAGCGGCGGAAGTCACTATTTTTGCAAATGGTAGTGTTATCCGTGCAGAGGAAAGCAGCGAAAATTTATACGCCAGCATTGATTTAGTAGCAGATAAAATTGCCCGTCAACTACGTAAATATAAGGAAAGACTTCAAGACCAGAAAACTAATGCCCTACCCACAAATCAAGTATTAGTTCCTGAACCAGTAGCGGCAGATTTAATAGGCGATCGCACCCCCGAACTACCAAACGAGGTCGTCCGTACAAAGTATTTTTCCATGCCCCCGATGACCGTTGCAGAAGCCACACAACAGCTGCAACTGGTGGGACACGACTTTTATATGTTCCACAACTCTGAAACTGGAGAAATCAATGTGGTTTACGAACGTAACCACGGAGGTTACGGTGTAATCCAACCCCGTAATAATAACGGACACACCAACGGCAAAAACGGCAATTCAGCCCAAGCTGTCCCCGAAAAAGCCCACTCCCATAAGTAAGCCCAAACCAAGCTCTAACTCCCCTCTCTAACTCCCCTCTCCTTAACAAGGAGAGGGGCTGGGGGTGAGGTTCTTTTACACAGCCAACTGTTGCAAAGTCTTCAGCGCTTCCTCAACGTGACCCTTAAAATTCAACATTGAATCAAACACATACTGCACAACGCCCTCCTTGTCAATCACATAAGTCACACGACCAGGTACAAAACCAAACATTGCAGTTGCGCCGTATTGCTTCCGCACTTCGTTACCTTTATCACTCAAAAGAGTAAAAGGTAAATTGTACTTCTCTGCAAACTTCTGGTGAGATTCATTAGAATCACCACTAACGCCAATCACCTCAGCACCAGCAGTTTTAAACACCTCATATTGATCCCGGAAAGCACAGGATTCGGCTGTACATCCTGGTGTATCATCCTTGGGATAAAAGTATAAAACAACAGCTTTTTGACCACGAAAAGCGCTGAGGCTAACTGTGGAACCATTTTGAGCGCTGAGAGAGAAATCAGGCGCAGTATCACCAACTTTAACAGACATATATTTTCTTACCGATTTTATTAAGAATCCATCTCTGCTAATTCTAACCACCGTTCTGTCGCCGTATCAATCGAGTGCTTGAGAGTTTCCACTTGTTCATAGAGTTTCTGGACTTGAGTGTAATTCCCAGCAGAGACATTTAACAAAGCTTTTTCAGCTGTGGCTTTCTCAGTTTCCAACTTGGCAATTTTTCCTTCTAACTCCTCAAATTCCCGCTTTTCCCAATTTGATAGTCTGCGGCGCTTTTTATTGTCGCTGTCTGAAGACGAAGCTGCAACTTTTACATCTTCCTGCGGTTTTTCCTTCGTATTAGCGGCTTGTTGCTGTTTTGCTTCTTCTTCCTCAGCCTTCTTGTAATCTAGATAAATGGAGTAATTACCTGGATATTTTCGGAGATTACCGCCCTCTTCCAAGGAAAAAATAGTATCTACAGTCCGATCTAAAAAGTAGCGATCGTGAGAAACTGCAATTACACAACCAGGAAAATCTTCTAAATAATCCTCTAGTACCGCCAATGTCTGCACATCTAAATCATTGGTAGGTTCATCTAAAATCAACACATTGGGCGCACCAATGAGAATTCGCAGTAAAAACAAACGACGTTTTTCCCCACCAGATAACTTATTAATTGGCGCGTATTGCTGGTTTCCGGGAAACAGAAACCGTTCTAACATTTGAGAAGCAGAAATTTGAGTTCCATCAGAGACTTTGACAAATTCGCCCTCTTCTTTAATGTAGTCAATCACGCGCTGATTTTCGTCTACGGCTGAAAGTAACTCTTCCGAATGCTGGTCAAAATAGCCGATGTGAATTGTCGTCCCAATATCCACAATACCGGAATCTGGTTGAATACGTCTGGTAATCATATCCATTAAAGTAGATTTACCAGTTCCATTCCCGCCAATAATTCCAATGCGGTCTTCAGGACTAAATTCGTAGGTAAAATCCTTAATTAAAGTCCGTCCATCGTAGCCTTTAGAGACGTTATTTAATTCAATAACTTTTTTACCAATGCGACGGCTAACTGTGGAAATATCAACTTTTCCCTGGACTTGTTTAAACTCAGTTTCCCGCAAACTTTCAACGCGTTGAATTCTGGCTTTTTGTTTAGTGCTTCTGGCTTTTGGTCCTCTGCTTAACCATTCTAATTCTCGGCGTAATATACCTTTGTGTTTGCGTTGGCTACTAATTGCCGATTCTTCAGCTAAAGCTTTCTTTTCCAGGTAATATGAATAATTACCAGAATAAGTGTAAATATCGCCTCGGTCGATTTCAATAATTCGGTTTGTAACTTGGTCGAGAAAATAGCGGTCGTGAGTTATGAGCAAAAGTGCGCCCCGAAAGCGATTTAAATAACTTTGCAGCCATTCCACAGACAGCGCATCCAGATGGTTTGTAGGTTCATCCATCAGTAAAACATCTGGTTCTGATAGTAAAGCTGTTGCTAAAGCTATGCGCTTACGATAGCCTCCTGACAAAGTACCAATAACCGCATCAAAATCACAAATTCCTAACTTAGTCAAGATAATTTTGGCGTTGGTTTCCAATTCCCAAGCGCCAGCAGTTTCCATGCGTTGCATTACCCCTGACAAGCGGGACATTAACTGGCTATCTTCTGGATGATGAACAAGTTTATGAGATAGTTCTTCATATTCACGCACCAAAGCCAAATGTTCGCCACTGTCAGCGAAAATTTGCTCTAAAACAGTGTGATTTTCATCTAAATCTGGCTGCTGTGGTAAATAAATTACTTTTGCACCAGAACTAAAGGTAATTTGTCCACTATCAATTGATTCTAGTCCGGCAATCATTTTTAATAAAGTTGACTTACCAGAACCGTTAGTCCCAATTAAGCCAACTTTATCGGTAGCATCTAAGCTAAAACTGGCATCTCTTAAAAGTTCTTTGATGCCAAAATCTTTTTTAACTGATTGTAATGTAATAATACTCATAAAAATTAGTCGTTAGCCCTTCGGCTACGCTCAGGGTAAATCATTGGTCATTAGTGAGTATCTGTAGAACATCTAGTTTTACCAAGATGGGAACATTTCCAGGGGTTTATCCTCCTGTGTAAGTTGCAATCTCGTGAGTAAATTTAACTTACACATTTGGAATGCTTCCAGCAACAGTGGCAAATTCTACACAAATAAATCCAGGGGTAAATGTCCATACATTTCGTTGATTCCCCCCTCATTATAAGATTGGCAAGAAATTAATACACCCCGATGATGTCCTGGATAAGCATCGAGATAACATAACCCATTCTTGCCATTTAATTTGATATAAACAGGCCCTTCGGGTGTGGCTAAATCAGTGGGGACTTCATAGCCAAAAGCATGAGAATAAGTCCTCATAGCTAGTATCCCATCTTCTGCTGTATCAGCACAAATCCCTAATATCTGGTAATCAGAAATACTCGCTACCAAAGTTAAAGCCCGACGCACTAAGGCTTTTTCTGAGGGTTTGAGAATGGGTGCGATGTCTAAGCAGTTGAATTTATGCAGGATTTTTGTAGCTTCTGAGATGGTGAGGTTTTGGTGATTTGGTGTCGTCATAAATCAATTTATGATTTTCTGGGTTTGGCTGTGGTGTCTGAGGTGGGTTAGTCCCACCCCATTTGCATTATTTACTCAAATTACGGTTTATTCTGGTCATTTCCGAGGTTGAAAATGAATGGCACACTGCTGCCTTTAGATTCACCACCCATAACGAGGACTCTAGGCATCTGAGAGCCGCCATTTCTCCAAGCTTCAATTGCTTCTTTTTGCAGAACTAACTGCCCACCTTGGGCTTTGAGAGTCTCTGCTAAGAGTCTTTGAGCTTCTGCCCTACCCTTGGCGCGATTCACATCCGCCTGCGCTTGTTGTTCCGCTTCCCTGGCTATATAAACGGCTCTTTGCGCTCGCTGTTCAGCTATTTGTTTTTCTTCTACAGCTTTGGCAAATTCTGGCGAGAAATTCAAGTCCACTACGCTAGTATCTAGCACAATTATCCCATATTTAGCCAAGCGATTGCCCAAAGCTAAATCAAAGTCTTCTTTTAATTCACTCCTTTTGGTAATTGCTTCTTCTACTGTTCTTCTAGCAGCCGCAATTTTAAATGCTTCCTGTGTCTGAGGAGCAATGATTTTTGAAACAATATTTGCTAAAGTTCCTTGTTTTCTTCTGACCTCAACTACCTGTGTGGGGTCAAGGCGAAAGTTAATGGCAAATCTTGCTGATAAATTTTGCAAGTCCTTAGTAGAACTTTCGGCGGGAACTTCAAATTTTTGTACCGTCAAATCATACACATCAACTACCGACACAAGGGGTGGTTTAATGTGAATGCCTTCTAGTAGCGCACCATCTCTAGCTTTACCTAAGATGCTGATGACTCCTGCTTGTCCTGGGTTGAGAATAACAAAGGAATTTAGTCCGACGAGGACAATAAGTGCTAACACAATTCCAAAAACTGTGGTTTGCCAATTCCCAAATTGCTGACTTTTCAAGGTTCTATCTCCTTTTGCATCTTTAGGCAACTCCTATACTATGGTGACACGTCTCCTGCCTCTTATTGTGGTAATATCGGTGTCACGCAACCGTAAATGACTGTGGCTATAGCATTTAAATCTGTTCAGGCATCAAAAAGACGTAGGCATTCAGTACACCCTCTTCAGCGCTTGCTTGACTACGGACACGAGTATCGGCAACAAATTTGGCTGGCTATTGTTTGTTCTATCCTGAATAAACTTTTTGATTTAGCACCACCAGCACTAATTGGGATTGCAGTGGATGTAGTAGTTCAGCAGCAGGATTCGATCATTGCTCAGTTTGGTGTTCAAGATGTCTTTGGGCAATTTCTGATTCTGTCTCTACTCACCGTGATTACTTGGATTTTAGAATCATTTTTTGAATATCGCTACAAGCTATTATGGCGCAACTTAGGGCAGAAGGTTCAGCATAATTTGCGTTTGGATGCATATAAACACCTGCAAGAGTTGGAATTGGCTTATTTTGAAGAACGCAGCACAGGGGGTTTAATGTCTATCCTCAGTGATGATGTTAACCAATTAGAGCGTTTTCTAGATGTGGGCGCAAATGACATCATTCAAGTAATCACCACTGTCGTAATTATTGGCGGGGCATTTTTTGTTTTGGCTCCTAGTATAGCTTGGATGGCCATTTTGCCGATGCCGTTTATTCTCTGGGGTTCGGTGGCTTTCCAGAAGTTGCTAGCACCGCGTTATGCTGATGTCCGCGAAAAGGTAGGTTTACTCAATGGCCGTTTGTCTAATAATCTGAGCGGTATTACTACGATTAAGAGTTTCACGGCTGAGGAGTATGAAGCCGGACGTTTAGAGATAGAAAGTATAGCTTATAAACAAAGTAACTCGAAAGCGATCGCACTGTCTGCGGCTTTTATTCCGTTGATTCGGATGTTGATTTTAATCAGTTTTACAGCCTTACTCCTGTTTGGGGGGATGGAAGCAGTGGCTGGAAGAATGTCTGTAGGTGCTTACAGTGTATTAATATTTTTGATTCAGCGTTTACTTTGGCCTTTAACTCGGTTAGGCGATACCTTTGATTTATATCAACGGGCGATGGCTTCTACTAATCGAGTGATGAATTTGTTGGATACTCCCTTTGCAATTCATCCCGGAAATATTGCTTTACCTGTGGATGCTGTGCGGGGGGAGGTAGAGTTTCACAATGTTAGTTTTGCTTACCAAGATAGATTACCAGTGATGGAAAATCTGTCTTTGCGAGTGACCGCCGGAAATACAATTGCAATTGTGGGTTCTACTGGTTCTGGGAAAAGCACTTTAGTTAAACTTTTATTGCGGTTGTATGAGGTGAAATCTGGGAAAATTACTGTAGATGGGATTGAATTACAGGATTTAAACTTACGGGATTTGCGGCGCTGTATTGGTTTGGTGAGTCAGGATGTCTTTTTGTTTCATGGTACGGTAGCTGAGAATATTGCTTATGGCAGCTTTGAGGCTACAGATTCAGAGATCATGAAGGCGGCGAAGGTGGCTGAAGCGCATGAATTTATTATGGAACTGCCCCAAGGTTATGAGACAATCGTGGGGGAGCGTGGTCAAAAGTTATCTGGTGGACAACGACAAAGAATTGCGATCGCCCGTGCAATACTCAAGAATCCGCCGATTTTGATTTTAGATGAAGCTACCTCGGCGGTGGATAATGAAACGGAGGCAGCTATTCAGCGATCGCTCGAACGGATTACAGTAGATAGGACTACAATTGCGATCGCTCATCGTCTTTCTACTATCCGCAATGCTGATTGCATTTATGTCATGGAACATGGGAAATTGATAGAATCAGGAACCCATGAGCAATTACTGGATAAAAACGGTGTATATGCCAGCCTCTGGCGTGTCCAAAGTGGCTTAAGATAAATCTCACCCATTCAATTACGAATTACGAACTACGAATTACGAATTATTTATCATGTTTGGAAGTACTCAGCCGGAATCAGGGAATAGCAAGTGGCGTGGACAGTTGGATAGGTTTGTGAAGGAAAATCAGCGCGATTTGGCGGCGCTTTTTTGGGGGTTGTGGTTGGAAAATGGGAATAGTCAGGGTACTGTTGGGATTGATTTGCAGCCAACTCCTCATTTTATTTATTGTCCCCAAGCAGCGATAGAAGATTTAAATAATAAGGTTGATAATCGGCTTCAGGAAATTTTGGGTATTGTTGATCATCATAAACCTGAAATGGAGGTGGTGATGATTGGAATTGGTAAGGGTGAACTGAAGTTGATTCAGTTTGCACCTGAACCTCCTGCGCCTGTTTGTTTTGAGGAGGTGGGGAAGGATGTCAATGAGTTGTTGGAGTTGTTGGAACAGAGAATGAGTGGACAGTTCGACTTGTAAGTAATTAAGCCTTTAAATTTATTTGTTTAGCTGCTATTTCTATTCAAAATGAGCCATCTGATTTCAGATATTATTCTCATTGGCCCAGTTGGTACAGGGAAAAGCACTCTGGGAAAACTCCTCGCTCAGAAGTTAGGAATTTCACAGTGTTCTATGGATGATGTCCGATTGGATTATTATCAGGAAATAAATTATGATGCAGAACTCGCACAGCAAATAAGACAAAAAGCAGGATTTGAAGGGATTTATCGTTATTGGAAACCCTTTGAAGCCTACGCAGTGGAAAGATTACTTTCTGAACATAAAAATTGTGTGATTGATTTTGGTGCAGGACATTCTGTTTTTGAAGATAATGAACTTTTCCAACGAGTACAAAAAGTTTTAGCGCCTTATGAAAATGTCGTGTTGATTCTTCCTTCTCCAAATTTAGAAGAGTCTATCCAAATTCTCAATGAACGTAATGGTGGAATTGTGAGTAATGGCGTTGATTTTAACGAACATTTTGTGAAGCATCATTCAAATCATGATTTAGCCAAGTTCGTTGTTTATACAAATGGTAAATTGCCTGAAGAAACACGAGATGATATACTCAATATGATAAAAGTTTAAAAAGTTACTCCTGCAAAGGCAAGACAGTAATTAAGTTAGCAAATCTGGCAAAGTCACTTGTGTTGTGAGTCAGTAATTGAGGGATATTGTAAACTAGCATGGTGGCAACAATATTGGCATCATGAATTTGTTTACCACCACTAGGAATTTGCTCAATGAGATTTAGTAACCTATCTGTTACCAGAGAACTATCTTCAGCTACCCGAAAATGGGTTTGAAAATAGAGAACATCCTCTATTACTGTTGCAATGGGTAATGGGTTGGTAAATTGTTGAGTACGGGTAAGAGTAGCTAAATATTCCCGCAATATTTGTCGGCTAATCCACAAGTCCACACCCACATCATATAAACTTTGCATAGCTGATATCGCGGCTATGTGAAATGGAGACTGAATTTGACTAGCATATACTAGGATATTTGTATCTAAAAAAACAGGATTACCGTCCCCAATCACCATACATATCCTCACGTCTTAAAGAAAGATTTTCAGGCCAAAGTCCACAATTATGAACAGGAAAGTTTAAAGGAGGACGCTTTTCCTTTCTCTCTACTTTCTCATCTGTATATTTTTCTTCAATTACTATCACTACATGATGCTCACCTGCTGGGATATCCAGTGGTAATTGCACTGTAATTTTACCGTCTTTTGTGACTGTGGCAATTGTTTCTATACTTTTCATTCATCCTCCTCGATTACTGCTAATACGGCTTTTGGTAATAATTTATCTTTAAACCAGACAATTTTGGCGGGGACATTATCTAATTTTACTCCGGCTTTTTCTAAATTTAATCTCTCCGAAATTGCTAAAATTAAATTGTCACATCCAGAACTCCGCACTTGATAAAATTTCTTTTGTAAATATTCTGGTCGCCAATAACCAACTATTTCTAATAAATAATCACGACCATCAGGATGTACTAACCGAAAATCGGGAATCATTACACTACCAGGAACTGGTAATAAATCCACTTCTCGCTCTAATACCCAGTCGGTTTTAAGTGCATCCCACTTATCAGCAAAGGATGACTCTAGCATACTATCGTAAGGCTTACCCTTGGAATAGTGAGACACCAAACCACATTCAGAATTGAGGGTAAATCTGCCCGTGTTCCATGCTTTGGTGTAAGGATCACGAGTTTGTAAAGTCGCTGCTAAACTCCATTTAGTGACATGAAGTAAAGCCGGAATTAATTTGGCGATCGCCAGCCCATATCTTGTACTAGGATTAAATAAACTCGTGGGACCATCCACCGTAATTGTAAACCCGTGGTCAGCATCACCTTCAATATAAGCCATTAATTGAAACAACTTCAAATAACGAAACAACAGCTTATATTCCCCAGGAACATTGCGATGAGCATTTAAAATTAACTTACTGGCTTTATAAAAAATTCCCTGTACCTGAGACAAATTATATCTATTTAATAAATCCACCGGACTCGGCGCATCAAAATTAGTTAAAATCTTATTTTCAGCCAAATCAGCATATAAACCATCACGCACCTGTTCCAACAACACCTCACGTTCCAACTCCTGACTCAACTCATCAGCAATCTTAGTCAAAGTCACCTGAGTAGATTCCCCACTAGGAACCGACTTCGCCGCCAAAGCAAATACCCGTTCCCGTAACATAGGCGGTTCCAAAGGACTCACCACCTCAAAAGTACAAAAACTACTCTTGAGAATATAAGCCAAACCCCGCTTCACCCGATAATCCGTAGCATCACCCTCCAAATCCAAAAGCTGACGTTCCAACACCCCCTGAGACTTCCCTTTCGCCTCCTCAAAACAACCAATCAACTCATTCCCCAACTCCATACTCTTGTGATCAATCTTCAACCTCTTCGGAATTATTTCCTCTCCGTTTTGGCGATGACTCAGTAAATCCGTCGGTAACATTCTTCTTATCCGTTGAATACTTAATCTCTAACTGTTCCGCAGCCTTAGGAGTACTACCCTTCCCACCCCCATAAACAACCTGTAAACTCCCCCTCTTCCCTTGGCGACCTTGGCGGCTTGGCGGTTCGTTCTCCACCCCCCTCCGTCGCGCCGAAGTCCCCTCCTCACTAGTATCCTCAGCCACCACCTCATACAAAATCGCCCGCTTATTAGCCACATTCCCCCTTCGCAAAACCCGACCCAAACGCTGAACATACTCCCTAGTCGAACCAGTCCCCGACAAAATAATCGCCACAGAAGCAGCAGGAACATCAACCCCCTCATTCAACACATGAGAAGCCACCAAAGTATTGTATTCCCCCTCCCGAAACTTAGTTAAAATTTCATGGCGTTCCTTCACAGGAGTTTGATGAGTAATCGCCGGAATTAATAACTTTTCAGAAATACTATAAACCGTCGCATTATCAGCCGTAAAAATCAGAATCCTTTCCGGGAAATGTTCAGCCAACAAATTAGCCAAAATTCTTAACTTCCCATCAGTACCCAAAGCAATGTTTTTCGCTTCCCGGTGTGCTAACATAGCCCTACGTCCAGCAGGCGATCGCGCACTCATTTTCACAAACATTTGCCAACCTTGAATACTCCCCAAAGAAATCTTTGATTGGCGCAAAAAATCATTGCGAGTTTGAATTAATTGATTGTATCTTTCTCGCTCATGCTGTGATAACTTCACCTTAATTTGCACAATTTCGTGGTTAGCCAACGCACTACCCGCCAAATCCTCAGCCCGTTTGCGATAGACTTCCGGTCCAATGAGAATATTTAAATCTGCGTGTTTCCCATCAGTGCGTTCTGGTGTTGCTGACAATCCTAAACGATAAGGCGCGATCGCATACTCTGCAATTACCCGTCCAAAATCCGTAGGTAAATGATGACATTCATCAAACACCAGCAAAGCATACTTATTTCCCAAAGTTTCCGCATGAATAGCAGCACTATCATAAGTCGCTACTAATATTGCAGTGCGATCGCGTGAACCACCACCCAACAAACCCACCTCAGCATCAGGAAAAGCCGCCACCAAATGAGCATACCATTGGTGCATTAAATCCAAAGTTGGAACCACAATTAAAGTCGTGCGGGGTGTAGATTGCATCGCCATTTGCGCCAAATACGTCTTTCCCGCCGCCGTAGGTAGCACCACAACCCCCTGCCTACCCTCCAACTTCCAAGCTGCTAAAGCCTCAGTTTGATGGGGGTAAGGCTCCATTTCCAGACTCGGAATTAAATCCACCGGATAAAATTCCTTAGCCTCATCCACAAAATAAACATCTTCAGCTTGTAACGCTTCCACCAAAGCCCGATATCTCATCGCAGGAATGCGAAACTTTTCCACCCGATCATCCCAAGTAGCATAATCCATCCAACCCTTACCCCGTGGTGGTGGATGTAAAATTAATGTACCGCGATCAAATTTTAACGTAGGGGTGCGAGCCATTTAAAAATTTTCCAGAAATAACATCTCTCAAACTCTTCCTCTGGTGCGCCTCTGCGCCTCTGCGTGACACTCATCCATATTTTCCTCAGCAGATCAGCCTCTGCAAAACTTGCTTAAACACCATCGCCACCCAATCAACATCAGCCTCCGTAGTATCACGCCCCAAAGTCAAGCGCACCCCTCCCAAAGCAGCTGATTCCGGATAACCCATTGCCAAGAGTATAGGACTAGGGCTAAGTTTACCACTGTGACAGGCAGAACCGGCACTAATACCAATACCAGCCAGATTCATTTGTCTAACCAAAGCTTTACCACTAAGCTTTTTCCCATCGGCGTGTTCTAAACAGAAACTCACATGATGAGGTAAGCGATGATTAAAATCGCCTGTGGGAATTAAACCCGGAATATCTGCTAACTTAGCAAACAAGCGATCGCGCAACTTGATTAAACGCGGTATTTCACTCAGTAATTCTACTGTAGCTAATTCGGCTGCAATTCCAAAACCAGCGATCGCAGGTACGGCTTGAGTCCCCGAACGCAATCCCATTTCTTGTCCACCACCACCCAGCAGAGGTACTAATTCGATATTAGGACGCACATACAACGCCCCAGCCCCTTGGGGTCCATATATCTTATGACTGGAAAGACTGAGTAAATCTACTGGCAATTTATGTACATCTAGGGGTACACGTCCCGCAGCTTGGACTGCATCTGTGTGAAATAAAACACCATGCTTTTGAGCAATATTTCCTAATTCCGTAATTGGTTGGATAGTACCAATTTCGCTTTGTCCATAAATCACCGAAACTAAAACAGTATTATCTTGCAACGCTGCTTTTAAATCCTGGGGGTTAATTCTACCTTTAGCATCTACACCCAAGCGCGTCACTTCCCAACCCCACATTTCCAACAACCGCGCTGGTTCCGAAATAGCCGAATGTTCCACCTGGGAAATAATTATGTGTTGTGGCGCAGTGTATAATCTGGCAATGCCCATAATGGCTAAATTATTGGCTTCTGTACCACCAGCCGTAAAAATCAGAGATTCTGGATTAGCCGCATTAATTAAACCTGCAACTTGGATTCTGGCTTGTTCTACCATTGTGGCGGCTCGTTGTCCCCACTCATGTAAACTAGAAGGATTGCCCCATTGTTGATTCAGGGCTGTCTGCATAGCTGCGATCGCTTCTGGGCGAGTGGGAGTAGTGGCGCTGTAATCTAAATATATTTGCATATTATCAATAATTGTGTGAAAAAAGCTAAAGACTTCTGTATTAAGAGGTGGATTTGATTATCTGCGGATATAGTTTGGGAAATATAAATGTGTTCATACCCAATCCACTTTTAGCAAATTACCGTGCAGATGTTTCCGCAACGAAAATATTTCCTGATTTTTTTTCTGGTTTTGTCCATAGTTGCTTGTCAAAAAGCCCAACCCAAAAATCAGCTTCTAGTAGCCTTACCACAAGATCCATTAGTTCAAGTTTACTTTAACCATTCCCAAGCTTCAGAATACAAAGAACCTTACCGCCAGCAAACACGCCCTGGGGATAACTTAGAACAACAGATTATTGATGCTATTTCTCAAGCTAAAACCACCGTGGATGTAGCTATTCAAGAATTGCGTTTACCTAAAATTTCCCAAGCACTAGCAGAAAGACAAAAAGCGGGTGTGAAGGTGAGGGTGATTTTGGAAAATAACTATAGTCTTCCTTGGAGTAGTTTAACACCTGCCCAGGTGCAGAAGTTAACGCCTAGAGAACAAGACCGTTATCAAGAATTTCGTAATTTTGTAGACTTGAACCAAGACAATCAACTCAGTCCTGAAGAAATCAATCAACGAGACGCATTAATAATTTTAGAAAATGCCAAAATTCCCTGGATAGATGATCGGGCTGATGGTTCAGCCGGTAGTAATTTGATGCATCACAAATTTGTGATTGTTGATAATCGTTGGGTAATTACAACGTCGGCTAATTTTACGCTGAGTGATGTTCATGGTGATTATACAAATTTTAGCAGTTTAGGAAATGCGAATAATTTTTTACAGATTGATAGCCCAGAATTAGCTATTTTATTTACCAAAGAATTTAATATTATGTGGGGTGATGGTCCAGGAGGTCAGCCAGATAGTAAATTTGGCATCCAAAAACCAATGCGATCGCCTCAAACTATAACATTAGGTGAAACCAAAATCACCATACATTTTTCGCCTACTTCTGCCACCCAACCTTGGAATAAATCTAGTAATGGTTTAATTGGAAAAACTTTAGATTCTGCCACTAAATCTATTGATATGGCATTATTTGTTTTTTCCGAACAGAGTCTTTCTAATATTCTTAAAACCCGTCATCAGAATAATGTTTTCATTCGGGCTTTAATTGATTCACAATTTGCCTATCGTTACTATAGCGAAGGTTTAGATATGATGGGAGTATTGCTGAGTAATGATTGTAAATATGAAGTAGATAATAATCCTTGGCAAAATCCTTTAACTACTGTGGGTATACCTATCTTAGCTAAGGGTGATTTATTGCATCATAAATTTGGTGTAATTGATCAACAAACAGTTATTACAGGTTCTCATAATTGGTCGAAAGTTGCCAATAATGGTAATGATGAAACACTGCTAATAGTGGAAAATCCAACCATTGCTGCCCATTATGTGAGAGAATTTAACCGTCTTTATGGTGACGCTAAACTGGGTGTACCGCCATCAGTGCAACAAAAAATTGCCGAGGAGAAAAAACAATGTCCTCAAATAATCAGTCCAACATCTAGCGATCATCTAAAAAATCAACCAGTCAATATAAATACGGCGAATTTAGAAGAATTAATAACGCTTCCGGGAGTAGGTAAAAAATTAGCACAAAAGATTATAATTGCTCGTCAGCAGCAAAAATTCACATCTCTCCAAGATATAACCAGAGTTTCAGGTATTAGTACCAAGATGACAGAAAAATGGAGCGATCGCATTACTTGGTAATACTAAATGGAATAAAATATCAAGAATAATTGAACGCAGATGGACGCAGATTAACACAGATAAAGATGCATACAAAGAACCCCACATCCGAGTTTCCAGCCCTAAAAACAGAATTTAACCGGAAATCCAGTTCCCCTCCTCGCTTGCCTACCGTGTACACACAAGTCTTATCAAGTTGCCTAAGAGCGTTTCGATCCCCCCTAACCCCCCTTGATAAGGGGGGAACTAGAATCAAAGTCCCCCTTTTTCTACGCCGAAGGCGCATCCCCGAAGGGGTTTAGGGGGATTTAGGGGGATCAGATCACTTGTGTGTACACCGTAGCCTCGCTTGCGGGGAGGGGCTAGGGGTGGGGTCTTATCTACTCTTTAGCAGCTTTGCTAAAAATCCGATAGTACAACCATGTACTAGCTTCCTTCACCGGAAAAAATAAGTATGTCAGAGGATTGATGGTGACAATAATATTTCGGTAATCGCGTCGGGCTAAAAACAGGATACCACGGGCTACTTGCTGGGCTGACATGACTCCATAAGGATTAAGTTGACTCTTAAAAGGCCCCAAAATTAACTTACGAATGACACAATCCCCATCCAAACGTTTCAGGGTCACAATATTTCCTAATGTCCGTTTACTCAGTTCATAAAGGGGACTCAAAGCCGGTGAAACCTCAGCCTCAGAAGTATTCACCCAAATTTCCTTTGTCGCCTTAGCTTGTGGTCCTGTAACAGTAGTTAAAAATATATCCATCAATCGCAAGGCGGAGAAAGTATTCACCTCATAAGAAGATGCGATCGCCTGCGGTGTGCGACTATTGTAAACATTGACACCATGATTGATAATCAAAATATCGATTTTCTCTAAACTGTCCTTGAGTTCAGCTTCGTTACCTAACTCCCAGGAAAGCACCTTAAAATTAGTCTGCGGTGCTAACTTTTCAGGATTAGTTGTTAAGGCTACCACCTTAGCATTATGCTTGAGCAGTTCAGCCGCCAATGCTTGACCGAGAGAACCGGACGCTCCAGTTAAAGCGACTGTTTTACCTTTCAGAGATAATCCCGTACCCAGTATTTTATCCACTAGAGGAAAGACACCACTATAGTAAGCATCGACATTATCAAAATGATGTCGCCAATGGTAAGTTCGATTTACCCACCAAACAGAGGGAATAATCTGTAAAGGGCCGGGTAAGTGATTGTAGTCTGTATCGATTTTACCAAGAAAATATCGCACAGAAGCACCATACAAGAAAGTACAGCCATAGATTACTCCCAGCCATAACCCTATTTGGTGTACTAATAAGGCAATTATGCTTAAAGCCGCAACCAGTAAAACCGATTCCACAATATCGTGATAAAGCTGGGAATCTTGGTAAGCTTGCACAGAGACTATAGATAAATCCCGGCGATATACCTGATGATGTTTATTGTGCCATTTAGCCAGCCATTTAACCTCGTGACACAAAACATGGTAACTGTCTCTTAATACCTCAGCCAGCAACAGCGAAAAGATTCCCCAACCAGCAAACGGCAAAGCAGTATTGACCAACACCCCATTAATCTGACCGAACATTGTCATATTTTCCTGCACACCACTTGTCTTAATCTTTCTTCATATTGTGACAGATTAGAATCACGTGAAGTAAGGGACTAACAAATAAAAAAAATACTCAATCACCTAACGAAAAAACCTCTCAAAGCCTCTTGACTCTGTGTCCTCTGTGTCTCTGTGGTTTATTGATGTCTTAGAAGTCCCTAAAAGAACAAACATCATGAATTAGTGCTGATTTTCTGATATTCCAGCCGTACTTGTGGAATATCCACCCGTTCACCCTCATAAAATAGAATCCGGCTAACTTCTTGCAAACCCAATTCTGTAAACTGGGCTAATTCAGAATTAGACAAAGGCCAAGGAGGTCCATCAGGTTCCACCTCTGTCTCCCGCAACCGATTAATCACTAATAAAGTTCCTGCAACTGCGATGACAGAAGCCACCGATGCAATGACAGTAGAACGGAGACTCAAAGGTAAAGCTTGGATATTCCTAATTTCTACCACTAAATCAAAAGCCTGATGCCATTGTGAAGGAAGCGCCAATAAATCTGCAACTACATAGTTGACAGAAGAATCAGGAAATCGTTGCTGACACCAATCAATAGCCGTGGGCGAAATATCAAAAGCCGTAACTTGAAATCCCCTTGCGGCTAAAGCCTCTGCATCATCTCCCAAACCGCACCCAATCACTAACGCTGAACATCCCTCACCTTCAAGGTTATGAGTCTTCAACCAATCTTGTAAATAAGGATGACAAGTTAACTTAGCCCAAGGAATTTGTGTCACATCACCCTGAGACTGACTATACAAAATATCAAACCATGCAGTAGGATTAGACTCTTCTATAGCTTGAGTCGCTAACTGTTTCACCCGTTGCTGTAGACCTTCCGGCTGTTTCTCAAACATCTTTAACTCTGTTGCGCCTCTGCGTGAGATCCAAAAAACCCCCAGAAATTCTGAGGGATTTTTGACCTTATGCAATTTTTCTAGAAAATTATACAGGATTAGGTTGAGTTCTATTTTGCAGTAGCTGAATAATCGCTGTTTTTTCTAAAATCCCTACCAGTACACCATTGTCACGAATTACAGAAAGTGTAGATAACTTCTTTTGTTCAAGTAACTGTACTACTTCCAACAGAGGTTGGTCTGATTTAACTGTAGTAGTTTCCTCAATGGACTTCATCACTGCGCTGACTGGAGTTTCAGCCCATTGTATTGTCGGAATAGTCCGTAAATCGTTGAGGTTAATTGCACCGATTAGTTTTCCGTCTTCATCAGTGACTAAGAATGTTTTCCAGTCTTGATTGTTGAAAATTCGTTGGTCTGCAAACTCTCTGAGGCTAGTATTGGCAGATACAATTGGGCTATTAAAGGTAACAGCATCTGCTGCTGTCAAACCTGTGAATTTTTCTTGTACTCTCGCAAATTGGGCTGTTTTACCAGCATTTTGCAACAAGAAGAAACCGATTAATAAGTTCCAAAAGTTAGCGAAGCTACCAAAGAATAATAGGGGAATTAAACCAGATGCGATCGCTACCCAACCAAATACTTGTCCAACTCGACTAGCAAAAGTTACACCTTTGTAGGGGTTGCCTGTAATCTTCCACACAGCAGCCTTGAGGATATTACCACCGTCTAAAGGCAAGCCAGGAATCAGGTTAAATAATGCTAATGCCAAGTTAACAGAAGCCAGAACACCAAGGATAGCTGCTGTTGCACCTGTGGCGGCGGTAGTGACACCGATTGCTGTAAATACACCACAGAGCAATAGGCTAACTAAAGGCCCTGCGATCGCCACCCAAAATGCTTCACCTGGGGTTTCCGATTCTTTTTCTAAACTCGCCAAGCCACCAAATATAAATAATGTGATGGATTTAACATCAATGCCTTGACGAATTGCGACAAAACTATGTCCTAATTCATGGGCGACGACAGAGGCAAACAATAACAACGCTGTCATCAATCCCAGTGTTAAAGCTAGTCCCCCAGACAACCAGGGAAATTGTGCCGTCAGTCCACTGCTATAACTCCAAGCTACTAAGCCCAGAACTAGGAACCACGACGGATGGATATAGAAGGGAATCCCGAAGAGATTACCAACGCGAATTGTGCCATTCATGCCGTACACCTTTAAATACATCTGTAAGAGATTTGCTTGCGCTGTTCTCTATGAATTTATTGTAACGTAATGTTAAAAAATTTTAATCTTGGTCATAGTTGTGGTATCCGTCCCTTTTAGGGCGGTTGTTAGGAACAAATTCCCAGGTTTTCCGAAATGCTGCGATCGCAATCAGTATATATAGGTATGTTCAAACAACGCTAGTTAATCAAGCTTGAAAAAGTGTGTGCTTTCCCAGATTGAATAACTGGTAATTGTTATCAGCCGATTGGAACATTCAATTTTCTCGATATTGTCAAATAGCCTCTAGCTACCAGGTGGTACTTTTATCTTTCAGATAAGAGCATATCGGGATGCTCAATAATATCTACTTTGTATTAAATTTATCAAGGAACTTTACATCATGCAGAAGCAACGCCCAGAACGTCCAGCACGTCCAGACCGTCCAAACCGTCCAAACCGTCCAGACCGTTCAGATTTTCAAGAACTTGGCCCCGAAAACAATAAACAACGGCAAAGATCATCTCGCAAAATCCGCCGTGAGGCAACACAAATTGCCTTTAACAGAGGTATTGAAGATCATGTTAATAATGGTGAAGAAGAGGATTATTTAGGTGCTGATGGGTCTCCTAATTACATTGCTAACTTCTCTAAAGGTTTGCCACACAATCAACTGGGCGAAGTAGATCCCAAAGCTTACAACACCTTGCTCAAAGCGCTCAAAAGTGGCAAACCACAAGACTTTGAGGCTATCACCCTGGGCAAAGGTCGCAAATTAGTTAATCCCCAAGCCGGACTATGTTTTGACCTCCAAGGCCCCGACGGTCGCGCCCTCGCCATACCTCCAGCACCCCGCATTGACTCGCCACTAAATTCAGGGGAAGCGGCTGAAGTTTACTGGATGGCGTTGTTGCGGGATATTAATTTCACTGATTTTAGCCAAAAGTCTTTGGTGCAAGAAGCAGCAGCAGACTTATCAAAGTTCTCCGATTTTGATGGGCCGAAAGCTGGCGGAAGCGTTACCCCAGAAACCCTTTTCCGAGGCAATTATGCTGGTGATTTAGTAGGCCCTTACATTTCCCAGTTCTTGCTCAAGGATATTCCCTACGGTTCTCTGACAATTTCCCAAAGACAAAAAACTGTACAACCAAATATCAATTATTTGACTGATTATGACGAGTGGCTAAATGTGCAGAATGGTGGTGCGACAAGTGCAGACCAATTCGATTCTACACCCCGCTATATTCGTAACATTAGAGATATTGGTCAGTACGTCCACGTTGATGCTCTCTACGAAGCTTACCTGAATGCTTGTTTGATTCTGTTAGACATTAAGGCTCCGATGGATGAAGGGAACCCCTACAATAACTCAAAGACTCAAATCGGGTTTGGAACCTTCGGTGGCCCACATATCCTGAGTTTGGTGACTGAAGTCGCAACCAGAGCGCTAAAAGCTGTGTGGTTCCAAAAGTGGTCTGTGCATCGCCGCCTGCGTCCAGAAGCCTTTGGTGGATTAGTTCACAACCATCTCATCGGAAAGACAGAGTATCCTATTGATCAGGAGATTTTGGCTTCGGGGGCATTGGAAAAAGTCTACAGCCGCTATGGTAATTATTTGATCCCAATGGCATTCCCTGAAGGTTCTCCCACTCATCCCGCCTATGGTGCTGGACACGCTACTGTAGCTGGTGCTTGTGTGACAATTCTCAAAGCTTGGTTCGATGAATCTTGGCAGATTGCGAATCCAGTGGTTCCTAATGATGACGGTACTGAGCTAATTGCATACACTGGTGCTGATGCCGGACAGCTAACTGTCGGTGGTGAATTGAACAAGGTTGCTGCTAACATTTCACTTGGTCGTGATGGTGCTGGTGTTCACTGGCGCACTGACTATACTGAGTCTGTTAGACTAGGTGAACAAATAGCGATTGGAATTCTGCAAGAGCAGTCACTTACCTACAATGAAGATAACTTCTTCACTTTGACTAAGTTCGATGGTACGAAAGTGAAAATTTCTCGTGACGAGGTGAAGCACTTAATGAGTGAAAACGAATAGTTATTACTTGCTCATCGTCAATAACTAATCCTTACCCTCGGCTTAATCCGGGGGTATTCCTAGTAATTTATTCAACCAAGATTATGGTTTTTTTTGCAGGCGAATTAATGTATTGTATACCTGTCGTTTTAAGTTATTGTTACTTTGTAGCTCTAGAGTAATTTTGTTAAACCGATCAATACTCAGTCCACTATCTTCAACTATTTTTTGGGAGCGATTACAGTAAGTCACCGCGATATCTTGAGCCTGCCGTGGTAGGCTGTTCATGCTTTTAGGATCATTACAAATAATTTTGGGTATTTCTCCGCCCCCAATTAATTTTTTAATTTCATCAAAAGCCTGTTGACGTGGTGTTTCCATTGCTAACACAGCTTGGGCGTAGTTGGTAATATCGTCAGTATTGTTAACCGCAGGTGTTTGAGCATCGGCGCGCAAACTGAAGGTCATACTGCCGGTAACTAAACTAGCAGTCGCAAGAATACCGAAAAATAGATTCCGGGGAAATAGATGTTGCAGGCTAGGTTGAAAAAATAAATTAGTAATTTTTTTCATAAAGAGTATGACACAGAAGTATAGTAGGGATGCGTTAATGGCTTTGAATTATTTTATGAGTGAGAAGTTCCACAGAACTGTTTGCCAGTTAAATTTTTATATTTAAAGTCTGCCCCGTTGGCAGACTTGACAAAGTTCTATTACTTTGGTCTGAAGCGCAGAAACTTCAGTATATCCTTGCTTGAGACTCACTTCTAACTCTAATAGTAGTGGTAAGCAGGATACTAGTTGCTGTACAGAAAGTACATTAACTTCTTGCTGTAAAAAGTAAATTCGTTTGGGGTTGCTAATCTCGGCTAATTTGGCGATCGCTTGGGGATTGCGTTCCCCACTTTCCATAGCAATCTTGACCAATAACCAGGTACGAAATTGACCTATGAGAGTAGCAACTACCTTCAGTCCTGGTTCGGCAGCATTAATCAAGTCAGCCAAAATAGTTAAAGCTTTAGCTGTTTCTCCCATTCTAATAGCTGCTGCTAATTGTAAACTATTTTGCGTAGTGTTTCTAACTAATTGTGTAATGGTATCTACGTCTAAAGGTTTACCGCTATCAGAGGTATAAAGACGTAGCTTTTCCATTTCATTGTACAGTAGGCGTGTATCATTACCTACAGCCTCTGCTAAAATTTCCGCAGTCCGGTTTGTCAGTTTCACTCCCACAGTTTGAGCAACTTGATTCACAGACTGTACCAGTAATTCTGTTTTCCAAGGTGGGATGAGAGGAAATTCTCGAAATTCATTGGCGGATTTTTTCAGCAATTTGGTAGATTTCAGGCGTTCATCTGGTTTGTTACGGCTGGTAAGTAATAACCAAGAGTTTTCAGGAATCACTGACAGGGTGCGGGTGAGTTCGGCTAAAATATTCTCTGGGCATTGCTGACAAAGAGTAGTATTCATTAGCCACACTAATCGTCCACCAGCACCAAAGGGTGGTGTCATAACTTCATTTAAACCCGTAATTGCGGCATCGGCTTGGTCTGGGGATAAAGATGTATAGTTAAAACTTATCCAGAGAGGATCGAGGATGCGATCGCGTAATGCTGTAACTGCTTTTTCAATGGCAAAATCATCCTCACCCCAGTAAACATAGATTGGCATAGATGAACCTCATAGCAGATGCGGGTGCAAGTGGACTTCCAAAAGATATTATCCTAGAATTACACCGACATTAATATTAACAGTCAGATTTATGAGTACATCACAAACAGTACAACAACTACACGCCGAATGGATAACACTAGAAAATTTTCAGCGTTATGGACAGGTAATTTCTGCTAGTGAAGATGGTAAAACCTTTGATGTCGAAGATGCCCAATTAAACCTCAAAAATGGCACACCGCGATTTTATATTATGAGGTTAGAAAAACGGGGGCGGAAGTTTGATAAAATTACGCGTCATTTGCAATGTACCCAATGTTTAGGTTCTTTAGCAGGAAAGGATTGGTTAATTGCCGTTTGTCCTCCTCATAATGATTTAAGTGAACCAGTATTAGCAGAAATTGCGGCTTTTCGCATACCAGGAAATTGCTTTATCAAGTTAAATGAAGGTACTTGGCACGCTGGCCCTTATTTTGATCATGAAGTTGTGGATTTTTATAATTTAGAACTTGCTGATACTAATGTAGTAGACCATTTTACTCATGATTTTCTCCAGAGTCATCAATTAGAATTTGAAATGGTGTGAGTGACTGCCCAAAAGTAGATAATTGCCTTTAATATACTTCCGGTGTGTGAACAGCTAGTACAACAACCGGAACATCAAATTCCAATTGATGAAGATGGAGGTCACTTTAGGTTTAAATTTTGGTTTATGCAATATTAAATATAGATTATTTGGTTGTACCCAGATATGATAGAAATTTATATACTAGCAACAGTTATTTTACGGTAATAAACCAAAAAATATGCAAGGGTATATGCTCAATTTTTTGAAGGTTCAAGATGGAAATGAGCAAAATAAATCGTTATAGCAAAAACCGCGTTCATATAGATAAGTCAAATAGTACGAAAAAGTAAAGGCAAACATCGCAAAAATGACTGGGATCATTGTGCTAAGTTCCAGCTTGCGTTTATTGAATATTTTCCATAAAGACATAATAATAGTGATAGGCCAGAAGATAGTTGTGATCACAAGCATCACCAAAGATAAAAATTTCTCTTCTGGAGTAGAAATAGGATGATGTGAGGAAAACTTGAGCCAATTGATCAAAAAATAGCAGCTCATCAGTAAATAACTAATCAGTAAACTTAATTGTAACTGATTCATTCTTAACACTCCTTCTAAATTAATCCCACAAAACTAAATACTGTTATTATATGATTCGATTTCCAAAAATCTAGATGTATGTAACGTAGATTTTATTTTTTCTGATATAACCCTCAGATCCTTTAACTATATAAATATGATACACAGCTAGCAAATACATAAAACAGTGTTTATGCTTAATTTAAACTAAAAATTAGTTATGTGGCGATGATTACACATTTCTAGTCAATTAATTTACATTAATTTATGATGATTGTCATAGGGGTGTAACCCTTGATAAAATTTATACAAAATTGATGATGCCGGATTGATTAAAGCAAATGCAACCAGCTTGGTAAATTATTTGTATTCACAACTCAAGCCAAAGGTAAGCAAAAACGAAACGTACTGCCAATTCCCAGTTCGCTTTCTACGTAAATTTTACCATTTTGCAGTTCTACTAGCCTGCGGGTGATTGTTAAACCGATACCAGTACCACCAGAATTGCGATCGCGTGATTGGTCAGCCCGCCAAAACCGTTCAAATACATGGGGTAAATCCTCGGAGGAAATGCCAACACCTGTATCCATCACAGCAATCCAAAGTTGAGACGCTGCAACGGAAACACGAATAGTAATTGCACCTTTGGCAGTATGACAGATAGCATTACCCAGTAAATTGACTAACACCTGTTCTGTGCGGTCAATATCTGCCAATACCAGAGGTAAGGGTTGGGGACATTCCCAACCTAAAACCGGGCCATCTTCTAGCAGTTGGTCACTAAATTTTTCCACCAATGACTCTAATAAAGGCCATAAATTCACAGGCTGAATATTAATGGGCAGATAACCAGCTTCTGCCTTGGATAATTCTTGTAAATCGTTAACTAATCTCTCTAAACGCTTAGTTTCCTTAGCCAACCGCCGATAAATCTCAGGAGATGGTTCTATTTCTCCATCAGCGAGTTCCTCTAAATAACCCCGCACAACCGTTAATGGTGTCCGCAATTCATGAGTCATATCCCCAATCAATACTCGCCGCCGTGCTTCCACCCCTTCTAAACTAGCCGCCATCTGATTAAAACTCCTCCCCAAGCGTTGCAGTTCGGGAATGTCAGATAAAGGTAATCGCGCCTCTAGCTGACCAGATGCAAACTTTTGCGTAATTTGTTCCATTTCTGTCAACCGCAGCATAATTCGTCTGGATACCCAATAACTCAATCCTCCCGCCGCAGTGCTACCGACAATCACAGACCAAATCGTGCTACGCCGCCAAGCCGTTTCAAATCCTTGCACCAATTCAGTCCGAATATTAATTAATCTCAGCCCTCGACTTTCTAACCTTTGCAAATGCAGGAAAAAAAAGCGAGGAGAAGAGATTCCACTAATGATTACGAGACTAGCTAACCCCACAATCATCACTACGAGGTGGGATAAAAACAGACGCGATGCCAGAGGCAAAGACCTTGCCCAACGCCAGCCCATGCAATTATCCTCACGCTACAGGGGATCTTCAAACTTATAGCCTACCCCAACCACAGTTTTAATAAAAGTGGGACTAGCGGGATCTGGTTCAACCTTTTTTCGCAATCGGGCTACATGAGTATCTACAACCCGTTCATCACCAAAAAAATCATTGCCCCAAAGTTTATCAATTAGTTGAGTCCGGTTCCAAACTCGACCAGGATTACTGACAAAGGTGTTTAATAAATTAAATTCTAAAGTAGTTAAGTCCAAGGTTTCAGCCGGTTGGGAATTTATCTGCCGAATCGCCGTGTGCTGATCTAAATCAATCACAAAGTGTTGAGTCCGATTCACCTGATTTTGCCCCCCTTGGCGGAGACTACGCCGCAATAAAGCCCGGACTCTAGCAACTAACTCTCTAGGACTGAATGGTTTAACCATGTAGTCATCAGCACCAGTCGATAAGCCAATCACCCGATCAATTTCCTCACCCCTAGCTGTCAGCATCAAAATATAAGGATCTTTTGCCCCAGGTTTTTGGCGAATCCGCGCACACACTTCCAGTCCATCCAACCCCGGAATCATTAAGTCGAGGATAATTAAATCTGGTGGTTGTTCTTGAAACATTTGTAAAGCGTTAATCCCATCACGACTAATACGACAGTTAAAACCCTCTTTATTTAAAGAATGTTGGATTAACTGAGAAATTTCCAGTTCATCCTCAACAATTAAAATATCCATCTCATTAGGATTTAATAAAAAAATACGCAGAGTAATTCCCTAATTTGCTATTCTACTCTATTAATCTCATACAAGTAGATATAGCGGTTTTCATCAGAGTGAGAACAGGGTTGATAGCTCAAATCCTGAAAGCAACTGGCTGTATATTCAGCACTTTGCTATAGGCAGCAATCAATGTTAAATACGCCCAATTGACGATGAAGATTTACAGCTTGGAATTGGAAAGCACACGATAACTATAGCCGAGATGAGAATCTTTCTGAATGTATTGTTTAATCCTGTCCAGGTCAATAAACTCATCAGCAACATCAATCAAGCTGTCACTAGTCAACGCCCGCAAACTCACAACTTCAACGCGAGAACCTGTGGCACTGACAGCATTAACAGCATAAGCTAAATCTCTGTCTCCACTCACTAAAATTGCTGTATCATAGTAAGGAGCTAAGGTAATCATATCCACAGCAATTTCTACATTTAAATTGTGTTTTTTGGTATGGTCTGCCAGTTGCACTTCTTTGGTAACTACACGATAACCATTACGACGCATCCAAAAAAGAAAACCTTGTTGTTTTTCATTCGGTCTTGGACGTGCAGAACTTGGGCGTGAAGTATCAACAGCAGTATAAAAGAAAGCCCGCAACAACCGCGAACCCCCAGTTAAATGGCAAAGTAGTTTAAGATAGTCGATTTCAATACCGAGTTGTAAAGCTGTATGAAATAGACTTACACCATCAATGAAAATAGCTACCCGACCCCGATTTTCTAGTTTTAACGAGGAACTATTAGATACAGGCTCCCGTTTTTGGGGATTTTCATGTTTTGTCACATTTTTTATGAAGTTTTTTCTTGGTAAATGAGGTTCTTCCTCTGGGCGTTTATAGACATTTTCTGCTTTGGTAAAATTAGTTGTACTCATGGACTCCTCTAGATTTTAAATCTGGAAACGCTTTTGGGTAAATTGTCAATAGGTCGTTTTGGCGGATTGGTTCTCCTAGTACAGCACGGCGTAAATCGCAAAACCATAAGTAATCAATGCAAAGCCTATAGAGTTAAGCTTTTTTACTTTTTAGTTCTGACTTTTGACTTCCGCACAGTGGTACTAGCCGCAAACAAACTCAAATTGTAGTGATTGTAGAGATTCCCAAATATAACGCCCCAAGGAGTTGATAAACTCTTGTCCAGGCAGGTTTTACGCAATCTTTCCTTTGCCTACAGGTATGCTATTCAGTACCTACTTCTAATGCATATAGGTTGACCACAAGACGCAATAACTTGGGTGAAAGCCGTTTCGCTGTGGTGTAGAAGTAAGGGTGAACCTTTGGCAGTTAGTTTTATTGTACATTGCTATTCAAAAATCCTTCATTAAGGCAATCTTTGTATATTCATCTAGAGATATTTACCTCTACTTTTAGGATGAAAGTTATCAAAACAAAATATTATTTATTGATTAATTTCAAATTTGAACAGAATATTAAATTTTAATACTTTCGATTCATTGAATTGATTCAAAAAAAAAGCCCCCCAGTCGCTAGCCAGCTAACTGAGGGATTCTGCAAGTCGGTATGTCGCATAAAGATATTCGTGAACTTCAGAATAACAACACAGCCATCAGAGAATATGCCAAATTGCCAAATTGTTTTTGTAACCGATAATCTTCAGTCTTTTGGTAGATTACCGAATTCATTTTAGGGAATGGGTCATGAAACCGAAACTACCTTTAAGATCGTAGAGGGATCTTTCGTCGTAGCTTGGGCATGAAACGCATTGTCTTGATTGCTGGATTTGAATCGTTTAACGCTGACTTGTACAGGAAAGCGGCTGAGTTGGCGAAATCCCGCTGTCCGGATTTGGATATTCGGGTGTTTAGCGATGCCTTTGGCGAGCGAAGCGATCGCAATATTACCACTCAGCGCAGCGAAGTAGAAACAGCACTAGATGGCGCTGATGTATTTTTCGGGAGTCTGCTATTTGATTATGACCAGGTTTTGTGGCTACGCGATCGCATTGCCCAAATTCCCATCCGTCTAGTGTTCGAGTCAGCCTTAGAACTGATGAGTTTAACCAAGTTGGGTATTTTTGCCATTGGCGACCAACCCAAAGGAATGCCGAAACCTGTTAAATTCATCCTAGACAAATTCAGCAACGGACGCGAAGAAGACAAACTCGCTGGTTATATTAGTTTCTTAAAAATTGGCCCTAAGCTTTTAAAATTCGTCCCAGTCCAAAAAGTCCAAGACTTACGCAACTGGTTAATTATCTATGGATACTGGAACGCAGGCGGTGCAGAAAACGTAGCCGCATTATTTTGGATATTAGCCGAAAAATACTTAGATTTAACAGTCGGCGATATTCCCCCACCCATTGAAACCCCCAACATGGGGTTACTGCATCCCGACTATCAAGGATTTTTCACATCACCCCGTGAATATTTAGCCTGGTATAAAAATCAGAGAATCAGCAAAATTTCCCACTCCCCAGTCATCGGGATTCTCCTATACCGTAAGCACGTAATTACCAAACAACCATATATTCCCCAACTGATTCGCCGTTTTGAATCAGCCGGGTTAATTCCCTTACCCATTTTTATTAATGGTGTAGAAGGACACGTAGCGGTAAGAGATTGGATGACCACCGACTACGAAACCCAGCAAAGACAAAAAGGTAATATTGAAACTCTCTCACTTTCTGACCAAGCCGTCCAGGTAGATGCAATTGTTTCTACCATTGGCTTTCCTCTCGTGGGTGGTCCGGCTGGTTCAATGGAAGCAGGGCGACAGGTGGAAGTAGCTAAACGCATCCTTGCTGCCAAGAATGTACCCTATATAGTAGCCGCACCCCTGCTAATTCAAGATATTCACTCATGGACGCGTCAAGGTGTGGGCGGACTGCAAAGTGTCGTATTGTATGCTTTACCTGAACTGGATGGCGCTATTGATACCATTCCCCTCGGCGGTTTAGTAGGGGAACAGATTTATCTAGTTCCCGAACGAGTCCAGCGCTTAATTGGTAGAGTCAAAAATTGGATTGGTTTACGGCAAAAGTCGGCATCAGAACGCAAAATAGCAATTATTTTATATGGATTTCCCCCTGGATATGGGGCTGTAGGGACTGCGGCTTTATTGAATGTTCCCCGGAGTTTGGTTAAGTTTCTCCACGCCCTCAAAGACCAAGGTTATCACGTTGGTGATATTCCTGAAGATGGGGAAGAATTAATTCGTCAGGTGAAAGCAGCAGATGAAGAAATGGAAACATGGGAAAAAAATAAACCTTTTCCCTCATCTGCAAATACTGTGAATTTCCGTAAGTTAGAAAAATGGTTGGGATATCTGCTAACTTCCCGCATTGAAAAACAATGGAAGTCTTTAACGGGAACTGGAATTAAAACCTATGGGGAGGAATTGCATATTGGTGGTGTGCAGTTAGGTAATATCTGGATTGGTGTCCAACCACCTTTGGGTATACAAGGCGACCCGATGCGGTTAATGTTTGAACGGGATTTAACTCCTCATCCTCAATATGCGGCTTTCTATAAATGGTTGCAAAATGATTTTGCGGCTGATGCTGTGGTTCACTTCGGGATGCACGGAACTGTAGAATGGTTGCCGGGTTCACCGTTGGGTAATACTGGTTATTCTTGGTCGGATATTCTCCTGGGAGATTTGCCTAATCTCTATATATATGCGGCGAATAATCCTTCTGAGTCGATGTTGGCGAAGCGTCGCGGTTATGGGGTGTTGATTTCTCACAATGTCCCGCCTTATGGTCGGGCTGGTTTATATAAGGAGTTGCTGTCTTTGCGGGATTTGATTTCGGAGTATCGTGAGGACCCGCAAAAGAATTATCTGTTGAAGGAGGTGATTTGTAAGCAGATTGTTGATTCTGGTTTGGATGCTGATTGTCCTTTTGATGATGCTAAACGTTTGGGGATTGCTTTTAGTCCTGAGAATGTAAGAATGTTTAGCGATCGCGCTTTTGATGGTTATTTGGTGAAGTTGTACGAATATCTGCAAGTTTTGGAGAATCGTTTGTTTTCTTCGGGTTTGCATATTTTGGGGGAAGCACCGAATGAGGAGGGGTTGGCTTCTTATCTGGAGGCTTATTTTGGAGAAGAGAACCAACCGCCAAGTCGCCAAGGTCGCCAAGAGGAGGAGGGGTTAGTTAGGGATTTGTTGATGCAGTGTACTGATGAGTTGGGGAGTTTGTTGCGGGGGTTGAATGGGGAGTATATTTTGCCTGCGCCTGGTGGTGATTTGTTGCGGGATGGGGCTGGGGTGTTACCTACGGGGAGGAATATTCACGCTTTAGATCCTTATAGAATGCCTTCTCCGGCGGCTTTTGCACGGGGGCGGGAGGTTGGTCGGAAAGTTATCGCCCAGCATTTGGCTGAACATGGGAGTTATCCGGAAACGGTGGCGGTGATGTTATGGGGTTTGGATGCTATTAAGACTAAGGGTGAGTCTCTGGGGATTCTTTTGGAGTTGGTGGGGGCTGAACCTGTGAAGGAGGGGACTGGGCGCATTGTTCGTTATGAGTTGCAGCCGTTGTCTGAGGTAGGACATCCCAGAATTGATATTTTGGGGAATTTGTCGGGGATTTTCCGCGATAGCTTTGTGAATATTATTGAGTTATTGGATGATTTGTTTCAACGGGCGGCTGATGCTGATGAACCGGAAGACCAGAATTTTATTAGAAAGCACGCTTTGGCTTTGCAGTCGCAAGGTGTAGAGAATAGTTCTGCAAGATTGTTTTCTAATCCGGCTGGTGATTTCGGTTCTCTGGTAAATGATCAGGTGGTTGATGGTAATTGGGAATCTGGGGAGGAATTAGGTAATACTTGGCAAGGTCGCAATGTGTTTAGCTATGGTAGACGAGATAAGGGTGAAGCTAGACCAGAGATTTTAAATACTTTATTAAAAACAAGCGATCGCATTGTTCAAGAAATCGATTCTGTAGAATATGGTTTAACTGATATTCAAGAATATTACGCTAATACTGGCGGTTTGAAAAAGGCGGCGGAAATGCAACGGGGGAAGAAGGTGACTACCAGTTTTGTGGAAAGTTTCTCGAAGGATACTACACCCCGGAATTTAGATGATTTACTCAGAATGGAGTACCGCAGTAAGTTAGTCAATCCCAAATGGGCGCAAGCAATGGCGAATCAAGGTTCTGGTGGCGCGTTTGAGATTTCCCAACGGATGACGGCGTTAATTGGTTGGGGTGGGACTGCTGATTTTCACGATGATTGGGTTTATGACCAAGCGGCTGATACTTATGCTTTAGATGCAGAGATGGCGGATAAGTTACGCAAGGCAAATCCTGAAGCTTTTCGGAATATTTTAAGCCGAATGATTGAGGCGCATGGGCGGGGTATTTGGCAAGCTGATACAGATAAGCTGGATAAGTTGCGTCGGTTGTATGATTTGACTGATGAACAGTTGGAAGGTGTGACGGTTTAAATATGGATGGGTGTCACGCAGAGGCGCAGAGGCGCAGAGAGGAGGAGGAAATGAGGTATGTTTTTAGAAGAGTTCTATGATGCAGTTTTTCAGGATTTCAATTAACTTTTCTTTATCCACTTTGTTATCGGCAACCTGTATTGTTAATTCTTCAGCTTCTTTTGGTGTCATATCCAGTTCGTAATCATTTAAATTTAAGAATGTCACCATCACATCAAAAGCAGTTCGTTTGTTACCATCTACAAAAGCATGATTATTAGTGATGTGAAATAAATATGCTGCGGATTGTTCAACAATTGTCGGATGTAAAAGTTCACCCCCAAAACTTGCTTGAGGTTGGTAAATAGCAGAATCTAGTAAGCCTTCATCGCGGATACCAGATGAGCCACCATATCGCTTAATCTGCTTAGTATGTATACTTAAAACATCTGGTTTTTCAATAAATTTAGGACTATGCAAGATTCTTATACACCTGATCCCATTTTTTAGTAGATGCCAAAGAAATCAACATAGTTTCTGATTCTTGGGGTGTGATGTCTCCTAAGTCTAGTGCATTAATTTCTGCTTCAGATAATGCGTTAACTCTAACACTAGCTTTTATTAGTGATTGTATTATGTGTTTTAGAGATTCTAATCTAATATATAAATCCTCATGTCGATAAAGCTCATAGCCAACTTCAATTATTGATTCTTTATAGACATTGATCGAATCCAAAGTCATTGTTTTAAATGCTTCTTTTTTGTCTGGATTCGATAAAAAATACCAATATTTATCTACAATTTCCTTGAATAAGAAATAGCGTTTAACACTAAATAAATTTGCTAATTCACCTTGTTTAGTTTTATCCTTTAGCCCTTGGTGCAGTTTGGTCAACTTATTCACTTTGTCCTGAAACTGTCTAAATTCTTCTCTGAGTTGAATCACAGAGATTTGCCTGCTGTTTGCCAATTCAAGTATTTCTGCTGTGACTTCATCTTGCGGGTTTGCATCATTCAGACATCTCTCAAGTATTGCTAATTGTTCTTGAAAGATAGAAATTGTTTCTTGTGGCAGTATGAATCTATTTACCATAATTTATATACCTGTTTGGTGAAGTTATATGCTTCCCCTAAAATTAGTTTAACTGGAAAAGGCAAACTTTGTTCTGTATCTCCTAATTACGAATTACGAATTACGAATTATTAACTAATTGCACAACGGCGGCGGCTAAAGTATCTGGTTCAACTGGCTTAGGAATGTGCATTTGAAAACCTGCGGCGATCGCCTGTTGTTGATCAAACTCTCCCGCAAATGCTGTGAGAGCGATCGCCGGCACTTGTCCACCTGTTTCCGGCGGTAAAACCCTCAGCTTACGTAACAATTCATACCCATCCATCTGGGGCATCCCAATATCGCTGACTAAAACATCTGGCTGAGACTGGACTATAATTCTAAATGCTTCCCATGCTGATGCGGCTTTCGTCACTTCTGCACCATACATCTTCAGCACAAAGGCGATAAAATCCCGCGAATCAGTATCATCATCCACAACTAAGATTTTCATCCTATTTAAATCTAAAGTTGCTTCTGGCGGTGGATTATTTGTTGATATATCTGGTTCAAGGGAATTCTGGCGAAGATTCTCTACGCTTTTACGCAATGGTAGTTTCACAGTAAAAATTGCTCCCTGTCCTTCACCTAAACTCCTAGCCTCAACAGTACCGCCATGTAACTCCACTAACTGCCTAACAATTGCTAGTCCTAAACCTAATCCGCCAAACTTTCTCGTAATTGAACTATCTTCTTGACGAAAGCAATCAAATATGTATGGCAAAAATTCCGGGTTAATACCTTTGCCTGTATCACTGACTTGGATTTGAGCCATAGAACCACATTCCTCTAACCGTACTTCTACTTTTCCGCCAGGAGAGGTAAACTTAACCGCATTAGATAGAAGATTCCAGACAATTTGTTGTAAGCGAGCCGAATCACCTGTAACTTCTCCGACATTTTCCTCCAAAATAGTGTGAATGGTAATTTCTTTTGCAGAAGTTGCTAAACTCACAGTATCTAACGCTGCGGAAATAATCTTGGCTAGATTCACGCTAGATACATTTAAAGTTAATTTGCCCTGGAGGATGCGAGAAACATCCAGCAAATCTTCAATCAAGTCAACTTGTAATTTAGCATTGCGTTCAATAGTCTCTATAGCTTGAGCCGTCTTAGCCTTATCCAGCCTGCCAGTTTTCAACAGCTGCACCCAACCCATTATCGGATTAAGTGGCGTTCGCAGTTCATGAGAAAGGACTGCAAGAAACTCATCTTTAATGCGATTGGCTTTTTCTGCTTCTGCACGTGCTGCTTGTTGTTGTTGCAAAGCACTCCATAGAGATGTTTCTACCCGTTTATAATCATCAACATCAGTAGAAGAACCAAACCACTTGATAATCTCCCCTTTGTGATTACGTAAAGGAAAAGCTCGACCAAGATGCCAGCGATACTGCCCATCACTAGCACGACGGAAGCGGTATTCTATATCATAATTCTTACCTGTCCGAATGGATTCATTCCAAGCATCTACGGTTATTTTCACATCGTCGGGGTGCAGTACAGCTTCCCAACCCCAACCTTGAGCTTCCTCCCAAGTCATGCCCGTATAATCAAACCAGCGTTGGTTATAATAGTCTAACCAGCCATCCGGCCGAGCAGTCCAGACAATTTGCGGCATCGTGTCTGCCAAAGTCCGGAAATTTAATTCGCTGGCTTTGAAAGCTTCCCTAGCTCGGATATGATCTGTAATGTCAGTATTAGTACCGTACCATTTAATTATATTTCCTTCTTGGTCACGTAAAGGCAGCGCCTGTCCTAAAATCCAACGATATTCCCCATTCTTAGAAAGCAAGCGAGACTCTACCTCGTATTCGCTACCAGTTTGCACAGCGTGATTCCACACTTTTTCCACTCGTGCTAAATCTTCTGGATGCACAATATCACACCATCCATCAGTTTGCAGTTGTTCCAGTGTTTTACCTGTAAAATCACGCCACCTCTGGTTATAGTAATCCAATTCACCACTAGGTAATGCTGTCCATACCTGTTGCGGAATAGTTTCGGTCATCAACCGCAAGAGATATTCACTTTGTTGCAACGCCTGTTCTGAGCGATGTTTCTCTATAGCCACACCTGCGAGATGAGACGCACTTTCGATCAGTTTTTGCTCTGATGGTTGCGGAGTGCGTGGTGTAGAATAGTATAAAGCAAAGGTTCCTAAAACATTGCCTTGGCTATCTAAAATCGGCGCAGACCAACAAGCTTTGAGATTATGAAGCAGTGCGTAATCGCGGTATTTTTCCCATTTGACATCGTTAGCAATATCTGAAACAATCACAGTCTTTTTGGTATAAGCAGCTGTACCACAACTGCCGATATCTGCACCCACAGGCACACCATCTGCTAATGCTTGAATATATTTCTCTGGTAGGCTGGAACCGACAGCCAGATGTAATTTCGTTTGCGATTCGTCTAGTAACATAATCGAGCAAAAAACTTGATTTAACTTTGCTTCAATAGACTGGGCTAAATTTATCAATACTTCCTGGAGAGGCACACCAGTCGCAATCAATTCTAAAATTTCATTTTGCAACGATAACAGGGCTTCATTTTGCTTACAACTAGTCACATTCTGCTGTAACATCATGCCTGCAAAAATTGTTCCTTGCTGGTTGCGAACAGGAACAGTATAAGTTTCGTATATTTGATTTTGATAAGTGATTTCGCCCACGGTGGTTTTACCCGCTAAAGCATCATGATATAAAGGTTCTATAACTTGGCAGGTTTCTTCAGGAAAAACTTCCCCAAGGGTTTTGCCAATCATAGAATTAGCTGCTAATCCCATCACTGCTAACTCAGCACCTTCACACACCAAGTAACATAAATTGTGGTCAAATAAGTAAACAGCACCATTGGGAATATGCCGCATGAGGGTACGGTAAAGTATTTCTAGTTCAGCTAAAATACAGGCTGGTGGTAGCTGTTGTTTGATTTCTGGCTTATAGACACTAATAAGTAATTCCTGATTTATTTCAATAGCAGCATCACTACTAAATTGTTGGTTTTTAATTTCAGTAATATCAATAAATGTAGTTACAACAGCATAGGGAGCAGCTTGATTAGCTGGAAATAAAGGTTGGCAATTGAGTAACAACCAACCTAATTCACCAGTGGGTTTATAAAAACCAATCACAATATTTTGACATAGCTGCCTTGTTTGGAGTGCAACTATAGCCGGATGAGTTGCTGATGTCACAACTGACCCATCTTCCTGAATCATTTGCCAGGGAGGTTCAAAAAACGTTTTTCCCAATATTTGCTGCATCGGATAACCTAAAATTTTCTCGGCAGCAGAATTACAGGCTTGTATAGTTGTATCAGCTAACTGAAAGATCATCCCCTCTTCTTGAGTAGAGTTAATCACTAACTCTTGTTTTTGACCTTCTCCTAGTAATTTTATTTCTTTTGACCTTAAAGGATTGGTGGCTACATTTAATTGCGCTAACTCTGTATTTTGTTGTGGAAATGATAGCTCGGAAATATTTGGCTGCTGGGAATTTTCTTGATTTGGCATTATATCAAATTCCAGGATTTAAACGTAATTTTTGGAAAATCTAGGATTGATTTAGGTAAAATATTTTTTGCAGTAATACAATCTAACTTAATATAAATTTATTTATCCTGTGATTACTATACAATGAATTTATAGAATAATGGCATCGCTTATACTCATATTTTAACCCATACTCAAGCCTAAATGTTTAGAAACTTTCTTTCTTTGTGTAAACTCTATACTTCACATTTTAGGTTTATTATTGACATTTTGATGGGATTTACAAGGATTTTTTTCTACCAAATGAGGATTCAAGAGTTTAAGCTGTTAGAATATTCGAGATATCGCAGAATACAAATTTTGTGAAGATAGTTTAGGCTCACAGTTAGCAGAGTTACAAATCTCAAAGAAGCATAAACAACAAGTAGCAATGATGAGTAAAATTACTTGTTTTCAGTCAATTACGAATAAAAATCCGTCAAACTTGCGCGGGCATCTTTGCCCACGCCACAATAAAATTTATGACAATAATTGTAAAAATGTGATGTCTCTAGTCTAATAGTAAACTCCGCGCCCAGGCGATCGCTTCTTCTGGAGTCGAGATTTTACCCTCAGCTTGGGCTACAGCAATTTCTGTTAATAATTCGCCCAACTTTGGCGAAGGTGAAATATTTAATGCTATGATTAATTCGTCCCCACTGACTATTTTAGTGGGATGAGCAACCAGATCATCAGGGTTCAGGTAGCGGCTGATTAATGGTGCGTAGACGCGTAGCGACTGGTCGCCAGGGATCGCCGATACCAAATTATCATCTACTAAGGCTACAACTATTGTAGCCGCAAATACATTTCCTGCTTCTTGAAAGAAAAAATACTGTTCTCGCACAGATAGATTAGCTGATTTTAGCTGCGGAACCAGTTTAAGCGCAGTGGTAACAGCTTTAATTTCCGCACGGCTATAAGTGAGTTCTTGCAATTCTATTTCTGCAAGTTCTGCATGAGGATGAACCAGACAAGCTAGTTTAGCAATACCTAACCAAGTTGTTTTTACTGTGTCACGGACAGATTTTTGCAGTTCTCTACTCAGTTGGGGCGAATTTTGAGCAATTAAAGCGGCTACTATGTCCACTTTTGCTAGTTTTTCCCAGCTTTCGGGGGTAGCATTGGGAAAGAAACGCGTAAGTAAATTATTTTCTGCGGCTTTTGTCAGCCAAAATGTACCTTGAGAATTTGCTAATAAATAATTAATTTCTACCCGCACTCGTTCAGATGCGACTGCTGTGATATGTGATGCTAAACTCTCAATAGTTTTCTCTGTATCTGGCTCAATGGTAAAATCAAGTTGAGCAGCTTGACGATATGCCCGCATTAATCGCAGAGGGTCGTCTTTGAGGTTAGCGGCTGATACCATTCTTAATATACCCTGTTCTAAATCAGCCCGGCCTTGTAAGGGATCGATAATTTCTGCGGTATGGGGATTGTAAGCGATCGCATTAATTGTAAAATCTCTTCTATGCAAATCAGTCTCTAAACTATCGCCTTCTTGTTGGGCAAAATCAACTGTAGCTTCGGGAAAAACCACACGGGCGATTTGCCTTTGAGGATCTAATAGCACAAAACCAGCTTGATAATAACGTGCGATCGCCTGAGCAACTGCCACCGCCCCAGAGGGTATAATAAAATCCAGATCCAAGTATTCACGAGTTCTACCCAAAAGAGCATCACGTACCGCACCACCGACAATATAAGCAGGTTGCGGCAACCATTCCAAGCCAAAAGGCCAATTCTCAGGAACTAGAGTAGGATATATCAAATCGGGCATTGTCATAAAAATCAACCCAACAAATAGTGAATAAAACTTGGGCTTAAGTTACATTAGCAATAAAGAAAGGTTTTTGGAGACAGTTCTATTATGTGTATTTGCGTGAACTGCCACTACGTAGACATTTGTGAAACCTACCACGCCGTAGAAGCACAGCACCAACAGCCCCATTTAACCGAAAATCCCACCTTCGACCCAAATGAACCCTCAATTAACGTTAACATCCGCACAAGCGGGGAAATGATTGAAATGGAATGGGACGTTGTTGGTTGTCTCAGCTTCAAGCGAGAAACAGGTAAATGGTCGAAATTGCGTCCCGGTGAACTCGTACCGACGTGATGAAAAACGATTGTTGCATATTCAAAGCGGCTACTGCTATTCCTGTAGTAGTCGTATATTTTACTATAAAATTCTTCCCTTGGCGTTCTTGGCGACTTGGCGGTTCGATAATCCAGCTAAATAAAGCAACGATTATATGATTGAATAAATAAAACACACAAATCATAAATTTTAAAATTAACCTTGACCCCAGAACCACAAAACCTTGCACCCCAAAAATACGCCATCTCGCTACACACCACAACACCCGAACTGGGGTTGGCTATCAGTAATTTTGCTGGTGAAACTCGCGCTGATACTTGGGATTTGGGGCGTGATTTATCTAGTTACGTACATGAATATTTAAGAGAATTTATCCAACCCCAAACCTGGGCAGACGTAGCATTTATTGCCGTAGCTAAAGGACCAGGAGGTTTTACAGGGACTCGAATTGGCGTAGTCATTGCCCGCACCTTGGGACAACAGTTAAATATACCCGTATTTGCCATTTCCACCTTAGCAGCAGTAGCCTGGGCGAACAAAGGCCAAAATCAATCAAAACCAGCAGTAATAGCCGTAGAAATGGCAGCACAACGGGGTAAAATCTTCGGTGCTATGTACCAAATATCTGCTGACAACTTGAGTATCACAGCCTTATTACCAGATACAGTATTTACACCAGAAGTATGGCAAGAAACCTTAACCAATTGGCAGAGTGAATATCAACTAATTAAAGCCACATCTGGTTTAGCGGCAACAGTCAGCAGTATTTTAGAACTAGCTTATTTAGAATGGCAACAAGGTAAACATCCTCATTGGTTCGATGCATTACCATATTATGGACAACATCCGGTAGACAGTTAACAGTTATCTCGTCGTCCCTCCTCCCTCTGTGTTCTCTGCGCCTCTGTGGTTCGTTAAAAAAAGCGAGAGACAGGCAGAAAAACCCATCCTCGCTGATTATGGCTTAAGCTGTCAGAGAGGCGATCGCCTGTTCCACAGCTTGTAAAGCCAAATTCACCTCCGCCTCAGTCACAATCAACGGCGGGACAAACCGGACAACTTTCGGACCGGCTGGTACTAGCAAAACGCCCTGATTTATAGCAGCCTTGACAATATCAGCGGCAGTTAGCGCCACATCTGCTTTTAACTCCATCCCATTAATTAAACCCCAGCCCCGGACTTCAGAAATATGGTGAGGATATTTAGCCGCGATCGCATTTAAGCCATTTCGCAACTGTATACCCCGGTCTTCCACATTCTGCAAAATATTCTCTTTTTCCAAAGTCTGACAAACAGCCAGCGCTACACCACAAACAAAGGGATTCCCGCCAAAAGTGCTGGCGTGTTCTCCTGGTTGGAAAACATCACAGAACTTCTTACTCATCATCGCCCCGATGGGGATACCGCCACCCAAACCTTTAGCACTGGTGAAGATATCTGGTTCTACTCCCAGATGTTCATAACCCCATAACTTACCACTGCGTCCCATGCCAACTTGCACTTCATCAAATATCAACAAAACGCCAGTTTCGTCACAAATTTGCCGCAGCTTTTGGAAGTAAGTTACATCACCAGGACGCACACCGCCTTCTCCTTGCAACGGTTCAATTAAAATGGCCGCTACACGATAATCTCCTTCATCTAATTCACTAATTGCTACCTCTATAGCGTTAATATCGTTATAAGGCACATATTCAAAACCAGGAACTAAAGGCTGAAAATGTTTTTGATACTTCGGTTGTCCGGTAGCGGTAATAGTCGCCAAAGTCCGACCGTGGAAACTAGCATTGGCTGTTAAAATAATCGGTTTGTCAATTTCTTGAACTGTGTGGGCATATTTCCGCGCCAGTTTAATAGCAGCTTCGTTAGCCTCAGCCCCAGAGTTGCAGAAAAATACACTATCAGCACAGGAATGTTCAACTAACCATTTGGCTAATTCACCTTGTTCGGGAATATAGTACAAATTAGAAACATGATGCAGCTTTTGGATTTGGCGTGTCACCGCTTCCACCATAGCTGGGTGGGCGTGTCCGAGGGTGCAAGTGGCAATTCCGGCTACAAAGTCCAGATATTCCCGTCCCTGGGTATCCCAAACGCGACAGCCAGAACCCCGGTCTAAAGCTAGGGGAAACCGGCCATAAGTTGACATGACTGCTTCATCGAAGCTATTAGCGTCAAAAGGGCTAGATGACATAGAACCTGATGTTGGGGGGATGGTAGCTTGCTCAATGAGAGTTTCTATGCTCACGATCGCGCCTCCTGATAAGTCTTTAATTTTAATACTCACTTACTAGTTTGCTAGAAAATCTTAAAAATTACATTTTATTTCACAAATCTGATACTTTTTTGTAGGCTAACTGTTAAATATCCTGCAAAAAAATGGTATCGGTGAAAAAACTTTGTATTCTGTACTTGAGAAAAAATACCGACGACTGCAAAAAGAGCTAACAGTGGGGGCGATTTCTCTGGCTGGCGTTGTCCTGACTGGCACTTTGTGGTACAAGTTCGTAGAAGGTTGGTCATGGGAAGAAGCGGCTTACATGACAGTGATCACCTTAACCACCGTGGGTTTTGGCGAGACTAATCCTTTGAGTAGCCGAGGACGATTATTTACAATTGCCTTGATTTTGTTGGGTGTAGTCACTATCGGTTACATGGTCAACAGATTTACAGAAGCAGTAATTCAAGGCTACTTTCAAGAAGGAATGAGACTACGGCAACAGAGAAGGCTAATGGAATCGCTGACAAAACATTACATCATCTGTGGATTTAGTCGCACGGGTCGTCAAATTGCCAAGGAATTTCAGGCGGAGGGCGTACCTTTTGTGGTGGTTGATGCAAATCTGGAATCTGTGGAAGATGCACAAGCACAAAACTACATAACATACCAAGGTGATGTGACTCTGGATGAAACGTTATTGAAAGTTGGTGTAGAACGAGCGATTTGTATAGTGGCTGCATTGCCTTCAGATGCTGAAAATTTATATACAGTTTTAACAGCAAAAACACTGAATCCGAAAATTCGCGCGATCGCACGAGCAAGTACAGAAGAATCTGTCAAAAAATTACAACGTGGTGGGGCTGATACCGTAGTTTCACCCTATATTACTGGTGGTAAGCGCATGGCTGCTGCTGCTCTCAGACCGCAGGTTTTGGATTTTGTCGATGGTTTCATCTCCGGTACAGACCGCCAGTTTTACATGGAAGAATTTTTACTTGACCCTGCGGTTTATCCTTTTGTGGGGCATACTTTAAGACAAGCGAGATTGCGATCGCAATCCGGGGCATTAGTAATAGCCATTCGTCGTGCTGATGGTCATCTCATTGGTGGTCCCACTGGCGATACTGTTTTATTACCAGGAGATACCCTGATTTGCATGGGGACATCTGAACAATTACGTAGTCTGAACCAAATTCTCATCCCCATTACTTCTCGCCGACGGCGGCGACCGAGAAATGACTAAGAATGATTATTTAAAACAAATTGCACGGTTTCTATTAATTCCTTAATAGTGTATGGTTTTGACAAAAATGCTGGCACACAAGCCCCAATTTCTTTGATGCGCTCGCGATTCGATACTAACCCACTCATAGCGACAATCTTAATAGCTGAATTAAGTTTGCATAAAACTTGAATAGCTCGTATACCATCCATTGATGGCATTTCTATATCCATTAATACCAAACTAATTTCATCTTTATGTTGGGCGTAAACTGAAACAGCCTCTATACCATCATTAGCAGTGATAACTTTGTAATTGTAACTTTCTAGAGTAGCTTTGTTAGTCGCTCGAATACTGTCTTCATCATCGACAATCAAAATTAATTCACCATTGCCTTGGGGTATCTCACTTTTATAAGTTTCCTCTGTGACTATTTGGTCAGAGACTGGCAAATAAACTTTAAAATTACTACCTAAGTCTACCGTGCTGTCAACATTAATAAAACCGCCGTGGTTTTTGAGAATACCAATAATTGTTGAAAGTCCTAAGCCTGTGCCTTTACTGAATTCCTTAGTAGTGAAAAAGGGTTCAAAAATTCGTTTTAATAGCTCTCGTGGTATGCCACATCCTGTATCTGATACAGTAATCACAATGTAGCTGCCAACCTTGGCTTCTGGATTCATCTGGGCATAATGTTCATCAACGAAGAAATTATCTGCTTCTAAACGTAGAGTACCGCCATTAGGCATGGCATCACGAGCATTGACACACAGGTTCATTAGCACCTGATGAATTTGAGTAGGATCAGCAACTATGATCGAAGTAATTGTATTTGGTATATAAGTTTGAACTTCAATTGATTTGGGAAATGTACTTTTAACAAGCTGCTCAATTTCTCTTAATAAATGTCTAACTTGTAACGGAAAGTGCTTTCCCTCGACTCCCTGAGAAAAGGACAAAATTTGCTTAATTAACTCTGCACCACGTTTGGCACTGTCTTGCTGCATTTTTAGGAGTTGGCGACTTTGCTCATCCACATTGCCTAGTCTCACGGGTAGCAGTTGAGTACTGGTCAGAATCGGTGTGAGAATGTTGTTTAAATCATGGGCAATCCCACTGGCTAGGATACCAAGATTTTCTAACCGTTGAGTCCGCAGAAATTGAGCTTCTAGTTGTTTCTTCTCGGTAATTTCGGTATTAACAATTAAGATTGATTTTGGCTTCCCAAATTCATCACGTACTAGTGTCCATCGACTCTGCACAATGATTTTTTTGCCATGTTTAGTGACTTGATGTAACTCTCCTTGCCAGGAATTATCTTTTAAAACACTTAAACGAGCGGCTTCTAGTTGCGGTGAAGCTTTTTTAAATAGAACTTCATTGGCATTCTTGCCCAGGACTTCGGCTGCTGACCATTCATAAATACCCTCAGCAGCTTGATTCCAAAATAAGATCCGCCTTTCCAGATTGCAAACAAAAATTGCGTCTGAGGCAATATCAATCAGGGCTGCTTGTTCGCGGATTTTCTCTTCGGCTCGTTTGCGCTTTGTGATATCTATAGAGTAGCCAATCATGCCGATAGGAGTCTGATTAGGACTACGTAATAACGACAGTGACAAAAGAGCATCAAATCTTTTGCCAAACTTATTTTGCATGATCACTTCAATTTCATGCTCTCCTGTTTCTAAGAGAGGAGCAATCACCTGATTTTCTAGTACATCATCCAGTTCACCTGGATATAGCAGCGAGATATGTTGACCCATCACTTCGGTAGCTGCGTAACCTGTTAAGATTTCTGCACCGTGATTCCAACTGGTAATATAACCTTTAAGATCAGTGGCAATTACCGAATCATGGATTTGGTTGATAATTTGTGCTTGATACCGTAGCTTTTCTTCTGTGCTTTGGCGTTCGGTAACATCCTGTACTACTGAGTTAACACCAAGCATTTCACCATCATGCCCTTTAAGTGGGTAGTAGTTAATTAGCCAGTGACGTTCAATACCTGGTTGGGCAGGGGTAGTACCACGAACTTTGCGGTTAATGATGGGTAAGCCGGACTGAATGACTTGTTGATAAAGCGGCTCTAATTTGTCACTGAGATTTGGTAATACTTCCCGCAGGGTTCGCCCAATATGCTCCGCCACTGGCACGTTATTAATCTGGGCTAAATGTTCATTGATGCGGACAAATCTCAAGTTGGTGTCCATAAAGCTCAGTCCAATGGGTACAGAAGCATAGATGCTTTCAATTTCTGCCAATTGTTGCCAAGCCTGGGCTTCGCTGTTCCTGAGTGCTACTTCTGTTTGCTGGCGTTCCTCGATTTCTTGCTGTAACAGTGCATTGGCTTGGGATAGTTCGGCGGTTCGTTGTGCAACTTGTTGTTCTAAAGTTGTATAAGCTTGATGCAGTTTGTCTTCTGTCTGCCGGCGTTGTATGATTTCCTGTTGCAATTGCTGGTTAGTCTGTTTGAGTTCTTGTCCCTGCGCTGTAACCTGTTGCTGTAAAGCCGCAATTACGCTAGCCATTTCTAAGGGGTCAAACAATTGCAAAAAGCTGGTTTGAGTGACAATTCCTAGAAATTCCCCAGTTTCACTGGTGACAACTAATCGCCGCAATTGTCGCCGTTGCATTTCTTGATTAGCAAACCACAAGGAATCTTGAGAACAGACACAAAATAAAGGTGTACTCATCACAGTTTGAGCTTGAATTTGGGTAAAATCCAGCCCTAAGACTTGAAACTGCACAATATCCCGTTCAGTGATGATTCCCTGGGGGATAATGCGTCCTGTCGCATCAGGTTCTGCTATGACGACACAACTGATGTTTTGATCATTCATCAGCTCGGCAATATCAAGTAATTTGGCAGTCAACGGGGCATAAATATCTTGATTGACAGTTACTTCTGATACGGTGCGTAGCCTCAATAAATTTGCTGGTTGGATTACTTGACGAATTGCTTCAGGTGTGATATATCCTATTACATGATTTTTGTGATCTACCACTGGTAGATGGCGAAGGGAGCAACGCGATTTTGTGAGGTTGGTGCGATAGCTGCGCTCGCCGAAGGCATC